>NZ_JBEAFQ010000014.1:0-148467 GCF_040062275.1 Klebsiella sp. GW_Kp182 | reverse complement strand
CCCGGGGGCGGCGCTTGACGCGCCTTGCCCGGGCTACGGGTTCACCGCCGTCTGCCAAACGGTAGCCCGGACAGATGCGCAGCATCGCCTCCGGGAATGTCCCCTTCCCGACGCTAACCGCAGGCGTCCGGTAACGCTCATTTTGTGATCGAGTTAAAGTAAATCGCTCCCGGTGATTTTATTTAGTAAAAGTTTTACTAAAATAACCTCTATCCGTTTAGTCCGTTCAGGGAGGCGATATGAATCGCTGGGAAAATCTTCAACTCACTCATGAAAACCGGCTGCCTCCGCGCGCCTATTTCTTCTCTTACGATTCGCAGGCCCAGGCGCGAACCTTCGCCCGTGAAACCAGCAGCCGCTTTTTGTCCCTTAGCGGACAGTGGAACTTCTGCTTCTTTAACAACCCGCTGCAGGTGCCGGAAGCGTTCACCTCGCAATACATGAGCGACTGGGGGCCGATTACCGTACCGGGAATGTGGCAGATGGAAGGCCACGGCCAGCTACAGTACACCGACGAAGGCTTTCCTTTCCCGATTGACGTTCCCTACGTGCCGACCGACAACCCTACCGGCGCCTATCAGCGCATCTTCACCCTCAGCGAGGGCTGGCAGGGCCAGCAGACCCTGATTAAATTTGATGGCGTCGAAACCTATTTTGAAGTGTACGTTAACGGTCAGTACATCGGTTTTAGTAAAGGCAGCCGCCTGACGGCAGAGTTCGATATCAGCCGCGCGGTAAAAACCGGCGACAACCTGCTTTGCGTGCGCGTCATGCAGTGGGCGGACTCCACCTATATTGAAGATCAGGATATGTGGTGGTCGGCGGGTATTTTCCGCGACGTGTATCTGGTGGGCAAAAACCCGCTTCACGTCCAGGACTTCACTCTGCGCACCGATTTTAACGATGACTACGTCGACGCCACGCTCTCCTGCCAGCTGGTGCTGGAAAATCTCGCCGCGCAGCCGGACGCAGCGACGCTGGAATACGCGCTGTTCGACGGCGAAAAGGTACTGTATGAAGGCGCAACGCCGCGCCTGAGCGTCAGCCAGCTGCTGAACGTCGACTTTGCGATCGACGTGAAGGCGCCGCAGCAGTGGTCGGCAGAAAATCCCTGGCTCTATCACCTGGTGATGACGCTGAAAAACGCCGCCGGGGAGATTATCGAAGTTATCCCGCAGCGCGTCGGTTTTCGCGATATCAAAGTGCGCAACGGCCTGTTCTATATCAATAACCGCTACGTGATGCTCCACGGCGTTAACCGTCACGACAACGACCATCTGAAGGGCCGCGCCGTAGGGATGGATCGCGTTGAGAAAGATCTGCTGCTGATGAAGCAGCACAATATCAACTCGGTACGTACCGCCCACTACCCCAACGACCCGCGTTTCTATGAGATGTGCGACATTTACGGCCTGTTCGTGATGGCGGAAACCGATGTCGAATCCCACGGCTTCGCCAACGTCGGCAACCTGAGCGCCATCACCGATGACCCGGCATGGGAGCATATTTACGTTGAGCGGATCGTGCGCCACGTCCACGCGCAGAAAAACCATCCGTCGATCGTCATCTGGTCGCTGGGCAACGAGTCCGGCTACGGCTGCAACATTCGCGCGATGTATCACGCCGCTAAGGCGATCGATGATACCCGGCTGGTGCATTACGAAGAGGATCGCGACGCGGAGGTGGTGGATATCATCTCCACCATGTATACCCGCGTACCGCTGATGAACGAATTTGGGGAATATCCGCATGCCAAGCCGCGGATTATCTGCGAATACGCCCATGCGATGGGCAACGGTCCCGGCGGGCTGAGCGAATACCAGAACGTGTTCTATCAACATGACAGTATTCAGGGCCACTACGTATGGGAGTGGTGCGATCACGGAATCCAGGCCACCGACGACAGCGGCGCGGTATGGTACAAATTCGGCGGCGACTACGGCGACTATCCCAATAACTACAACTTCTGCCTCGACGGGCTGATTTTCTCCGACCAGACGCCTGGACCCGGGCTCAGAGAGTACAAGCAGGTTATCGCCCCGGTAAAAGTTCAGGCGACCGACATCGCCCGCGGCGAGCTGCGCATCGATAATAAGCTCTGGTTCTCGACCCTCGATGACTACACCCTGCGCGTGGAAGTGCGCGCCGAGGGAGCTACGCTTGCCAGCCAGCAGCTTAAGGTACGCGATCTTGCGCCAAACAGCGGCCGCGATATCACTATCGACCTGCCGGAGCTGGACGATCGCGAAACCTTCGTCAACATCATGGTAACCAAAGATTCCCGTACGCCGTACAGCGAGGCCAACCATCCGATCGCCGTTTACCAGTTTCGGCTTAAGGAGCAGACCACAGCGAAAGCGCCGCTGATAAATGCCAGCGCAACCCCGCTACGGATAGCTGATGAACGACTGAGCTACAGCATCACCGGGCACAACTTCCGCGTAGTGTTCTCGAAAGTCAGCGGCAAACTGAGCGAATGGCAGGTGAACGGCATCGACCAGGTGACCCGCGAGCCGAAGATTAACTTCTTCAAGCCAATGATTGATAACCACAAGCAGGAATACGAAGGGCTGTGGCAGCCCAATCATCTGCAAATCATGCAGGAGCATCTGCGCGAATTCAGCGCCGAGCAGCGCGGCGATACGGTGATTATCACCGCCCGCAGCATCATCGCCCCGCCGGTTTTCGATTTCGGCATGCGCTGCACCTACCGCTGGCAGATTACCCCGCAGGGGCATATTAACGTTGAGCTTGCGGGCGAACGTTACGGCGACTATCCGCACATCGTGCCGTGCATCGGTTTTATGCTGGGCATTAACGGCCAGTTTGAACAGGTGAATTACTACGGTCGCGGTCCCGGCGAAAACTACGCCGACAGCCAGCAGAGCAACATCATTGACCTCTGGCGCACCACCGTGGACGACATGTTCGTGAACTATCCGTTCCCGCAGAACAACGGCAACCGCCAGCACGTCCGCTGGGCCGCGTTTACCGACCGTCACGGCAGCGGTCTGATGGTGGTCCCGCGCGATCCGCTCAACATCAGCGCCTGGCACTATACGGCGGAGAATCTGCACGCCGCGCAGCACTGTAACGAACTGCGTCGCAGCGATGACATCACCCTGAATATCGACGCCCAACTGCTCGGCCTGGGCTCTAACTCCTGGGGGAGCGAGGTGCTGGATAGCTGGCGGGTGTGGCTCAAACCGTTCAACTATGGCTTTACGCTGCTGCCGCTGGAAGGCGGGAGCGCTTCCTCGCAGACGCTGGCGAATCATAGCTTTGGCGCCGGTTTCTTTTCCTCCGATTCACACAGCGAGGCTGAAAAATGAGAATTCTCGATAACTTAGAACAGTTTAAGCAAATTTATCACAGTGGGCGTAAATGGCAGCGCTGCGTAGAAGCGATTAATAACATCGACAATATTCGGCCCGGGGTGGCCCACTCTATCGGCGATTCGCTCTCCTATCGCGTGGCAAGCGACAGCACCACGGATGCGCTGTTCGTTGGCAACCGCCGCTATTTCGAGGTGCATTACTACCTTCAGGGTCAGCAAAAAATTGAGTTTGCCGCCAAAGAGCAGCTGCAGACCGTGGCCTGCTATCGCGATGAAACCGACCGTGAATATTTGAAAGGCATTGGTGAAACCGTGCAGGTTCACGAAGGACAAATGGTGATTTGCGACACCCATGAAGCCTATCGCTTTATCTGCGACTCGCCGGTCAAAAAGGTGGTGCTCAGAGTAACTATCGAAGACGGCTACTTCCTGAATAAGTAAGCCCGCGTAAAGCAAGATGAGGCCAGCGGATCGACTCGCTGGCCTTCCCGGCCCTAACCCTCAATGCGGGCCAGATAATTTTTCGGAGGACTTATGTCCGAATCAGTTCGTGCCAAAATAGGTAAATTCGCCCTGCTGTCGATGGCGTTTGCCGCCGTATTTAACGTACGAAATATTGTTAATAACAACATCGAGTTAGGGCTCAGCTCCGCCCCTATCTTTCTGTTTGCGACGGTGGTCTATTTTATTCCGTTTGTGTTTATCATCGCCGAATTCGTGTCAGCGAATAAGAATTCCGAATCAGGTATGTACGCCTGGCTGAAGCAGCCTTTAGGTACCCGCGCGGCCTATCTCGGCTCGTTCCTGTACTGGTTTGTGAACCTGTTCTTTTTCCTGTCGCTGCTGCCGAACGTGGTGGCCTACGCCTCGTACGCCATTATGGGTTACGCCATTCCTTTCTCGCCGATGGTCACGTCGCTGATCTCTATCGTCCTGTTCGCCATGGCCACCCACATTTCCACTAAAGGCGCGACCTGGCTGGGGAAAATCTCCGAATGCGTGGCGTATGGCGTATTCGCGCTCTTTGCGATTTACGTGGTCGGCGCTTTTACCGCGCTGGGCGCGGGCCATGTCCCCGCGCAGCCGATTACGCTGCACGCCATGGCGCCTACCATCAACTGGGCGACGCTGGGGATCATGTGCTGGATTTTCCAGGCGGCAGGCGGGGCTGAAACCGTCGCCGCGTACCTGAACGACACCAAAGGTGGGCAGAAATCGTTTATTAAAGTCATCATCACCGCCGGGATCCTGATTGGCGGCATGTACGCGCTGGGCTCTTTGCTGGTCAACGTCTTTGTGGCACGTGAAGATCTGACCTATGCGGCCGGCATGGTGGAAATCTTCACCGGCCTCGGCGCCTATTTCCATATTTCAGAAGCGCTGATGGGCCGCTTCGTCGGCATCATTCTGTTTATCGCCATTTTCGGCAGCATGATGATGTGGACCGCCGCACCGGTAAAAATTCACTTCTCTGAAATTCCTGCCGGCATCTATGGCAAAAAAACCACCGAGCTGAACGTCCACGGCGTGCCGGTACGCGCCGCCTGGTGGCAATTTGTCTTCGTCTTTCTGATGCTCATCGTGAACGGTTTCGGCTCCGCCAGCGTTCAGCAAATGATGAACACCGCTATCAACCTGACCGCGGGTACCGCGATGCTACCGCCGCTGTTTATCATGGCCGCCTACTTTGTTTTCCGCTGGAAACACGACGACACGCCGCGCGACTTCCGCATGGGGTCACGAAAGGTTGGGATGGCCGTGGTGTCGATGCTAATGGTGATTTTCCTGGTCAGCATGACCGCCTCGGCTTTCCCACCGGGGGTCGATCTGGTGAATGCCTTCTTCATTAACGTCTTTATGACCGCAGTCTTCTCCGGACTCGCGTGGTGGTGGATAACCCGCTTTGAGAAAAAACAGCGCAAGAGCCAGCCATCGGTGCTGAAATCAGCGGTAAATCCGGTGAAATAAGCGACCGTTCCTCCCGCCAGCGTTAAATCGCCCGGCGGGATTTTTTTACCCGCCAGCCGGGATCTTGCGCTCAACCATTTTCGTGATCGAGTTAAAGCAATTCATTTTTACCGCTTTTATTTACTAAAATTTTTACTAAAATAAACCGCAATACTTAACTACCTCTACCCTACAAACAACACAATCCCCTTCGGCCATTCTCTGAAGGACAATGTGTGGAGATGTGTTATGTCTGATATCAAACGTAATACCATCGGCAAGTTCGGCCTGCTGTCGCTGACCTTCGCCGCCGTCTTCAGTTTTAACAACGTGATCAATAACAATATTGAGCTGGGGCTGGCGTCGGCACCCATGTTCTTCCTCGCAACCCTGCTCTACTTCGTTCCTTTCTGCCTGATCATCGCGGAATTCGTTTCGCTGAATAAAAACTCCGAAGCGGGGGTTTATGCGTGGGTAAAAAGCTCCCTCGGCGGGCGCTGGGCCTTTATTACCGCCTACACCTACTGGTTCGTGAATCTGTTCTTTTTCACCTCGCTGCTGCCGAGAGTCATCGCGTATGCCTCCTACGCCTTCCTCGGCTACGAGTACATTCTGACGCCCGTCGCCACCACGATGTTGAGCATGGCGCTGTTCGCCCTGTCGACCTGGGTGTCCACCAACGGCGCAAAAATGCTGGGTCCTATTACCTCGGTGACCTCGTCGTTAATGCTGCTGCTGACGCTCTCCTACATTCTGCTTTCCGGCAGCGCGCTGGTAGGCGGTATTCAGCCAGCGGATCCGATTACCGTGGATGCAATGATCCCAAACTTTAACTGGGCGTTCCTCGGCATCACCACCTGGATCTTTATGGCGGCCGGTGGGGCGGAGTCCGTCGCGGTGTACGTCAATGACGTGAAAGGCGGATCGAAATCATTCGTTAAGGTCATTATCCTCGCCGGGATCGTGATTGGCGTGCTGTACTCCATTTCCTCGGTGCTGATTAACGTGTTTATCAGCAGTAAAGAGCTGAAATATACCGGCGGATCGGTACAGGTCTTCCACGGCATGGCGGTCTGGTTTGGCCTGCCGGAAATCGTGGTCAACCGTTTTGTCGGCCTGGTCTCCTTTACCGCCATGTTTGGTTCGTTATTAATGTGGACCGCGACGCCGGTCAAAATCTTTTTCTCCGAAATCCCGGCCGGCATATTTGGTAAAAAAACCGTCGAGCTCAATCAACACGGCGTACCGGCGCGCGCGGCGTGGATCCAGTTCCTGATTGTGATTCCGCTGATGATTATCCCGATGATGGGCTCCAGTACCGTGCAGGATTTAATGAACACCATCATCAACATGACCGCCGCCGCCTCGATGCTGCCGCCGCTGTTTATCATGCTGGCGTATCTCAACCTGCGCCGCAGGCTCGATCATCTGCCGCGCGATTTTAAAATGGGCTCACGCACCACCGGTATTACGGTGGTCTCGATGCTGATTGTTATTTTCGCTATCGGCTTCGTCGCCTCAACCTTTCCCACCGGCGGCAATATTCTGACCATTATTTTCTATAACGTCGGCGGTATTGTTATCTTCCTCGGATTTGCGTGGTGGAAATACAGCAAATACGTGAAGGGATTAACGGTAGAAGAAAAAAGAATTGAAGCGGCGCCGGCTTCCGGCGCGTCATAAGCCATTTTCCCTAAAATAATAAATTACAATACCTCTTAATAATGCGATGAAAAAGAATAACTTGATTTACGGGGCGCTTGCCGCCCTGGCCTTGTGCACACCTGCCGTAGCGGCTGATGTTGCTCACCCGGCGGAACATGATGATATGAAAACGCCTCAACTGAGCGCCACTTCCTATCGTTTTTACGGTGAACTGGGGGTCGGCGGATATATGGATTTAGAAGGCGAGGATAAACATAAATATAGCGATGGCACCTATATTGAAGGCGGGCTGGAAATAAAGCACGGCAGCTGGTTTGGCTTAATTTATGGCGAAGGCTGGACGGTCCAGGCCGATCGTCAGGGGAATGCCTGGGTACCGGATCACGGCTGGGGCGGATTCGAAGGTGGAATAAACCGCCTCTACGGCGGATATAAAACCGATAGCAGCACCGAGATTATGCTCAGCCTGCGCCAGGATTCATCGCTCGACGATCTGCAGTGGTGGGGCGATTTCACACCCGACCTCGGCTACGTGATCCCCAATACGCGCGATATTATGTACGCGCTCAAGGTGCAGAACCTGGCGGGAGATTTTCGCTACAGCGTGACCGCCACGCCCGCCGGGCACCACGATGAAAGCAAAGCGTGGCTCCATTTCGGCAAATACGACCGCTACGACGATAAATATACCTACCCGGCGATGGTCAACGGCTACGTCCAGTACGATATTGCCGAAAAGGTCACCTGGATGAACGGTCTTGAGCTGACCAACGGTACCGGTCAGCTCTTGTTAACCGGTATTCTCACCCCCAACCTCGCCGCCCGCGCCTGGCACCATACCGGGCGCGCCAGGGGGCAAAACGTGCCGGGAACGGAGACCGGCTTTATGGCCAGCGCCATGTATGAAGCGCTCAAGGGCGTGTATCTCTCTACCGCCTATAGCTACGCCAAACACCGCCCGGATCGCGCCGCCGAGGAAACCACCTCGTTTATGCAGTTCGGCATCTGGTACGAATACGGCGGCGGACGGTTCGCGACCGCCGCGGACAGCCGCTTCTACATGAAAAACGCCTCCGGAGACCCGAGCGACCAGGTTTTCCTGATGCAATATTTCTATTGGTAAAAAGGGATATCAATACCGTGAAAATCATCACCACTCTGACGCCGCTGGCCTGCGCCCTGCTGCTAAGCTTTTCCGCCCACGCGCTGACCGCGGATGACTTTAAAAATGTTATCAACCGCAGCGGCGCGCCGCAGGCGATGCAGGATTTCGATGGCGACGACCACCAGCGTTTCAACCCGTTTTTCGATTTGGGCGCATGGCATGGGCATCTGCTGCCGGACGGTCCAGCCACCATGGGCAGCTTTCCGGGGCCCGCGCTGCTCACCGAGGAGTACATCAACTTTATGGCGACCCATTTCGATCGCCTGACGGTGTACCAGAACGGCAAAAAAGTCGCCTTCACCATGCAGGCCTGGAGCCTGCCCGGGGCGCTGGTGCAAACGCTCTCCGCGCCCGGCGTACAGATCGAGATGACCCTGCGTTTTGCCAGCGCGCACACGTCTTTACTGGAGACTAAAATCACCAGCAGCGGTCCGCTTAAGCTGGTCTGGGACGGCGAGCTGCTGGAGACGCTCTCCGCCAAAGAGGGGAAACCGCAGTCAACGCAAACCATCGACCAGGCCTTCCCGGACTATCAGCGCCGCCTGAGCGCGACCCACGACGGACTGACGGTCAGCTTCGGTAAAGTCCGTTCCGCATCGGATTTAATGACCTCCGGCGAATCGCAGTATCAGATCCATCGCTCCCTGCCGACGGTCACCCAAATCGATGGCCATCGATTCACCAGTAGCGCGCAAATCAACGGCTCGACCACGCTCTATACCACCTACTCGCACCTGCTGAACGCCGAGCAGGTGCGCCTTGAGAAAGCGCAAATCCGCGATATTCTGGCGCGACCGGCGCACTATCTGCGCGCTTCCGAGGCGCGCTGGAACGGCTATCTGCAAAAGGGGCTGACCAATCCTGATGCCACGGCGCAGCAAACCCGGGTGGCGGTGAAAGCGATCGAAACCCTTAACGGCAACTGGCGCGCGCCGGGCGGCGCCGTTAAGCACAACACCGTCACGCCGTCGGTAACCGGGCGCTGGTTCTCCGGCAACCAGACCTGGCCGTGGGATACCTGGAAGCAGGCCTACGCCATGGCCCACTTCAACCCGGAAATCGCGAAAGAGAACATCCGCGCCGTCTTCTCCTGGCAGATTGCCGCCGACGATAAAGTGCGGCCGCAGGATGTCGGGTTCATTCCGGATCTGATCGCCTGGAACCTGAGCCCGGAGCGCGGCGGCGACGGCAGCAACTGGAACGAGCGAAATACCAAACCGAGCCTGGCGGCCTGGTCGGTGATGGAAGTCTATAACGTCACCAAAGATAAAGCCTGGCTGGCGGAAATGTACCCGAAGCTGGTGGCCTACCATGACTGGTGGCTGCGCAACCGCGACCACAACGGTAACGGCGTGCCGGAGTACGGTGCGACCCGCGATAAAGCGCACAACACCGCCGATGGCGCGATGCTGTTTACCGTGAAAAAGGGCGATAAAGAACGGACGCTTTCCGGCCTGAAAACCTACGAGCAGGTGACGGCGAAGGGCGATTACGACAGCCTGGAGATCCCGGCACAGGTGGCCGCCTCCTGGGAGTCGGGGCGCGACGACGCGGCGGTCTTCGGCTTTATCGATAAAGATCAGCTGGATAAATACATCGCCGACGGCGGCAAACGCAGCGACTGGACGGTGAAATTTGCTGAAAACCGGGATAAAAGCGGCAATCTGCTCGGCTATTCGCTGCTGCAGGAGTCGGTCGATCAGGCCAGCTATATGTACAGCGACAACCACTATCTGGCGGAAATGGCGACCCTTCTCGGCAAGCCGGAGGAGGCAAAACGCTACCGGGCGCTGGCGCAAAAGCTCGCCGACTATATCAACACCTGCATGTTCGACCCGCAGAGCAAATTCTATTACGACATTCGCATTGAAGCGCAGCCGCTGGCAAACGGCTGTGCCGGTAAGCCGATCGTCGAGCGCGGCAAAGGGCCGGAGGGCTGGTCGCCGCTGTTCAACGGCGCGGCCACTCAGGCGCATGCCGATGACGTCATTTCGGTGATGCTGGACAACAAAGAGTTCAATACTTTCGTACCGCTGGGTACCGCCGCATTAACGAATCCGGCGTTTGGCGCGGATATTTACTGGCGCGGCCGCGTGTGGGTGGACCAGTTCTGGTTCGGCCTGAAAGGGATGGAGCGCTACGGCCACCGCGAAGAGGCGCTGCAGCTGGCGGACGCCTTCTTCAGGCACGCCCGGGGGTTAACCTCCGATGGCCCGATTCAGGAGAATTACAATCCGCTCACCGGCGCTCAGCAGGGCGCGCCGAACTTCTCCTGGAGCGCGGCGCATCTGTACATGCTGTATAACGAGTTTTTCCGTAAGCCATAGAATATTGCCCTCACCCTACCCCTCTCCCCCAGGGAGAGGGGTATTCAAAATCATTGACTATAATTTAATCGCGGACTTGTTATAACTCACTGAGTAAAAAGATAAGCTTTAAATTTATTGTTATCAGTTAATGGGCTTAAAGAAATTGAAATGCTAGTTAAGCATCAAAAGTTTCGCTGAATCATTCACCAGATAATTATTAACTAAATATGAATTCCTGGTCTGAATTTCATTGAAGAAATTCAGATTCCTTTTATTATTTATGTGATCACGACCGCATTATTTAATTATAAAAATGTGTGATGTTCAGTCTTTCATTAGAGTGGTGAATCACGCATGTACTTTCTCCAGGAAGATAAAAACATCCATCAGTATATATGTCAGCACGAATTATGGGTTCCAGGGCGCGTTGTTGATCTATATAACAACAATACAAACAAAAAAGAAAAAATGTTAGAGCCACTTTGGAGAAAATACAATGCAAATTTAGAGGGGGTAATGGTATTTTTATCCAGAATAGAAGCTACAATATACAGTATACATCTGGAGAAAAAATTCAGTGAAAAATGGGCAGCTTATTCCCTGAATGAATTTAACATTAAAGAAATGATGATTCATAATCAGCGTGTTAAAAAAAGTGAAGATTATAATGTATTGCTGAGTGCAGGTTTTTGGGCTAATAAAGATAATCAATTAATGTATTCAGGACATCATCTTGTACAGGTTACGATTCCGATTACTTATAACTCCAATGCTGTAGCAAATGAAAATGGTCAAGCCATATTAAGAATACCATCAAACGTCATAGAACACTTTGAAAAATACTGGAAATCAAGATTTGCAGATTTTAAAGATTATACTGAATTCCTTGCAGGTTCGAATAATGAAATCATTCAGGAACAAGCCTTACTTGCATACAATAATTTAAGCTTAATCGAATCTAACAGTATAGAAGACTGCCAATATATTACCACATGGAAAAACAACTGGATTTTTAATAATCCAGAAAATTTAACTTTGATTAAATGAGGTCATTATGGGCATTGGCTATTTTTTAGTGCGTGGTGATAGAACAACCTGTGGTGGTAGTATTATAGAAGGATGTGATAATCATTCTATACACGGTCAGGCCACAGCACGTAATGGTGATAAATATATATGTGGAGTTGATAAAAAATATATCATATTGCGGGAGGCATACCTAATTATTTTATACATGGCGTTGCAGCAGCTGGAACTGCACATAGCAGAGGGACATGTGCTTGCAAATGCTATTTTATAAATTCTTTTACTGATTGTATTTATGGATATGAATCTGAAGCTATTAAAAGTACTGCGAGTGCTACCCGGCCCACTTCACCCATACACTCACAATCATTATCAGAATCATCACCAGCACCAAAACCCGTTACACCCGTTGTAGAACTTGCTGAAGCGCCTACAAAACCGCAGGAAAAGCGTGACCCCGTAGATGCAGGCTTTTGCGTACTGCCCTATGGCGCGACTCCCGCATCATATGAACCGTATCTTTTCACTACGCCTCCAGCGGGAACACGAGAACTCTATTATCAACTGAATCCAGAAATGAAGAAAAAGCCTGGTTCGATATTAATCGTGGTGGATCCTGAAAAGCAGGAACCAGAACAGGTTGAGACGCTACAGCGAGCAAGAGACAGAATTGATGCAGCATTGGCACCTCTGACAGTTCAGGAAGCAAAGTTATTGCATGATAACAGAGGGGCGGTAGATGCATTTTCATATCAGCTTTTTGCCGATAATTTAGGTAAAGCTGGTGATGGATTAGGCTATATCAGTGAAATAGGAAAAAGTTATTATGATGAAATCAATAGAATTTTGGTTGAGATTGAAGATTTATATAAAAACACTTACAATCGCAACAGAGGTATTATTTCAGGTCAAGAGTTTTTTGGTCAAAGGACAAGGTTATTCAAACAACTTGATTTGGTTTTAACTAAATTCTCAAAAGCACAGTTAAACTTAGGCGAATATCAGAGCATTAAAAGAGCGTTAGGCTTGTCAACAAGATCTATTATGCACCGCTGGGATAGAACAGGTGTTGATAATATAGAAGGATATGCAACATATATTGAACAGTCAGCTAAACTTATGAAGATTATGAAAACAGTAGGGTATGTGGGCATAGGTTTAGATTTTGCAAGTTATACTTCAAATGTTTATGATGCATGTTCGAAGGGGCGAGAAAGTGAATGCCGTAAGGCAGCTATTACTGAATATAGTAAATTTGGGTTTAAGCAAATTGGAAGTGCTGCTGTTGGTAGTGCAAGTGGATGGGCTGCCCGTGGAGCCTGTATGTGGATACTGGGAATAGTAACTTCTGAAGTTGGCGCATTAGGCGCTGGCTTATGTTTAGTTACAGGAGTGGGAGCTTCGCTAGGAGCAGCAAAGCTAGTTGAAGGAGGAGCAGAAGATTTAGGTGAATCTTTTGGAGGGGATATTCTTTATGAGAAACTTTTTAAATAGCAATCCGAATTTCATTGTTTATCTGGTGGCATTTTCTATGCTTGGCATGTTATTAATTATGATAATTTCATTTATTAATAAGATTGCCTACAGAAAAATCGTTTCGCTTTATATTAATAAATATTCACGGCTACCAATAACAGCAGCATTAGCAAAAGAGGCTAGTTTAATAGTCACGCCAGGTGCATATTTTGCAAAAATTGGATTCATTATAGAAACATTAACATTGCCATATAATAAAATATCCAATCATGATATGACAAAAGAACAATATGATTATATAAACAATTTACCAAAAAAATTGACTATTGGTTTTAAAATAGAAGCAGTTTTATGGATTACTTCCATACCGACAATGATAGTAGGGTTTATATTGCAAGCAGTTTATAATTAAAAAAAGGGACTCTGTTGAGTCCCTTTTCATTTTTTCGTTGTTATTTCAGTGCACCATAAATCTGTTCGACAATCCATCTATATGTCGCCACTGGCGAATGCGGCCTGTTACCGAGAATAACGATAGCCGGATCGATGGCCGTAAACGTGCCTGTCCATCCTGTGGCCGTATGTCAAAAAGTCGACATGACAACAAGCCGTAGCCATATCAGTAAGCACATTAGTACGGAAGGAATGGATACCGTGTAGAGATGTGGAAAAGCGCTTCTGGCAGACTGTAATAAATGCACGATGAAGTCTCTGCTGTTTTGTTAGCGCAACCAGCAGCTCGCACTTCACCGCGCTTTTCATTTTTCTGGGGTACCTCAGCCCTTCAGGAAAGGGCCGGGGTGAGGGCTCGTCTTACACCTCCGGCAGCAGGCCGATAAAGCTGCGCTTCTGCCGCGGCTGCGACATCAACGCCTCCAGCTTCGCCACGCAGGCCAGATAGTGCGGGGTTTTCTTGTGCGCCAGCACCGCGTCATCGTCGATATAGGCTTCATAGATAAAAAAGCGCGTCTTCACCTCCGGGTCCTGCAGGACGTCAAAGCGCAGATTGCCCGGCTCCTGCAGCGCCCCTTCGTGGTTGGCGCGGAACACCTCAAGAAACTCGTCGACCCGTTCCGGTTTGATATTGATTTCCACCAGCGTTACGTTCATTGCAGCTCTCCCTGTTTTTCCTCCTGCCAGAACTGATACGCCTCGCGGGCGCTCAGGTTCTCATGCACCACTTTTTTCACCGCCTTCAGCATCGCGCGCGGCGCGCTGGACTGGAAGATATTCCGCCCCATATCCACGCCGGAAGCCCCCTGGTCGATCGCCCGCCAGCACATCTCCAGCGCCTCCTGCTCCGGCAGCTTTTTGCCCCCGGCGATGACGATCGGCACCGGGCAGCTGGCGGTGACTTTCTCAAAGCCTTCCTCAACAAAGTAGGTTTTCACGAACTGCGCCCCCATTTCGGCGGCAATGCGGCTGGCCAGCGAGAAGTAGCGGGCGTCGCGGGTCATCTCTTTGCCCACGCCGGTTACCGCCAGCACCGGCATACCGTAGCGGTTGCCGGCGTCCACCAGCTTGATAATGTTGTTGATCGACTGATGCTCATGCTCGCTGCCGATATAGACCTGCGCCGCCACCGCGCAGACGTTCAGTCGCAGCGCGTCCTCCATCGCCACCGCCACGCACTCGTTGGAAAGCTCGCTAAGGATCGAGTTGCCGCCGGAAGCGCGCAGCACCACCGGTTTGTTGGTCGCCGCCGGCACCTGACTGCGCAGCACGCCGCGGGTGCACATCAGCACGTCGGTCTCTTCGAACAACGGCGCAATAGAGAGATCGATACGCTCCAGCCCGGTGGTCGGCCCCTGAAAATAGCCGTGGTCGAACGCCAGCATCACCGTACGGTTGCTCTGCGGGTTGAAGATACGCGCCAGCCGCGACTGCATCCCCCACTCCAGCGACCCGCAGCCCTTCAGCGTATAGAGCGTATTCTGCTGCGGACGGTCTAAGCCGAAGTTTTTTCCCTCTTTGATATCGTCTAAATCAGCCATCTCATTCTCCATCAGAAATCGTAGTTATTGATATTCTCTTTGGTGAACACCACCCGCTCCGGCAGCAGCACGATGCCGTTGCCTTTCGCTTCATACTGATAGCCCTGTACGCTGTTGGGCTCGACTTTCAGGACGCCGAGATCTTTCACATCAACGCTGTCGCCGACGTTAAGATCGCCCTTTTTCAGCAGACGATCGGCGACGTTAACCGCGATCTTGCCCTGCTGCACCACGTCCCACAGGCCGAAGGCTTTTACCGTGCCGCGCTCCACGTAGGGGCGCATCACGTTCGGGGTACTAAAGCCGACAATCGCCACGCCCTGGCGCTTGAGGTTCTCTGCCGCCTGGGCGGCCGCCGGAAGCGCGTTGGCGTCCGGGGCGATAATGGCGTCGAGATCCGGGTACGCTTTTAAGATCCCCTCGGCGGTTTGCAGCGATTTAGTGGCGTCGTTATAGCCAAACTGCGTGGTCACCACTTCCCACTGCGGATGCGCTTTTTCGATTTTGGCCTTCGCCTCTTTTACCCACTGGTTCTGGTCGGTCACCGTCGGGCTGGAGTAGAAAAACGCCACTTTGGCGCCAGGCTTCGTCACCTGCTTTTCCGCCATCTCCACCAGCAGGCCGCCGAGCTGCTGCGGCGTCCCCTGGTTGATATAGATGCTGCGGCACTCTGGTTTGGTATCGGAGTCCCAGGTCAGGACCTTCACCCCGCGCTGCATCGCCCGCTTCAGCGCCGGGCACAGCCCGTCCGGCGATACGGCGGAGACGATAATCGCGTTGTAGCCCTGGTTGACGAAGTTGTTGATCAGCTGCACCTGGCCGGAGACGCTCGGTTCGGTCGGGCCGTCGTAGGTGACGTCCACGCCGAGCGCTTTGCCCGCCTCTTTCGCGCCGTTACCGCCGCTGGTAAAGAAGCCGACGCCGACCAGCTTAGGAATAAAGGCGATACGGTCCGCCGCCTGGGCCGATGCCATACCCAGCGCCATCGCCAGCACGATCAGTTTTGTTTTCATTTTATGCTCCGATTGTTTTACGCGAGAAAAGACGCCGCCAGCTCATCCGCACCCATTCACGGTGCAGGCTCAGCGAACGCCCCATCACCACCACAACCAACAGCGCCCCTGACAGCGCGCTCGACACCTGGTTGGGGATGCCGACCATTTGCAAACCTTGTTGTAAATAGCCCACCAGCAGCGCGGCCAGCGCCGTGCCGACGATCGAGCCGGAACCGCCGTAGATATTGGCCCCGCCGAGCACCGCGGCGGTCAACGCCGGCATCAGCAGGTCGCGGCCTAAGTCCGAGCGCGCCGAGCCGAAATAGGAGACCATCACCAGCGCCGCTACCGCCGACGCCACGCCCACCAGGCCATACAGCGCGTAGGGCATCCCGTTAACGGAAAGCGCGGCGTAGCGCGCGGCGCGCGGGTTCTGCCCGAGCAGAAAAAGATGCCGCCCAAAGCGCCCGCGGTGGGCCAGCAGCCAGAAGAAAAAGGTGATAACGGCGAACAGCACCAGCGGTATCGGCAGGCCGAACAGGGTCAGGTTGGCGAAGGCGGTAAAGCTATCCGGGAATCCGCCGATGCCTTCGTAGCCGGTTGCCCCGGCCATGCCAGAAAGCAGCAGCGCGCCGCCGCCGTAGAGGTAAAGGGTGCCAAGCGTAATCACCAGCGGGCTAATGCCGGTGTAATGAATCAGCGCCGCGTTCAGCAACCCGCACAGCAGGCCGAGCAGCAGCGTCAGGGGGATCGCGAGACTCATGGGCCAGCCTGCCTGCATCATCACCCCCAGCGCGATGGCGCACAGGCCGATGGTGGAACCGAGCGAAATATCAATCCCGCCGCTGATAATTACCAGCGTCAGCGGCAGCGCCACGATGCCAATGCAGATAAAGTCGCTGGTACTGAACAGCAGCATATTGAGATCCAGCATGCGCGGATTCAGGGCGCCAAACAGCAGGATCTCCAGCACCAGTAGCGCCAGCAGCGCGCTTTCCCAGTTGAGCTTCATTTACGCCACCTCTTTGTTTTTGCGTTCGGGAAACGGGGCCACGCGCTTGCCCCCTTTATTACCGGGCTGAAAGCGGCTGTACTTCAGCGCCCGCTGATGGCGGGCCAGCGCCTGGCGCAGCCGCCCGTCGAGCACCAGTACGCCGAGCAGCACCAGGCCGGCGATGAAGTCGTTCCACCACGCCGGGAGACGGAACAGCACCAGCACGGTGTCAATTTGGGTGAGGAAGAAGGCGCCGAGAAAAGCGCCCAGCAGCGTGCCGGTACCGCCAAGCAGCGAGATCCCGCCGAGCACGCAGGCGGCGATGGCCTTCATCTCCAGGCCGCTGCCGGTCTGATTGGGCACAAAGCCAATCTGCGCGGCGAACACAATCCCGGCGCAGGCCGCCAGCATGCCGTTAAGGGTAAATGCCAGCATCCGCGTGCGGTTCACCGCCACCCCGAGCTGGCGGGCCGCGGCGAGGTTATCGCCGACGGCGTAAAAATCACGGCCAAAGGCGGTGCGCGACAGTATCCAGCCGCCCGCCAGCAGCAGCGCCAGCACCAGCCAGCCCAGCGGCGAAATACCGATGAACGCCGGTTCCGACAGCGCCTTCAGGCTGTTCGGCAAGCCTTCAATCCACTTACCGCCGGTCCACAGCAGCATCACCCCGCGATAAAGCCCGAGGGTGCCGAGGGTGGCGACAATCGCCGGGATGCGCAGCCCCACCACCAGCAGGCCGTTAAAGGCGCCGGCCAGCGCGCCGATCGCCAGCGCGAAGGCGATGGCGGTCATCAGGCCATACCCGCTATTCAGCGCCACGCCTGTCGCGATAGCGCTCAGGCCGACGGTGGAGCCTACCGAAACGTCGATATTGCGAGTGAGCATCACCAGCGTTGCCCCCAGCGCCAGCAGGCAAAGGATTTGCGCGCTGGCAAAGATCATGGCCAGGGTTTGCAAACTGAAATAAGCCGGGTTGAGCGCCACCAGCCCGGCAAACAGCACCACGATGGCGAGAAAGGCGCTCAGTTCACGATTCTTTAATAACGTTTTCATGCCTGTCCTCCGAAGGCCAGGGTCATCATCCGGTCAACGCTGACCGCCTGCTGCGCCAGCTCGCCGCTCTGCCTGCCCTGATGCATCACCAGCACCCGATCGGCCAGGCCAACGAACTCGTCGAGATCGCTGGAGATCATCAATACCGCCACGTTCTGCGCGGCGACGCTTTTCAACAGCTGATAGATGTCGGCGCGGGCGGAAACGTCCACGCCGCGGGTCGGCTCATCGACGATCAGCAGCAGCGGGTTAGCCTCCAGGCAGCGCGCCAGCAGTACCTTCTGCTGGTTACCGCCGGAGAGCGTGCGCACCGGGCGATCGCCATCGGCCATTTTGATCCCCAGCGCCCGGTGATAGCGCTCCACCAGCGCCGCTTCGCGCCTGTTCTGCTGCCACAGCGACGGCTGGTTAAACATCACCGTGTTCCAGCGCACCGGCGCATCGAGAAACAGCCCGGAAACCTGCCTGTCCTCCGGCAGATAGACCAGCCCGCAGGCCAGCCTGGCGCGCGTACTGTCGCGGCAGATATCGCGGTTTTCCAGCCATACCCGCCCGGCGCGCGCCGGCCGCAGACCGTAGAGCGTTTCGGCAAATTCGGTGCGCCCGGATCCGACCAGCCCGGCGAGGCCGACGATCTCCCCGGCGCGGATCTCCAGGTTGAGATCGATAAAACCTTCTCCGGTCAGATCTTCTACTCTAAGGACCGGGAAATCCTGCGCCTGAGTGCGGCGATTGCCCGGCAGCGCCAGCCACAGCTTTTGCGTGTCGCTCAGCGCACGATCGCGGCTGACGGGCGTCATTGCGCCGATCAGCTGGTTGTCGCCGTAGTGCGCGGTTTCCCCGCTCAGCACCACCGCGCCGTCGCGCATCACCGAGACGTGGCTGGCGACCTGGCGGATCTCCGGCAGCTTGTGCGAGATAAACACGATCCCGACGCCGAGCGCCTGCAAAGAGCGGATCTGGCGAAACAGGCGCTCGGTTTCCCCCGGCGTCAATGAGGCGGTGGGTTCATCAAGGATCAGGATCTGCGCGTCGCGCATCAGCCCGCGCAGGATCTCCACCATTTGTTGGTCGGCGACTTCCAGAGTGCTTGCCGCCGCCTCAAGGTTAAGCTGGCAGCTAAGCTGCTGAAGCTTTTCCTGCAGGCGGGCCTCGGTATCCGCCCGCTTTGGCAGACGAAAAAGAATATTTTCCCGCACCGTCAGATTGGGGAATAACATCGGTTCCTGCGGCACCAGATACACGCCCTGCTGATGGGCCTGGGCGGGAGTAAGGCGCGCAAATGTACGTTCGCCGAGGATGAGCTCACCGCTGTCGGGGGTCTCTACCCCGGCGATAATCTTCATCAGCGTCGATTTTCCGGCGCCGTTACCGCCCATCAGCGCGTGCACCTGGCCGGAAAGCAGCGTGAAATCAATCTGCTTCAGCACGGTGACGCCGGAGAACTGTTTGCCGATTTGGCGAGCTTCAAGCAGGGGCTTCATCATCGCGCCTCATTTTGAACAAAAGATTTTTTAAATTAATAATGTTCAAAAGCGTAGACGGTGAACTATATTTACAACCGTGCAACGATCACAGTTTTATGCTTTCGATCGTTTGAAGAAAACCAGCGGACAACGAAAGATCCGTTTTGCCAGTCGGCTCACATTTTCCGACCGCGCAATAACGAACATATGATCTAAATTTTTATAAGAGTTCACTTTATGAGCGAAAAACGCATTACGGAAGAGAGCCGCTACGCCGGGCTGGCGTTAGCCGAGGAGGAGCTGGTGGCGCGGGTGGCGTGGTGTTACTACCACGACGGCCTGACGCAGAACGACATCGGCGAGCGTTTAGGGCTGCCGCGGTTAAAGATCTCCCGCCTGCTGGAGAAGGGCCGCCAGTCGGGGGTGATCCGCGTCCAGATTAATTCGCGTTATGAGGGCTGCCTGGCGCTGGAAACCGAACTTCAGCAGCGCTTCGGTCTGAAAATTGCCCGCGTGCTGCCGGCGCTGAATACCCCGCCGATGAACACCCGTCTGGGGATTGGCGCGGCGCAATCGTTAATGGGCGTGCTGGAGCCGGGACAGCTGCTGGCGGTGGGCTTTGGCGAAGCCACCATGAGCTGCCTGCAGCATCTGAGCGGGTTTATCGGCTCCCAGCAGGTTCGGCTGGTGACGCTTTCCGGCGGCGTGGGCCCGTATATGACCGGCATTGGCCAGCTGGATGCCGCCTGTAGCGTCAGTATGATCCCCGCGCCGCTGAGGGTGTCATCGGCGGATGTGGCGGAGATCCTGCGCCGGGAATCGAGCGTCCGCGACGTGATCCTCGCCGCGACGGCGGCGGATGCGGCGGTGGTAGGTATCGGCGCCATTGACCAGCGCCGGGACGCCACCATCCTGCGCTCCGGCTATATCAGCGAAGGCGAACAGCTGATGTACGCCCGCAAAGGCGCGGTCGGCGACATTTTAGGTTATTTCCTGCAGGCCGACGGCAAACCGGTTGAAGGGCTGGAGATCCATCGGGAACTGCTCGGCGTCACCCTTGATGAGCTGGCGCAGCTGCCGACCATCGTGGGCGTCGCCGGGGGCACAGAAAAAGCGCAGGCGATTTACGCGGCCCTTATCGGCAAGCGGATTAATGGCCTGGTAACGGAAGAGACAACAGCACGCGCGGTGCTGACGCTGGCCTCATAACGGCCCTGCGCCGCGCAACACGAGCGAGGCGCATGTCATGAGTTACCTGTTAGCGTTAGATGCCGGGACCGGCAGCATTCGGGCGGTCGTATTCGATCTCCAGGGCCGCCAGATAGCGGTCGGCCAGGCCGAATGGAAGCACCTGAGCGTGGACAATGTCCCCGGCTCGATGGAGTTCGACCTTGGCACCAACTGGCAGCTGGCCTGCCAGTGTATCCGTCAGGCGCTGGCCGCCGCCCATCTCTCTGCGGCGGATATTCAGTCCGTGGCCTGCTGCTCGATGCGTGAAGGCATCGTGCTTTACGACCGCAACGGCGAGGCCATCTGGGCCTGCGCCAACGTTGACGCCCGCGCCAGCCGCGAGGTGGCGGAGCTCAAAGAGATCCACGACGACCGTTTTGAATCCGAAGTGTACGGCGTGTCCGGGCAGACCCTGGCACTGAGCGCCATGCCGCGCCTGCTGTGGCTGGCCCATCATCGCCCGGATATCTACCGCAAAGCGGCGACCATCACCATGATCAGCGACTGGCTGGCGGCAAAGCTTTCCGGCGAACTGGCGGTTGACCCTTCTAACGCCGGAACGACCGGCATGCTCGATCTCTTCAGCCGCGACTGGCGCCCGGCGCTGCTGGATATGGCCGGGCTGCGGGCCGATATTCTCTCGCCGGTCAAAGAGACCGGCAGCGTACTGGGAGCGGTGACCGACGCGGCGGCGGCGCAAAGCGGGCTGCGCGCGGGTACGCCGGTGGTGATGGGCGGCGGCGACGTCCAGCTCGGCTGCCTGGGCCTCGGCGTGGTGCGCGCCGGGCAGACGGCGGTGCTCGGCGGCACTTTCTGGCAGCAGGTGGTTAATCTGCCGGAAGTCCGAACTGACCCGGAGATGAATATTCGCGTTAACCCGCACGTCATTCCCGGCATGGCGCAGGCGGAGTCCATCAGCTTCTTCACCGGCCTGACCATGCGCTGGTTCCGCGACGCGTTCTGCGCGGAGGAGAAGCTGATTGCCGGGCGCCTCGGCGTCGACGCCTACAGCCTGCTCGAAGAGATGGCCAGCCGCGTGCCGGCGGGTTCCCACGGGGTGATGCCGATCTTCTCTGACGCCATGCACTTTAAGCAGTGGTACCACGCCGCGCCGTCGTTTATTAACCTCTCCATCGACCCGGAAAAATGCAATAAGGCCACCCTCTTCCGCGCGCTGGAAGAGAACGCGGCGATTGTCTCTGCCTGTAATCTGGCGCAAATTTCGCAGTTTTCCGGCGTGCAGTTTGACAGCCTGGTCTTTGCGGGCGGGGGCTCAAAAGGCGCGCTGTGGAGCCAGATCCTCAGCGATGTCACCGGCCTCCCGGTGCGGGTGCCGGAGGTCCGCGAGGCGACGGCGCTGGGCTGCGCGATCGCCGCCGGCACCGGCGCCGGGCTGTACGGCGATATGGCGGCGACGGGCGAGAAGCTGGTGAGCTGGCACCGGGAATTTACGCCCAATCCGGCGCATCGCGAGCTGTATCACGAGATGATGATCAAATGGCAGTCGGTGTACGCCGAGCAGCTCGGTCTGGTGGACAGCGGATTAACGACCTCGATGTGGCAGGCGCCGGGGCTGACGCGCCGTGCCCCTGTTGCCCCCTCACCCTAAGCCTCTCCCCTACAGGAGAAGAAACCGTCCGGGCATAACTGGCCCCAGCGCCATTCCGCCCTTCTCCCTCTCCCGGAGGGAGAGGGCCGGGGTAAGGGAGAACCTTCCGCCGTTCTTTGAATCCCATCACAATCGCCGCACTCCCCTTTTCCCTTTTCGCCCGCGGCGGCTAAATTAGTAACTCATCCGACCACATAACAATAATTTTACACTGGAAGAGATTATGAGCCGCTACCCGTCGCTTTTCGCCCCGCTTGACCTGGGGTTCACAACGCTCAAAAACCGCGTGTTGATGGGCTCGATGCACACTGGCCTGGAGGAGCTGCCGGACGGCGCACAGCGGCTGGCGGCGTTTTACGCCGAGCGCGCCCGCCACGGGGTGGCGCTGATCGTCACCGGCGGGATTGCCCCGGCGCCTTCCGGCGTCACCATGGCGGGCGGCGCGGTGCTTAACGACGCCAGCCATCTCGCTCATCACCGCCATATCACCGATGCGGTACACGAGGAGGGCGGCAAAATCGCGCTGCAGATCCTGCATACCGGGCGCTACAGCTACCAGCCGCAGCTGGTGGCCCCTTCCGCGCTGCAGGCGCCGATCAACCCCTTTACGCCTCACGAACTGAGCCACGAAGAGATCTTACAGCTGATCGATGATTTTGCCCGCTGCGCCCAGCTGGCGCGGGAAGCCGGGTACGACGGCGTCGAAGTGATGGGCTCGGAAGGCTATCTGATTAACGAATTTCTTGCCGCGCGCACCAACCTGCGCGACGACCAGTGGGGCGCCGACTACGCCCGACGCATGCGTTTTGCCGTAGAGGTGGTCAGAGCCGTGCGGGAGCGCGCGGGCAGCGATTTTATTATTGTCTACCGCCTGTCGATGCTCGACCTGGTCAGCGGCGGCAGCACCCTGGCGGAGGTCACCGCGCTGGCGAAAGCGATTGAGGCCGCCGGGGCCACGATTATCAATACCGGCATCGGCTGGCACGAGGCGCGCATTCCCACCATCGCCACTCCGGTACCGCGCGGCGCGTTTAGCTGGGTCACCCGCAAGCTGAAAGGCGCGGTGTCGATCCCGCTGGTCACCACCAACCGGATTAACGATCCCGCCGTGGCGGAGGCGATCCTGGCCCGCGGAGACGCCGACATGGTATCGATGGCCCGCCCTTTCCTCGCCGACAGCGAATTTCTCTCCAAAGCACAGAGCGGGCGGGCGGATGAGATCAATACCTGTATTGGCTGCAACCAGGCCTGCCTCGATCGGATCTTCGCCGGTAAAGTCACCTCGTGTCTGGTCAACCCGCGCGCCTGCCATGAAACCCTGATGCCGATAGCGCCCGCGACCGCACCGAAGCGGCTGGCGGTAGTCGGCGCCGGTCCTGCCGGCCTGGCCTTTGCCGTTAACGCCGCCTCGCGCGGGCATCAGGTGAC
Source organism: Klebsiella sp. GW_Kp182 (assembly GCF_040062275.1). Classification (NCBI taxonomy): domain Bacteria; kingdom Pseudomonadati; phylum Pseudomonadota; class Gammaproteobacteria; order Enterobacterales; family Enterobacteriaceae; genus Klebsiella; species Klebsiella sp. GW_Kp182. The sequence goes on along the minus strand of NZ_JBEAFQ010000014.1, from coordinate 124,773 downwards.
GCTCTTTGACGGGCACCATGAGATTGGCGGCCAGTTTACTATCGCCAAACAGATCCCCGGCAAAGAGGAGTTCCATGAAACTCTGCGTTATTACCGCCGGATGCTGGATCTTACCGGCGTCGCGCTGCGGCTTGAAACCCGGGTGACGGCCGACGATCTGCGGGCATTTGATGAGATTATCCTCGCCACCGGGATCGCCCCGCGGATGCCGGATATCGCCGGGATCGATCATCCGAAGGTGCTGAGCTACCTCGATGTCCTGCGTGATAAAGTGCCGGTCGGCGAGAAGGTGGCGATTATCGGCTGCGGCGGGATCGGCTTTGATACCGCCATGTACCTCAGCCAGTCCGGCGTCGCCACCAGCCAGAATATCGACGAGTTCTGTGCGGAATGGGGGATCGATACCAGCCTGCAGAGCGCGGGCGGATTACGCCCGGAGGGGATGCAGCTGGCTAAAAGCCCGCGCCAGATCGTGATGCTGCAGCGCAAAACCAGCAAGCCCGGCGACGGGCTGGGGAAAACCACCGGCTGGATCCACCGCGCCACCCTGCTGGCCCGCGGCGTCAAAATGATTCCCGGCGTCAGCTATCAACGGATCGATGATGCCGGCCTACATGTGACGATCGGCGGCGAATCTCAGGTGCTTAACGTTGATCATGTGATTATCTGCGCCGGTCAGGATCCCCGCCGCGAGCTGGCCGATCCGCTGCAGGCGGCGGGTAAAACGGTGCATTTGATTGGCGGCTGCGACGTGGCGATGGAGCTGGACGCCCGGCGGGCAATCGCTCAGGGCACCCGGCTGGCGCTGTCGATTTAGGGAAAGGAAACCCGGCCGGTAGCCGGGGAAACCGGGAAAGCCGATAACGCTCAGCGCTGTTTGCGCACCTTTGTCGCTTTCAACACCACAAATTTATTATTGGTGGCGATCGTCGCGCAGTTACCGAACGCGCGTTTCAGCTTGCGGAAATAATCGAGATGGCGGTTGCCGACGACATACAGCTCGCCGCCGTACTTCAGACTGCGGCGGGCGTCGTTAAACATCTGCCAGGCAATATGATCGGTGATCGCATGCTGCTGATGAAACGGCGGGTTGCAGAGGATGGCGGCGAAGCGGTCCGGCTCAATATCGGACAGCGCGTTATTCACCACAAACTCGCAGCGCTCGAGGTCATCCGGCATATTGGTTTCGACGTTCAGCCGGCTGGAAGCGACCGCCATATAGGATTCATCGGTAAACATCACCCGGGCGTCCGGGTTTAAAGCCAGCGCTTTCAGGCCAATCACGCCGTTGCCGCAGCCAAGATCGGCGATCTCGCCTTCAATATTTGCCGGCAGATGCTCCAGGAAGAAGCGCGCGCCAATATCCAGGCCGCTGCGGGCGAACACGTTGGCGTGGTTGTGAATCGTCCACGGCGTACCGTCCAGCGGCCAGCTGTAGGTTTGCGGCGCATCGGCCACCTCAGGCGCGGTAAAGGTACAGAAAATCAGCCGCGCCTTTTTCCATGCCAGCGATGTGGTGGTGGTGCCGAGGATCTTCTCAAACAGCGCCAGGGTGGAATTGTGGACATCCCGCGCTTTCGCGGCGGCGATGATGCGGGTTTCCGGCGTGACAACCTCGCGCAGCGCGCGCAGCTGCTGCTCCAGCAGCGCCAGCTGCTTCGGAACCTTAATGAGCACCAGCGCCGGCGCGGCAGGCAGTTCGCTCAGGGGATCCTGAAAACGTACGCTCTCTTCATCAATGCCGTTCATCCGCAGGTTGTAGCGGGTCGCCAGCTCAGATACGTAGGAATCGTTGATGCTGACCGGGTTGCGTTCCGCCAGCGCGCAGCCCAGCGCGCCAAAGCTGTCATTGAAAATGAGCGTCAGGCCGTCGACGTCATTCACCTGTTGCAGCAGATATTCATCCGCCGCTTCCCACGCCTGAAGCGCTTCCTCTTCAGCATTCGGCGGGAACCGCTCTAATGTGAATAACTCACCGTTTAACTCTACCTGGCTCATCGCCTTTGTGCCTCCGGAACACTAAAACCCGCGAGTTTATACGCAAACTTCGCCCAGTAGAATAGAGATGCTCCGATTATCTCCATCTGCCGGGCGACAGTCCGTTACGCCGGGAGGTCGTCCTGCGCCAGGCGCGACAGGCGTTTATCGTCCAGGCTGTACTTGCTCATGATAACAATCAGCAGCGCCACCAGCACCCCGGGGAAGACGGTGAACAGCAGCTTGATCATCTGCAGCGCGGAGTCGGTTTGCTGCGCTGCGCCGCCAACGTAGTCGCCCCATGCCAGCATATAGCCCACCAGCGCGCCGCCGATGGCGATCCCCAGCTTGATGGCAAACAGGTTCGTTGAAAAAACGATCCCGCTGAGCTTTTTACCGCTGCGTTTCTCTTCCGCATCGATAATATCGGACAGCATGCTCCACTGCAGCGGCGTGGCGGCCAGCTGAATAATATTGATGATAATCACCAGCGCAAAGATAGCGGCCACGTTCCCCGCCGGGACGAAGTACATGCCTATCAGCAGCGCCGCCTCAATGGCCATCGAGATTTTAAACCCTTTCACTTTATCAATATTTTTAAAGATAAACGGGGAGAGCATCGCCCCCAGCACGCCGGAAGCCAGGGTGGTGGTCAGCAGCAGACTGCCCAGATCCGCCCGCCCCATAATGTTGTTGACGTAATAGAGCGTGGTCCCGCCTTTAAACAGCACCGCAATCAGGTTAACGACGTTGAGCGCGAAGAGAATGCGCCAGTCCTTGTTGGCGAGCAGGGTTTTCAGATCATCAAGAATGCTGCTTTGATTGTTGACCGCGATATCCGTGGTGTAGCGCTCTTTCGTCAGGCCGAAGCAGATAAAGAACAGAATGATGCTCAGGCACCCCATCACAATCATGGTGTAAAAATAGCCGTTTTGCACATTACCCTGACCCAGCCAGGCCACCAGCGGCAGCGCGGTCAGCGAGACAATCAGACCGCCGAGCGTACTGAGCGCAAAGCGCCAGGACTGAAGCGAAACGCGCTCGCGGGAATCGTTAGAGATATTATTGATCATCGCGCAATACGGAACGTTAATCGCCGTATAGACCAGCGATAATAAGGTATAAGAAACATAGGCGTAAATCAGCTTGCCGGTATAGCCGAAATCCGGCGTATAAAACGTTAAGCAGCAAAGTACGCCAAAAGGAATCGCGAACCATAAAATATAAGGGCGGAATTGCCCATATTTAGTCCGGGTACGATCCGCCACCGCCCCCATTAATACATCGGTGACCGCGTCTAATACCCTGACTGCGAGAAACATGGTCCCCATATGCGCCGGACTTAAACCAAATACGTCGGTATAAAACCAGGCCATAAACAGCATCACCGTCTGCCAGACTAAATTACAGCCGGTATCCCCTAACCCATAGCTAAATTTTTCTTTAATACTGATACGGGCAGTGTTCATCGCGCCTCCGCCAGAAAGATCGTTAATATTTGTCCTCTGTACGTTATTGCTTAGGGCCTACCGATTATGTATAAATCATCCTGTTAAATATAAGAAGAGTGTACCCGATGAGTGATGAATCTCCCGTTTTCGAAAAGATCCCCGTGGGCGCCGGCGAGCTATTTACCCTCCGGGTAGATAACATAAACGATTTCAATGGCATAAACGTAGTCCCGCATTTTCATATGATGGACGAACTGATGTGGTTCCGAGAGTCGGAGGGCAGCTGTTCGATTGGTGATGAGAAATTTACGATAAAAAACAATACCCTGATTTTCGTCCCCGCCTTACTGATCCATGAAATGACGCTCCCGGCCGCCGCCAGCCACAAGCGTTATCTTATGCAATTCGAAAAAGAGTGGCTCGAGGGATACGACCTGTCGCTCCCCGCCGCCCACTGCGGCGCGGTCGCTTACCTTTCCGGCGAGGAAGCCGAGCGCCTGGAGCTGCTGCTGAGCTGGTGCGGCGAGTTCAGCGACTTTACCGATTCGCTGTTTCGCTCCCTGATGCAGAGCGTACTGCTGCACGCCTTTAATAGCCTGAAAGATTCCGTCCCCATTACCGAACGCACCAACCATCGCTATCTGAGCGAGCTGATCGAACTTCTGCAATCTATTGATGAAAATGAAAATTTTGAGATGACAACCGAAGAAGCCGCCCGCCGCTGCCGGTGGTCGAAATCCTGGTTTTCCCGCACCTTTAAATCCGCCTTCGGCATCAGCTTCAAAAAATTTATGCTGCTGCGCAAACTGAATATCGCTATCAATCTACTGACCAACACCGACCTGAAGATTAGCGATATCTCGCAAAGCGCCGGCTTCACCGACAGTGCCTACTTCTGCCTCAAGTTTAAAGAGATGATGAACGACACCCCGCTGGCCTTCCGTCACAAAGTCAGAAGCACCGATGCCGTAGGGCGTCAGGCGGAGAAATAACGCGTTTTTGTGAGCCGCATCACCGGAGAAGTAGACGTTTATTATATAAATAGCCAGAGTCTATATATCCCCGTCGCCATCGCCTATTTACAATCATCGCTATATTTTGCGCATTAAGGGTAAATACGATGATTCAGAATCCTGTTTTTAAAGGTTTTAATCCTGACCCCAGTATCTGTCGGCGCGGCGATGATTATTATGTGGCGGTCTCTTCCTTTGAATGGTTTCCCGGTCTGCCAGTTTATCATTCGAGGGATTTAAAACATTGGCAATTACTTACCCACGTTCTTACCGATGATAATAATCCGGATTTAAAAAAGCTGCCCTCCGCCAAAGGCATTTGGGCACCGAGCCTGACCTGGTGTGAAGAGGAAAAGCTGTTCTACGTTATTTATGGCGTGATGAATTCCATGAATTCACGTTATTTCGATGTAGATAACTATCTAATTACCGCCAGTGAAATCACCGGCCCGTGGAGTGAGCCGGTTTATCTCCACTCTGCCGGGTTCGATGCCTCCATTTTGCACGACACCGACGGAAAAAAATGGATCGTTTCCCTGGAGTGGGAAACCCGCGAAGGTTACGAAAAACCGGGCGCCATTTGCCTGGTGGAGTATTCGCCGCAAACGCGAAGCGTTGTCGGCTATCCGCAGCGGATCTGGCGCGGCGGTACCGATCGCGGCTGTATTGAAGCACCGCATTTGACGCGCCGCGGCGACTATTACTACCTGATGGTCGCCGAAGGCGGCACCGGCTACGGCCATGCGGTCACCATGGCGCGCGCAACGCAGGTCGCCGGCCCCTATGAAGGCGATCCGCAAAACCCCATCGTCACCTCCTGGCCGGAGAACTTTAACGCGCGCCACGACGCAGACCATCTCAAACCACACTACTTCAATCCGCAAACCTATCTGCAAAAAGCCGGGCACGGCAGCTACGTCGAGACCCCGACGGGCGAAGTCTGGTTAACCCATCTTTGCAGCAGACCCTTCCGCCAGGCGCTGCGCTGCCCGCTGGGCCGCGAGACGGCGATACAAAAGATGGTATGGAGCGACGATGGCTGGCTGCGCATGGCGGCCGGGGGGAACCTCGCTCAGCACCAGGTGGAAAAGTCTAATCTGCCTTCTCAGCCGTTTCCGGCTAAACCAGACAGGGATGATTTTGATGGGCAGACGCTGGATAACGCCTTCTATGCGCCGAGGATCCGCTTTCAGCGCTTTACCAGCCTTGAGCGTAGAGCGGGTTACCTTGCCTTACGCGGTCAGGAGTCGCTGAGCTCGCTCAATAAAGTCAGCCTGCTGGCGAAAAAGCTCACCTCGGTATACGCCACCATCGTCACGAAGATGGATTTCAGCCCGGAGATTTATCAGCACAGCGCCGGCCTGACGCTCTACTACGACAACATGAACTATCTGTTTTTGCATAAAACCTGGGATGAAGCCTCCGGCGCAGCGCAGCTGGCCATCATTTATATGGATAACGGCGAGCGTCACGACGACCCGCAGAAAATCCGCCTTGCGGAGGGAGAAGTCTATCTGGCGATGGCGATTAACGGCCGGGAGATACGGTGCTCGTGGTCCGCGGATGGCGAAAAATACCAAAACATCGGCGCGGTCTACGACACCTCGCGTTTTTCCGATGAATACAGCCGCTACGGCGAGTTTACCGGCGCGTTTGTCGGCATGGCCTGCGTGGATAGCATGCTGCATCGTAAAGAGGCGCTGTTTGACTTCTTTAGCTACCGGGCGGTAGAAAACGCGATAATCGAGTAACGCCGCCTTTCTGGCATCCTGCCCGCGCGGGGTGCTAGAATCCCCGGCAGTTGTCGCTGAATGACCCAAACAGGCTGCATGAGCACTTTAACCTATCTCCAGGGCTACCCTGAATCCCTGCTGGCGCAGGTCACCGCGTTAATCGAACAGAACCGTCTCGGCGAGGTGCTGAAAAAGCGCTATCCGCAGGGTCACGATATCAACAACGATAAAGCGCTGTACCAGTATACCCAGGATCTGAAGTCCCGCTATCTGCGCGGCGCGGCGCCGATCAATAAGGTGATGTACGACAGCAAGATCCACGTCCTCAACAACGCGCTCGGCCTGCATACCGCCATCTCCCGCGTTCAGGGCGGCAAGCTGAAGGCGAAAGCCGAAATTCGCGTCGCCACCGTCTTTCGCGATGCGCCGGTGGATTTTCTGCGGATGATCGTGGTGCACGAGCTGGCGCACCTGAAGGAAAAAGAGCACAACAAAGCGTTCTATCAGCTGTGCTGCCATATGGAGCCGCAGTACCATCAGCTGGAGTTTGATACCCGCCTGTGGCTGACCCAGCTTTCGTTAGAGCGCCAATTGCCGTAACGCATCAGCAAGAACCACTACCGTAGCTTCGCCTGTCGCAGCCAGCACAGTGAGTTCTTCCAACCGGGTATCTTCATCAGCGATAAGATACCCATTGCGGGCCAGGAACGTCATGGTGATAAAAAAAGCAGTCCTCTTAATACCATCATTAAAAATGTGCCCACGCGCGATAGCGACCCAATAGGTTGCAGCCAGTTCAAAAATGTCGTTCACCCCTTCATAGTGAAAGCGGTTCTGTACACGATAAATTATGGCTTCCGCCCGACCAGGATCGGACATACCTTTAACGCCGGGGAGATGTTGTAAAATGCGATCATGAAAGGCAATGACTTCGCTTGCGCTCACCCATTTCATCGATCGGTCAACGCCTTAACTGTGCGGCCGTGTCGCTGCATAATAAAATCAAACTCCGCATCAAGTTTGGCATTCATAAACGTTTCATATTCCGCCTTACTGATCAAAACATTAGACGTTCCATCACGCCGCGTAATTTCAATCGGTTCTCCGCTGGCAGCGGCGTCCATGACGGCCGCAATATTCTGTCTGGCTTCAGATGTACTGTACGAGCGCATAAATTTCTCCCGGCTTGAATTGTACACATTAATTGTACACTTTATGCGTACATCAGACAGCACACCACTCTTCAAGCTTCTGCGCCATAGCGCACTGGTTTTGTCATGATGGCGTGCTACAGTGACGAAAGGTCCCTTTTACGGAGTTCGTCAACGTTTATGATACGTTTCGCAGTTGTTGGCACAAACTGGATAACCAAGCAGTTTGTCGATGCCGCCCATGAAACCGGCAAATATAAACTCACCGCCATCTACTCCCGCAGCCTTGAGCAAGCCCAGGCCTTCGCCAGCGACTATCCCGTCGAACATCTGTTCACTTCGCTGGAAGATTTAGCGCAAAGCCCTGACGTTGACGCGGTCTATATCGCCAGCCCAAACTCGCTGCACTTCCCGCAAACCCGCCTGTTCCTGCGCCATAAAAAGCACGTGATTTGCGAAAAACCGCTGGCCTCAAACCTGCAGGAAGTCGAAGCCGCGATCAAAACGGCGCGGGAAAATAACGTGGTGCTCTTCGAAGCGTTCAAAACCGCCAGCCTGCCAAACTTCCTGCTGCTTAAACAGTCGTTCGACAAGATCGGCAAGCTGCGCAAAGCCTTTATTAACTACTGCCAGTACTCTTCCCGCTATCAGCGCTATCTCGACGGCGAAAATCCCAACACCTTCAATCCGGCCTTCTCTAACGGCTCGATCATGGACATCGGCTTTTACTGTCTGGCCTCCGCGGTGGCGCTGTGGGGCGAGCCTCGCGCGGTGCACGCAACCGCCAGCCTGCTGGAGAGCGGCGTCGATGGCCAGGGCACGGTCGTTCTCAGCTACGGAGATTTCGATGTCACCCTGCACCACTCGAAGGTCAGCGATTCCGCCATCCCCAGCGAAATTCAGGGCGAAGCCGGCGCGCTGGTGATCGAAAAAATCTCCGAATGCCAGAAAGTCTGCTTCGTGCCGCGCGGCGGCAAGCCTCAGGATCTCACCCAGCCGCAGCATATCAATACGATGCTGTATGAAGCGGAGGAGTTCGCTCGTCTGGTCGAAGCCAACGAGGTGGTTCATCCGGGTCTGGAAGTGAGCCGCATCACGGCGAAGCTGCTGAGCGAAATTCGTCGCCAGACCGGCGTGGTCTTCCCGGCGGATAGTCAACCGGTGGCGTAAAGCTGTGTAAATGGTCCGTCGGCCTCCATTGACGCCATTTATAACCTGTAATACTTTGTTACGCGCAAAGGGGAGTAACTTCCTTGCCGGCCGATCGTCATTACGATGCGTGAAAAACCGCATCCGGTCGCCGGGCAACAGATTCTTGTTGTAAGTGAGACCTTGCCGGAAGGCGAGGTCTATGCATAAAAGCGCAGCGGCTACCGTCTTCCGACGTCAGCCGTTTTGTTTTTATGTAAGGAAAATAGTAATGAATACTGTCGGCACACCGTTGTTATGGGGCGGATTCGCAGTGGTCGTGGTCATCATGCTGGCTATCGATCTGCTGCTGCAGGGACGGCGTGGTGCGCATAGCATGACCATGAAGCAGGCCGCTGGCTGGTCCATTCTCTGGGTTACCCTCTCGCTGCTGTTTAACGCCGCTTTCTGGTGGTATCTGGTGCAGACCGAAGGTCGCGCCGTGGCCGACCCGCAAGCGCTGGCGTTCCTCACCGGCTACCTGATCGAGAAAGCGCTGGCCGTGGATAACGTCTTCGTCTGGCTGATGCTGTTCAGCTACTTTGCCGTTCCGCCTGCGCTACAGCGCAGAGTGCTGGTTTACGGCGTACTGGGCGCGATCGTGCTGCGTACGATCATGATCTTCGCCGGCAGCTGGCTGATTTCTCAGTTTGAATGGCTGCTCTACGTCTTCGGCGCATTCCTGCTGTTTACCGGCGTGAAGATGGCGCTGGCGAAAGAGGACGATTCCGGGATCGGCGATAAACCGCTGGTACGCTGGATCCGCAATCATCTGCGCATGACGGATAAAATCGAAGGTGAACGCTTCTTTACCCGCAAAAACGGCGTTATCTACGCCACGCCGCTGCTGCTGGTGCTGATCCTGGTCGAGCTGAGCGACGTTATCTTTGCCGTCGACAGCATTCCGGCCATCTTCGCCGTGACCACCGATCCGTTTATCGTGCTGACCTCAAACCTGTTCGCGATTCTCGGCCTGCGCGCGATGTATTTCCTGCTGGCGGGCGTCGCGGAGCGTTTCTCCATGCTGAAGTACGGCCTGTCGGTGATTCTGGTGTTTATCGGCATCAAGATGCTGATTGTCGATTTTTACCATATTCCCATCGGCATTTCGCTGGGCGTGGTCGGCGGTATTCTGGCGTTGACGCTGCTTATCAACGCCTGGGTCAATAAGCAGAACGATCGGAAAAAACAGCTGCAGTAAGACGTAAACGGCCGGGTGAAGACCCGTTTCACCCGGTCGGCAACGTTTGCCGCGCATTATTCTTACTCATGTCACAAAATAGTTAATACATAGTTAAAAAATAAGATCCCAGCGCGATAAACAGCATTTTACCCTTCCCCAGAAGCGTTCTTTCCGTATACTCAACCAGGCAAACATCTATTTACATCCGGACATAAACGTTACAAATAATACGTAGCCGGGACGGACAGCGACATCACTGGAAGGAATGAATTATGGCAACCCCATCACCCCGATCGACCCTGCTACGGCGACTGGCTCAGGGCAGTCTGGTCAAACAAATTTTAATTGGTCTGGTACTCGGCGTACTGCTGGCGACGGTCTCAAAACCGGCCGCCGTGGCGGTTGGACTGCTGGGGACGCTGTTCGTCGGCGCGCTGAAAGCGGTGGCGCCGGTGCTGGTACTGATGCTGGTCATGGCCTCTATCGCCAACCATCAGCAGGGGCAGAAAACCAGCATTCGCCCGATTCTGTTCCTCTATCTGCTGGGGACTTTTGCCGCCGCGTTAACCGCGGTGCTGTTCAGCTTCCTCTTTCCGTCAACGCTGCACCTGAACGCGGCGGCAGAGAGCATCACCCCACCGTCGGGTATCGTCGAAGTCCTGCGCGGGCTGCTGATGAGCATGGTTTCTAACCCCATTGACGCGCTGCTGAACGCCAACTATATCGGAATTCTGGTATGGGCCGTCGGTTTAGGATTCGCGCTGCGCCACGGCAATGAAACCACCAAAAATCTGATTAACGACATGTCCCACGCGGTGACCTTTATCGTTAAAGTGGTGATTCGCTTTGCGCCGCTGGGTATCTTCGGCCTGGTCGCTTCCACGCTGGCGACTACCGGTTTTGAAACCCTGTGGGGCTACGCCCAGCTGCTGCTGGTGCTGGTTGGCTGTATGCTGCTGGTGGCGCTGGTGATTAACCCGCTGCTGGTGTTCTGGAAAATCCGCCGCAACCCGTATCCGCTAGTGATGACCTGCCTGCGCGAAAGCGGCGTATACGCCTTCTTTACCCGCAGCTCCGCCGCCAACATTCCGGTGAATATGGCCCTGTGCGAAAAGCTGAATCTGGATCGCGATACCTATTCGGTCTCTATTCCGCTGGGCGCGACCATTAACATGGCCGGCGCGGCGATTACCATCACAGTTCTGACCCTGGCGGCCGTACACACGCTGAATGTTCCGGTCGATCTGCCGACCGCGCTGCTGCTGAGCGTGGTCGCCTCGCTGTGCGCCTGCGGCGCTTCCGGCGTGGCGGGCGGGTCGCTGCTGCTGATCCCGCTGGCCTGTAATATGTTTGGTATCCCGAACGATATCGCCATGCAGGTGGTCGCCGTGGGCTTCATCATCGGCGTTCTGCAGGACTCCTGCGAAACCGCGCTGAACTCCTCGACCGATGCGCTGTTCACCGCCGCCGCCTGTATCGCTGAAGACGAACAGCTGGCGAAAAACGCCCTGCGCAGTTAATCTCACCTCTCCCCTCCGCTAACGCGCGGAGGGGTTCTCTTTCTGCCCCGCCTTTTCCGCTTTAAACGGATCGATACCGCGCTTTTGCATCCGCCGGAATCGGATGATATTCAGACCGTTCATCAACAGGAAGCTGCCTTCAATCAGGGTGCCGCCGATCGAGCCCAGCCAAAAGTTGTGGATCACCCAGCAGGCGGTGGAACACCACATGACGCAGCGGACGGTTAGACCCGAGCAGCGAAAGAGCGCCCAGGTACTGGCCAGGGTGCCAATAATCGGCAGCAGCTCCATGGCGTGCTGCAGCTTCGCCAGCCCCAGCACCAGGGTGAGCACGATAAACAGGGCCATCACCCACAGCCTGCGGGTGCGCATGGAGATCAGGGTGCGGACGGTATTCAGCTCGGCGCTCATTCCCGCCGGCCAGGCGCCCATCAAAAAGAAATGCACGCCAATGGTGGCGCTATAGACGGCCAGCTGTAGCTTAAAGCGACGCTCATCGCGGTTGAAAAAGGTCGTAATACCGATCAGAAAGGCGATAACGCCGACGCCCTGGGCAAGCCAGTATGCGGTCATGAAAAGTCCTTATAAAACAAAACGGCGCATCATTATCTGAAACGCCGCTTCCGGAATACCGCCCTTTTATTACTCTAAAGATTTCGCGCCACAGCAAGGCGGCAAGTTTAGACATCCCCGGGAGCTTACTGAAGTAAGTGACCGGGGTGGATAAATGCTGCCAACACAGCGGTGGTGCGAAAGATGACGAGTAATTAAAGGGTGACGCCGCTTTTGAATATCGCCAGCTCGCGGAAATCATTACGCTCATTGCAGGTCTGCTTACCGTTCGCGAAGGCCACAATGGTATCGACAAACTCCTCCAGCAGCTGCGGCATCGCTTTACCGTGAATCAGCTGACCGGCATCGAAGTCGATCCAGTGTTTTTTCTTCGCCGCCAGTTCGCTGTTGGTGGCAATTTTCACCGTTGGCACAAAACCGCCGTACGGCGTGCCGCGACCGGTGCTGAAGAGCACCATATGGCAGCCCGCGCCGGCCAGGGCGCTGGTCGCAACCGCATCGTTGCCCGGGGCGCTCAGCAGGTTCAGGCCGTGCACTTTTAGCCGCTCGCCATAGCGCAGGACGTCGACCACCTGGCTGGAGCCCGCTTTCTGCGTGCAGCCCAGCGACTTATCCTCCAGCGTCGTGATACCGCCCGCTTTGTTGCCCGGCGATGGATTCTCATAAATCGGCTGGTCATGAGCGATAAAGTACTGTTTGAAATCATTAACCATCGTCACCAGCTTGCCAAACGTCTCTTCATCGCGACAGTGGCTCATCAGCAGCTGCTCGGCGCCGAACATTTCCGGCACTTCGGTCAGCACGGTGGTGCCGCCGTTGGCAATCAGATAATCCGAGAAGCGGCCCAGCATCGGGTTTGCGGTGATGCCGGACAAACCGTCAGAGCCGCCGCACTCAAGACCAAACTTCAGTTCGCTCAGCTTACCCGGCTCGCGCTTGTCGTGGCGCATCACTTCATATAGCTGGCGCAGATGCTCCAGCCCGGCTTCCACTTCGTCATCCTGGTGCTGGCAGATCATAAAGTGGACGCGGTCAGGGTCGAACTCGCCCAGCGTTTCGCGGAAGGCATCAACCTGATTGTTTTCGCAGCCCAGGCCGACCACCAGTACCGCCCCGGCGTTCGGGTGGCGCACCATATTTTGCAGCATGGTACGGGTGTTGATGTGATCGTCACCGAGCTGTGAGCAGCCGTAGGTATGGCTGAAGAGATGAACGCCGTCGATACCTTCCGCGTCGTTGGTTTCCTTCAGAAAACGGTTCTGCATCTGGCGCGCCATGGCGTTAACGCAGCCGACGGTCGGCAGGATCCACAGCTCGTTGCGCACCCCGACTTCACCATTGGCGCGACGATAAATCTGGATGTCGCGATCCGCCGGCTGCGCGGCGGGTTCGATCAGATCCGGTTGATAGCTGTACGCGTCGAGATCGCTTAAGTTAGTACGCGTATTATGGGAGTGGATATGTTCCCCCGGCGCAATATCCGCCAGCGCATGCCCTATCGGCAGACCATACTTAATGACGTTGTCTCCCTTCGCAATGCCGCGCAGCGTAAACTTATGCCCGCGCGCAATATCCTGCGCCAACGTGACCGTATCGCCGTCAATGGTGACTACCGTGCCTGCCGCCATATCCGCCAACGCTACCGCGACGTTATCGTGCGAATGGATTTTAATGTATTGCATATCAACCGACCTCTGGTCTTAGTTCAGTTCAATGGCGAAGTAGTCACGCGCATTGTTAAAGCAAATATTTTTCACCATCTCGCCCAGCAGCTGCATGTCCGCCGGCGCTTCTCCCGCTTCAACCCAGCGGCCAATCATCTGGCACAGGATGCGGCGGAAGTATTCATGACGGGTGTAGGAGAGGAAGCTGCGGCTATCGGTCAGCATCCCGACAAAGCGGCTCAGCAGGCCAAGCTGCGCCAGCTGGGTCATCTGACGTTCCATACCGTCTTTCTGATCGTTGAACCACCAGCCGGAACCGAACTGCATCTTGCCCGGCATGCCTTCGCCCTGGAAGTTGCCGATCATGGTACCCAGCACTTCGTTGTCGCGCGGGTTCAGGCAGTAGAGGATCGTTTTCGGCAGCAGGTTTTCTTCGTTCTGTTTGCTGAGCAGTTTGGACAGCTCTTCCGCCATCGGGCGGTCGTTAATGGAGTCAAACCCTACATCCGGCCCTAACAGTTTGAACTGGCGCAGGTTGTTGTTGCGCAGCGCGCCGATGTGGTACTGCTGCACCCAGCCGCGGCGGGCGTATTCCGCGCCGAGGAAGACCAGTACCGCCGTTTTGAACTGCGCGACTTCATGCTCGCAGAGGGCTTCACCCGCCAGACGACGCGCCAGAATGCTATCCAGTTCGCTTTCGTTGGCCTCGGCGAACAGCACCACGTCGAGCGCGTGGTCAGAAACTTTACAACCGTGAGCGGCGAAGTGATCCAGACGTTTGGTCAGCGCGGACTGGAGGTCGGCAAAGCGGCGAATGTCGGTGTCAGACACTTCGCCCAGCTTCGCCATGTAGTCGTTGAAGGTGGCCTGTTCGATGTTGAAGGCTTTGTCCGGGCGCCAGCTCGGCAGTACTTTCACGGAGAATGAACTGTCTTTAGCGACGGCGGCGTGATGTTCCAGCGAATCGACCGGATCGTCGGTGGTGCCGACCATTTTCACGTTCATCTGCTGCATGATGCCGCGAGCGGAAAAGCTATCCTGCGCCAGCAGATCGTTGCACTGATTCCAGATTTCATCCGCCGTCGCCGGAGAGAGAACCTTACCTGTAATACCAAAAGGACGGCGCAGCTCAAGATGCGTCCAGTGGTATAACGGGTTACCGATGGTATGCGGTACGGTGGCCGCCCAGGCGTCAAATTTCTCGCGATCGGAAGCATCGCCGGTGCACAAACGCTCGGCTACGCCGTTAGTACGCATCGCGCGCCATTTATAGTGATCGCCTTTCAGCCAGATGTCATACAGATTTTTGAAACGATAATTCTCCGCGATCTGCTGCGGCGGCAGGTGGCAGTGATAGTCAAAAATCGGCTGGTCTTTCGCGTAATCGTGGTACAGGCGGCGGGAAAACTCGGTATCAAGCAGAAAATCTTCGGTCATAAACGGTGTCATTTTCGTGTCCTCTTCGCCCCCTGGGGAGCCCATCAGATGATTGACTATAATGCTGACAAAGTTATCACACCAATTTCCACAGGCCGAAGTATTTTTCGTGAGTTAGATCAATAAACGATGACAAAAAAAGTACCATCAAAGGAGTAAACGCCCCGCCAGAGCGCGCCAGCTCTGGCCTTTTTCGCATGAACGAATGCCCACACAAACTTTCCCACTTTTGTGACGTCACTCAACTTTTGAAGTTGTATGACAAGTTATCTTGCTGCCGTCGAAACATATAAACCGACGGAATGCATTACCGACGAACTATCACGTCGGATTTACCGGTATG
Source organism: Klebsiella sp. GW_Kp182 (assembly GCF_040062275.1). Taxonomy (NCBI): domain Bacteria; kingdom Pseudomonadati; phylum Pseudomonadota; class Gammaproteobacteria; order Enterobacterales; family Enterobacteriaceae; genus Klebsiella; species Klebsiella sp. GW_Kp182. The sequence continues at coordinate 109,540 of NZ_JBEAFQ010000014.1, read as the reverse complement.
GACACCGAATTAGACACAACAGTTAATGGCAAGGTTCGGGCCATACGAGGTTTCCTCTCCTGAACCCTCCGTTTCACCTTCTTCGCCTCAGTTACAGGGCTGGAAGATAGCCGCACCCGCTGCGGATATATAACAAACGATGAGGTTTACATGCGTAAAATTAAAGGGTTACGTTGGTACATGATCGCACTGGTGACGTTAGGTACCGTGCTGGGGTACCTGACGCGTAACACTGTGGCGGCAGCTGCGCCGACTCTGATGGAAGAGTTACACATCTCCACCCAACAGTATTCCTATATCATCGCGGCCTATTCCGCTGCCTATACCGTTATGCAACCCGTTGCCGGCTACGTGCTGGATGTTTTAGGCACTAAAATCGGCTATGCCTTCTTTGCTATCGCATGGGCGGTGTTCTGCGGCTCTACGGCGCTGGCGGGAAGCTGGGGCGGTCTGGCACTGGCGCGCGGCGCGGTGGGTGCCGCCGAAGCGGCAATGATCCCTGCGGGCCTGAAAGCCAGCTCCGAATGGTTCCCGGCAAAAGAGCGTTCTATCGCCGTTGGCTACTTCAACGTCGGCTCCTCGATCGGCGCCATGATTGCCCCACCGCTGGTGGTTTGGGCCATCGTGATGCACAGCTGGCAGATGGCGTTTATTATCTCCGGCGTTCTGAGCTTTGCCTGGGCGATGGCGTGGCTGATTTTCTACAAACACCCGCGCGATCAGAAAAAATTAACTGAAGAAGAACGCGACTACATTATCGGCGGCCAGGAATCTCAGCATCAGACCAACAACGGCAAGAAAATGTCGCCGTGGCAGATTCTGCGCAACCGTCAGTTCTGGGGTATCGCCCTGCCGCGTTTCCTCGCCGAGCCGGCGTGGGGGACCTTCAACGCCTGGATCCCGCTGTTCATGTTTAAAGTCTACGGCTTTAACCTGAAAGAGATCGCGATGTTTGCGTGGATGCCGATGCTGTTTGCCGATCTTGGCTGTATCGTTGGGGGCTATCTGCCGCCGCTGTTCCAGCGCTGGTTTGGCGTTAACCTCATCGTTTCGCGCAAAATGGTCGTCACCCTGGGCGCGGTGCTGATGATTGGCCCGGGGATGATCGGTCTGTTCACCAGCCCGTTTGTCGCTATCGCCCTGCTGTGCGTCGGCGGCTTTGCTCACCAGGCGCTGTCCGGTGCGTTAATTACCCTCTCTTCCGACGTGTTTGGGCGTAACGAAGTAGCGACGGCGAACGGCATGACCGGTATGGCCGCCTGGCTGGCGAGCACGATGTTTGCCCTGGTGGTTGGCGCGCTGGCGGACACTATCGGCTTTAGCCCGCTGTTCGCCGTGCTGGCGGTTTTCGATGTGCTGGGCGCCGTGGTTATCTGGACCGTGCTGAAAAATAAATCGGCGGATGACGACACGACACCGCTGGAAACGAGTAAACCCGCCACGCAAAGCTAGAGGCACGCGAGTTATCCCCTCCGAAAGCCGCCTTGATTAAGGCGGCTTTTTCGTCTCTTCTTATGGTGAGAAGCGCGTAAAAGTGGTATAACAAATCCAATATTGTCGCCATCTCCCGGGAGCGAATATGGAAATCACTGAATCGCGTCGTCTGTATCAGCAGCTTGCTGCTGAGCTTAAAACGCGCATTGAACAAGGTGTCTACCTTGTGGGCGATAAGCTACCCGCAGAGCGGTTTATCGCTGATGAAAAAAGCGTAAGTCGTACCGTGGTTCGCGAAGCCATCATTATGCTGGAAGTTGAAGGCTACGTTGAGGTCCGCAAAGGCTCCGGCATCCACGTCATCTCTAATCATCCAAAACATCAGCAAATTGCCGACGAATCGCTGGAATTTGCCAATTATGGTCCTTTTGAGCTGTTGCAGGCCCGTCAGCTGATAGAAAGCAATATTGCCGAATTCGCGGCGACTCAGGTGACCAAGCAGGACATCATGAAGCTGATGGAAATCCAGGAAAAAGCGCGTAAAGAGAAGTGCTTCCGCGATTCCGAATGGGATCTTCAGTTCCATGTCCAGGTCGCGCTGGCGACGCAAAATACGGCGTTAGCCGCTATCGTAGAAAAAATGTGGACCCAGCGCGTGCATAACCCGTACTGGAAAAAACTGCACGACCATATCGACTCACGTACCGTCGATAACTGGTGCGACGATCATGACCAAATTCTTAAAGCGCTGATTCGCAAAGATCCGCATGCGGCTAAGCTGGCGATGTGGCAGCATCTGGAAAATACCAAGCTGATGTTGTTCAACGAAACCAGCGACGACTTTGAATTCAATGCCGATCGCTACCTGTTTGCCGATAATCCCGTGGTTCATCTCGATACGGCCGCCAACGGCGTAAAATAGACGTTCTCCTTCTGCAGGGCAGCGATTCCTCAGCTGCCCGCAAAGCCTCAGGGTAAGCAAAGCATATATAGTGTCAGCCTGTGTAAATACACTCGCCACCCTCCTTCGCAATCAGCAAAATCAGAATGCAACAAACTGCAATTTCTATGACGTAAAGTCAGCGGGTTTGTTACAATTAGATGCATTTTGTCGTTCTGAGAGTTAGCTTTGGCTTACTTCACTTTTAAACAGGGAACCGTTCAGAGCGCAGTAGCGACCATAATCTAATAAAAGCTATGTCGCCGTGCATATACCGCGTTCAGACGTGCCGTTAACCGATGTACCAGGAATCGTGAATGGAACTATTAACCCAATTATTGAACGCCTTGTGGGCTCAGGATTACGAAACTCTCGCTAATCCCTCCATGATTGGCATGCTGTACTTTGTCTTATTTATGATTTTGTTCCTTGAGAACGGTTTGCTACCCGCCGCCTTTTTGCCCGGCGATAGCCTGCTTGTGCTGGTCGGCGTCCTGATAGCCAAAGGCGCGATGGGCTTTCCGGAAACGCTGCTGCTGCTCACCGCGGCGGCAAGTCTCGGCTGCTGGCTGAGCTATATTCAGGGCCGATGGCTTGGCAATACGCGAATCGTACAAAACTGGCTATCGCACCTCCCTTCGCACTATCATCAGCGCGCGCATCACCTGTTCCATAAGCACGGGCTTTCCGCACTGCTGATTGGCCGCTTTATCGCTTTCGTTCGTACGCTGCTGCCGACCATCGCCGGGCTATCAGGCCTGAGCAGCGCACGCTTCCAGTTTTTTAACTGGATGAGCGGGCTGCTGTGGGTTCTGATCCTGACCTCGCTGGGATACCTGCTGGGGAAAACGCCGGTATTCCTGAAGTATGAAGATCAGCTGATGTCCTGCCTGATGCTGCTGCCCGTCGCGCTGCTGGTGTTTGGCCTGATAGGTTCGCTGATTGTCCTGTGGAAGAAAAAATACAGAAGCCGGGGCTAACGATGGAGATGACACGCTCCTCTCTGCGTCAGATAAGCTGGGTGCTGGGCGGTTCGCTACTCCTGTGCGGCCTGTTCTGGCTCTGGCTCACCGTGCAACAGCAGGAATCCACGCTGGCTATTCGTCCCGTTAGTCAGGGTATCAGCATGCCGGACGGTTTTTCCGTCTGGCACCATCTCGATGCTAACGGTATCCGTTTTAAAAGCATTACGCCGCAGAATGACGGTTTGCTTATCAAGTTTGACTCCAGCGCTCAGGGCGCCGCGGCAAAAGAAGTTTTGGGCCGCGCTCTACCGCATGGTTATATTATCGCTTTAGTGGAAGACGATGATTCGCCTACCGCCTGGATTTCGCGCCTGCGCGATACGCCGCACAGATTCGGGTAATCCACGAAAATTCCGAATATATTCACCCTGTTTGGTGATTTCCCGGTTTACTTACTATCATTAAGTTTGCGGGCGTCACCAGACTCACGTTACTCAACTGGATAGGGGATATCCTGAGATATTCCCCCACACAATGGAAGGTCGTATCCATGAAACACCGCATCGCTTTGATCCTGGTTCTGTCATCACTGAGCGCCAGCGCCTTTGCCATCTCCCCTTGCCAGGAAAAAGAGCAGGATATCCAGCGGGAGATCAGCTACGCAGAAAAGCATCATAACCAGCACCGTATTGACGGTCTGAAAAAGGCGCTGAGCGAAGTAAAAGCGCACTGCAGCGACAGCCAGCTCAAAGCCGATCACCAGAAAAAAATCGCCAAACAGCAGGAAGAAATTACCGAACGTCGGAACGACCTGCGCGAAGCCGAACAGAAAGGCGATGCTGACAAAATCAGCAAGCGTCAACGTAAACTTGATGAAGCGCAGCAGGAACTGAAAGAGCTGCAGTCTCGCGAGTACTAATCGATTAAGCAAGACCAATATGGACCACTTTAACAGGAGATAAACATGGCTAAAGATAACGTTGCAGAAGACCTGCGTGCGGAACTGAAGACGCTGGCTGATACCCTGGAAGAAGTGCTGAACTCCTCCACGGATAAGTCGAAAGAAGAGATTGGTAAGCTGCGCAGTAAAGCCGAAAGCGCGCTGAAGGAAAGCCGTGTTCGCCTGGGTGAAACCAGCGATGCTCTCCTGAAGCAAACGCGAGAAACCGCTGCGCGTGCAGATGAATACGTCCGTGAAAACCCCTGGACCGGCGTGGGAATTGGTGCTGCCGTCGGGCTGGTACTGGGTGTCCTGCTGACGCGTCGTTAATTATGGCGAACTCTAAAAGCACGCAAGGGCCTGGGCAAAGCGTTTTCGGCATCGGACAGCGAATAGTCACTTTGCTGGTCGAGATGGTGGAAACGCGCCTGCGCCTGGTCGTCGTGGAGCTGGAAGAGGAGAAAGCCAATCTCTTCCAGCTGTTCCTGATGCTCGGGCTGACGCTGCTGTTTGCCGCGTTCGGGCTGATGAGCATGCTGGTGCTCATCATCTGGGCCGTCGATGCGCAGTATCGGCTCAACGTGATGATCGCCACCACCGCTATCCTGCTGCTGGCAGCGCTCATTGGTGGTATCTGGACCTTACGCAAAGCCCGGCGTTCAACGTTCCTGCGCTTCACGCGTCAGGAGCTGGCTAACGACCGCGCATTGCTGGAGGACGATAAGCCATGAGCCGCGAACAGCAGGAACGCGAACGACAAAAAGCGCTTTTGCTGCGCCTGATCCAACAGCAGCGGCTGGACCTTAGCGCCAGCCACCGCCACTGGATTGAAGCGACCGCGCCCATTGATCGCGGCTGGAACACCTTCCTCAATCTGCGTTCATGGGCAATGGTCGGCAGCGGCATCGTGGCAATATGGTCCGTTCGCCATCCGCGCTTTTTGATGCGCTGGGCAAAGCGCAGCCTCGGTATCTGGAGCACCTGGCGGATGGCACGCAATCTGCTGCGTCAGTCCACCTCGCGCTAAGGCTAATGACCGGGTCCGGCGCCAGCCGCCGCCCGGCATCCCTCTCGCCCCACTGTCCCCGTCAGGTTTGCCCCTCTTCTTGCTCACCAGCAGAACGCTTTCGCCTTTCAGCGTCTGCCATCATTTTGCGCAGCACCGCCTGTACGACCCGTTACATCCCCTCTTACATTCATGTCCTTTATCAATAATTACTCAGAAACTTTGAAAAAGATCTACAGTTTTCCTTGCTAACAATCACATCTCATCCTCGCTAATATCCTCTCCATCGACAGCAAGCCCGCGTAACTACGCAGGATTGCACCAAAAAACAAAATCGCCGCCCTTTGGGTTTTCTGGAGTAAGAAATGAAAAAATTAGAAGATGTTGGTGTACTGGTAGCGCGCATTCTGATGCCCATTCTGTTTATCACCGCAGGTTGGGGAAAAATCACCGGTTATGCGGGTACTCAACAATATATGGAAGCCATGGGCGTCCCTGGGTTTATGCTGCCGCTGGTTATCCTGCTTGAATTCGGCGGCGGTCTGGCGATTCTGTTCGGTTTCCTGACCCGCACCACCGCGCTGTTCACCGCAGGCTTCACCGTGCTGACCGCGTTTCTGTTCCACAGCAACTTTGCTGAGGGCGTGAACTCGCTGATGTTCATGAAAAACCTGAGCATCGCAGGCGGCTTCCTGCTGCTGGCTATCACCGGTCCAGGCGCCTTTAGTATTGACCGCGTCCTGAATAAAAAGTGGTAAGCGCACTATACTAGTAAATAAAAAAGCGAGGGGACTTCTCCTCGCTTTTGCTATCTGAAGGAGGAAATAATGGGACAATTAGTTGACGGCGTCTGGCACGATACCTGGTATGACACCAAATCCACCGGAGGGCGATTTAAGCGTTCTGTGTCCGCCTTTCGCAACTGGCTAACCGCCGACGGCGCGCCGGGCCCAAGCGGCGAAGCCGGGTTCGCTGCGGAAAAAGACCGTTACCATCTGTACGTTTCTCTGGCCTGCCCATGGGCGCATCGCACCCTGATCCTGCGCAGCCTGAAAGGACTGGAGCCGTTTATCTCCGTCTCCGTGGTCAACCCCCTGATGTTCGAGAACGGCTGGACTTTCGACGATAGCTTCCCGGCAGCGACGGGCGATACCCTCTACCAGCACGAATTTCTTTATCAGCTTTATCTGCATGCCGATCCCCACTACAGCGGGCGCGTCACGGTGCCCGTATTGTGGGACAAAAAGCAGCAAACCATCGTCAGCAATGAGTCGGCGGAAATCATCCGCATGTTGAATACCGCGTTTGACGGACTGGGTGCCCGCGCTGGAGATTACTACCCGCCTGAGCTGCGCGCGCAAATTGATGAGCTGAACGGCTGGATCTATGACAACGTCAACAATGGAGTCTATAAAGCCGGATTCGCCACCAGCCAGCAGGCCTATGACGAAGCAGTCGATGGGGTATTTACGTCTCTGGAGCGTCTGGAACAAATCCTTGGTCAACACCGCTTCCTGACCGGTAACCAGCTGACGGAGGCCGATATTCGTCTGTGGACCACCCTGGTTCGTTTCGACCCGGTGTATGTGACCCACTTTAAATGCGACAAACGCCGCATCAGCGATTATCTCAATCTTTATGGCTTCCTGCGCGATATCTACCAGATGCCGGGCATCGCGGAAACGGTGGATTTTGCCCATATTCGCAACCATTACTACCGTAGCCATAAGACGATCAACCCAACCGGGATTATCTCCGTCGGCCCGCAGCAGGATCTTAACGAACCGCACGGCCGCGATCTTCGCTTCCGCTAATCCGTTGGGCGCCCTTTACTGCGCCCAACAATTCACAAAACAAATATTTACCAGCATTTCATTCACGTCTATTCTTATTTCGATCGCTTTAAAAACAAGTGATTGACGGTTAATCGAGGCGTAAAAATGGACTGGTATCTTAAAGTATTAAAAAACTACATTGGATTTGGCGGCCGCGCCCGGCGCAAAGAGTACTGGATGTTTATTCTGGTCAACATCATCCTGACCGGCGTACTCAGCATTATTGATAAAATGCTCGGATGGCAGCGCGCCGGAGGGGAAGGCATTCTGACGACCATCTATGGCGTGCTGATATTCTTACCGTGGTGGGCGGTGCAGTTTCGTCGATTGCACGACACCGACCGCTCGGCATGGTGGCTGTTATTACTGCTGATCCCCGTGATCGGCTGGCTGGTGATCCTGGTCTTCAATTGCCAGAACGGCACTCCCGGCAATAACCGCTTCGGGCCGGACCCGAAACCGACCTCTTACTGACCATGCGCCCCTCGTCAAAAAGGGGCGCATTTTGTTTTATCTTGCCATAAATAGCTTCGGGATTTCCCGCAGACACCATGATTTTGCCTCACCCATGCTGTCCCGGCGCCAGGCCATAATAATGTCGATCTCGTTGCTGTACTCCGGGCTGACCACCCGCAGGCGCCCTTCGGCAATATCCCGCTCAACCAGCGGATAGGGCATCGTGGCGACGCCCAACCCTGCCAGCAGCGCCTGGCGTTTATCTTCGATCGAGCTCACGGTTAATCGCGGCTGTTTATCAAGCAGCTGCACCGTCAGCACCGGACGTTCGCGGGCGGTGTCCGCCACCGCCACGCCGCGATACTTCACGCGCGTGACTTCAGAAAGCGGCTCAGGCTCGAGGTGAATGGGATGGTCGGGGGCGGCAACGTAGACGCTCATAACCGAGTAGAGCTTACGGGAGTTAATTTCCGAGGAGGAACGAAAATGCATATCCGGCGCAACGACAATATCCGCCCGCCCCTGCTCAAGGCGCTCCCATGCCCCGGCCAGCACTTCGGTAATAATCGACAGCTGGGTGTTCGATTTGGTCGCGAGCTTTTCAATTAGCGGAAACAGGTCGGTGGTGGGTACCAGCGCCTCGGTGACGATGGTCAGGTGCGTTTCCCAGCCGCGCGATAGCGCTTCAGCATCGGTTGTCAGCTTATCCGCCGCTTCCAGCAGAACGCGCCCGCGCTCGAGCAGCATTCGGCCAACGTTGGTGAATTTTGTTCGATGACCTGAACGGTCAAACAGAACGACATCCAGCTCTTCTTCCAGCTTTTGCATGGTATAGCTGAGCGCTGAAGGCACTCGACCAAGCTCATCAGCCGCCGCCGCAAAGCTTCCGCGCCGGTCAATCGCATCCATAACGCGTAACGCTTCCAGCGTTAATGCTCTCTCTTTAGCCATCGTTCTCTCATTCAGGAAATTTGAACATACCGGGCAGAATATCTGGCTAACAATACAGCGTCCATACCTTTACCATTGATTTAGTGTAAAGAGAGGTCAAGAAGATGATTACAACCCGAACAGCCAAACAGTGCGGTCAAGCCGACTTCGGCTGGCTGCAGGCCCGCTACACCTTTTCCTTTGGCCACTACTTCGACCCGAAATTGCTAGGTTACGCGTCGCTGCGCGTGCTCAACCAGGAAGTCCTGGCGCCCGGCGCGTCGTTCCAGCCGCGTACCTATCCGAAAGTCGACATTCTGAACCTGATACTGGAAGGTGAAGCGGAATACCGCGACAGCGATGGCAACCATATCCAGGCTAAAGCTGGCGAAGCGCTGCTGATATCCACCCAGCCCGGCGTGAGCTACAGCGAGCACAACCTGAGCAAAGAGAGCTCGCTGACGCGAATCCAGCTGTGGCTGGACGCCTGCCCGCAGCATGAAAACCCGCTGGTGCAAAAAATCGCTATCGCCGAGGGAGCGCAGCAGCTGCTGGCTTCGCCGGACGGCAGCCAGAACAGTCTCCAGCTGCGCCAGCAGGTATGGATCCACCATATCAATCTGGCGAAAGGCGAGCAGCTTAACGTGCAGCTCCACGGCCCACGCGCCTACCTGCAGTCGATTCACGGCACGGTACATGCGCGAGTGCAGGAAGAAGAGAAACAGGCTTTGACCTGCGGTGATGGCGCGTTTATTCGTGACGAAGCTAACATTACCCTCGTTGCCGATACGCCGCTGCGCGCTTTGCTGATAGATTTACCTGTGTAACAACGGCAGTAAGGGAGTGTGTCAGTGGGCAAGAAGAAAACAAAAAAAGCGGTGCTGGCAGCGTCGCAGCCGCAGCCAGAAACCATAACAACGGTTAGCTTTGGTTATGAAGAGATGTTGAGCGAACTGGAGGCGATCGTCGCAGAAGCGGAGATACGGCTCCAGGAAGAAGAAAGCGTCGCCTGACATCAATATCGGCCCCGGCCGGGGCCGATAAATTTACTCACTCAGCGCCTGAGCTAAATCTTTTTGGACCTGCTTACGCTGTTCTGGCGTCAGGACCTGATTCACATCAAAATAGTACTTCACGCGATAATAGCGGACCTGCTGTTCGACTTTACTAAACGCCGCCAGCTGATCTTTGACCGCTTTTTCATTCCATTTTCCGGAATCAATCACATCAAATAATACGCCGTCTTTAATATCTTTCTGGGAGATCTGCTGAACGTTTTTTTCCAGCTGCTGGTGCAGGCTTTTAATTTTCGTTACCTGATCCTGGGTCAGTTTTAAGTGTTGGACAATCGGATCCTGCGCCGGGGCTGGCGCAGCGTTAACATCCGCAGCCTGTGCCGCCATTGAGAAGCCCGTAGCGAGGACGGTTGTCACTGCAATGCGAGTCATTAATTTCATTTTTTGTTTTATCCTGATTAATTATCACCGATGTGGCTGGCTATTATTTTTCATAAGCCGATGACGAAATGTAAAAAATAGTTCGCATAAATGTAGTTAAATCAGGAGATACATAATAAACATGAATGTCATAATTGAATTCATTTATTTTAAATATATTGATTAAGCGAGAAGGACGCATAACCGTATGAGTCATAATGCGGTTGATGGCAGATCTGTTTCCCCCATTGTGCCGCTTTCTTGTCAGGTGGCGGCTGACGCCTTTCCTCATCGACTACACCCGCGCCGTTGCTACAACCCAAAGCAAAAGCCCCGCTATTGCTGGCAGGGGTTGTCTAATAAGTTGAAACGGACCGCTCAGCCGGCTTCGTTCAACCATACGTCAGGTATCTGCGGCGCTGGGGATTGTGTCGCAGACCGTATCTCACTTTGTATGGCAGGGTAAAGCCCGCCAGGTACGTGTCTTTCACACCCAACCGTGTTTTATCGCCAGCATCAAAATCCCTGCAATTACAAAAAATACTATATTAACCAGACCAAGAAGTGCCTCTACATAAAATGGCCTGATAATCCGTTTCGGTAATCCCCGGATGAAATCTTTATCATCATTTTTGGTCAGTATTGAGCTTTTATTCCACAATAGCGGCATAAATATGAACTGCGTTTTTATGCCGTATGCGCCCTTGAAGTAAAGTGAGTTAACGTTCTCGAACAATAATACGGCATCTAGAAGGCTGCCGAACTTCTCTTTGTATAGCTGGCAGATCTCCTTAAATCTCTTTCTGTTCAGAAGTGAGGCAATGACACTGGCTCGGGGGCACTCCAGTGCGTTGTCTTACCACCAACGCGTATTAGGCTTGTATTGTCTAAAAACAGGGAAAAGGGGAAAGGCTGGATCTCTCCAGCCTTTGACGGTCATCTCACTTTCTTGAAGATAAGCAAGACTAAAACAAGACAAATGGCGCTACCGACAAATGCAGTGATTAAGAGGCTATCCACTGAACGCGCTAAGTCATCTATGATCGCTTCACATAAACGGGCTTCCATCTGACCTGTTGAAGGGGGGCCGTTGTATTTCCGGGTTAGTCCAAAATCAAGCACAGGTATCATCAAGGCGATAGAGTAAATTGCGAATACTAAAGCAATGCCTCCCCATCGAAGGATAGCCTTTGCTCTATTCGTCAATGTCATACGAACCACCTAAAACGCCGCCAATCGTGCCACCAGAATAGCCCGAAGATGATCCAACCGTTGACGCACTGTTAGTAAGCCCTTCCTCCACTCGTCCTGTGAGGCTTTCAGAGTTAGGCTTGAATTGTTCGATGTTCGGATACTGTTCTCTGAATGAGCTGGTGACTTCCATAACGTTCATTGAAGACAGATCGCCGCTCTTTTCCGTCAGGTAACGCTGTAAAGATACAGGGATAGTGAAATCTTCTTCATTGTCGATACGAAGCTGCGTTGTTGTCGATGTGTAACTGGTGTCAAAGATTTTAGTCCCTGCTTCTCTGATCACTTGTACCGTGTGAGTTGTGCAGTTGCTGCCGGTTAAATCGTAAACGTCTATCACCTTTCCGCGCCGCTTAGTACGGTCTCCCATCGCCTCCGTGAAAACGGGTGTTTTACCGGAGTTCCATAGAGATTCAAAAATTCTGCGGGTTTCCTCCGTAGTAACATCGTCGATCTGAAAAACTCTCGCTTGGTATTTGTACAGTTCTTCACGATAGTAAAGGCGTGCATCATCGCCAGTCAGGAAGTTAAGAATCCCATCACCTGTTAATGTGGCCGGGCCTTTCCGACCAAAGCGCCCGTATGTGTAAACATAGATCGAATTATTCTCGTGTACAGAAACATAAGCATGTCCTGCGTCGGTGGTTTCAGTCCAGATGTAAACGCCGTTCAGTAGTTGATTATCTTCTGGCTTGCAGGTGTCAGCAAAACTGTTTTGCTTCTTCGCTACTTGGGCGTGCTGATCTGGTTCTTGTACTGAATCAGGTGTGGCTTTCGCTGCTGCTGGTGTGGATGTTGCCCGCACTGGTGCCTGATAAGGGCCGTGTCGCATAAAAGTATGTGTGGCGATGAAAAATGACTTACACGGACAGGTAGAGCGGCTGTAGAGCGTACTGGCGGCTAACTGACCATGAATATACTCTCCAGGATATCCACCTGCCACGCTGTAAATACCTGGGTGTTTACCGCAGGATACCTGGCAGCCCACTGTTGCCTGTCTATTTAGATTCGGGCCAATCTGCTTCCCTTTCGGGTGTCCGGTCAGTACCGATCCCCCGCATGTTGTTTTATCGCCTTTCACAACCCAAAAGCCTGTAGACATTTTCTGGACTCCTTATTTTTTAGAGCGCCGCTGGAGCGAGAAAATCGGCTGGCATTGCTGGGCTGTTGTCTAACAGGCAGAGGAGGGCATAATCTTGTGGGGTGCTAACAATCACATCACCGTTATCAAGCTGGCTTCCTACGAGAGCATAAGAAACGCCGTTGCCGTTGGTATTGACTGACCCCGATCCGTTGATGATTTTCGCGCGTGTTCCGTCAGGATAAACAACGTCATCCCCAACCATTGCCCGAGTAACCTCGCTCCCATCCTCAAGAATAAAAGTGTCGTTGGCGCTGGCTTTCTCAATCTTTCCACCGTTTCGGGTGAGCGCTCCAGTCGTAGCAAAACGCCAAATTGCCATTAAAGAACGATCTTTCATTTCTTCAATATGGGATTTGAAAATCTGGCGTTGCTCTTCGTCTGCGTTTGCCAGTTGCTCTGCGCTGAATGGATGATTGAATGATGCGAGTACTGATGGCGTGAGTTCGTTGGTGTATTGCTTCATAAATCCCTCTACTTACTGTGAATTTATCTTGTCCAACACTCATTGTACAAATAACAACCACAAGCAGAAAGTTGTTCCCCCCTTAAAGTGAAACTATGTTTTAAAAAAATTCATATAATGAATACCTCCTGTTTTTTCATTCGCTTTGTGAAGTATCAAAGCTTTTGCTGTGCCTGCCCGTTCGCCGTGTTTGTCTGTTCCGGGTTACGTTGCCGGATATACCGAAGGAAGGAGTGACTGTCAGACACTCCTTCGTGAAATCATCGACCTCGTCTACGTTTAACACCCAGGCCGCTGAGATGATAAAGGCGGTAAATAATCATCAATGTCTTTTTGTTCTAATTTCTTCATTTTCTGCACTATGTCCAAAAGTTGGGCTGGCTCCATCCTGGACGCTTTTATAAAAGAAATGATCATAAAGAGTGGGAAGATATAAATCTTGCTCTACTCGCTGAATCGCAGCCCAGAGACACACGAAAAAAACGCCTGACGGGAGTCTGAAATAAAGGCAATAGCGGTTGTCGCACTTGAGGGTATTAGGGATGGAACAGCCGTTGGTATGCCTCGTCTGTATCACAGTTTGCGTCGCATTTTCACCTTTAAAGGTCTGAGACATGCCAACGTATTGCTTTAGAAGTAGTTGAAGCTGACCGTTAAGCCGCTTTCTTTTAGGTATAGCGTCGTGGACAGTCATTCATCTGTCCTGTGTTTTAAACTGCCGTATGAAGCAAAAACCCTCGCCATTTCTGACGAGGGTTTTCTTTGAATGAGGAAGCTGACCGTTAAGCAGCTTTCTTTTGGGTATAGCGTCGTGGACAGGCATTCATCTGTCCTGTATTTCAACCTGCCGTATGAAGCAAAAACCCCCGCCATCGCTGGCAGGAGTTTTGTAAAAAGTTGAAGCTGACCGTTAAGCCGCTTTCTTGTGGGGTATAGCGTCGTGGACAGTCATTCATCTGCCCTCTGTTTCAACCTTTAGCCGAAAACAAAAACCCCCGCCATTTCTGACGAGGGTTTTCTTTGAATGAGGAAGCTGACCGTTAAGCCGGGTTCTGTCGTGGACAGTCATTCATCTAGGCCAGCAATCGCTCACTGGCTCAAGCAGCCTACCCGGGTTCAGTACGGGCCGTACCTTATGAACCCCTATTTGGCCTTGCTCCGGGTGGAGTTTACCGTGCCGCGAACTGTTACCAGACGCGCGGTGCGCTCTTACCGCACCCTTTCACCCTTACCTGATCCCACTTACGTGGGCCATCGGCGGTTTGCTCTCTGTTGCACTGGTCGTGGGCTTGCGCCCCCCAGGCGTTACCTGGCACCCTGCCCTATGGAGCCCGGACTTTCCTCCCCTCCGCCCGTCTCCCCCGAAGAGGACGACGACGAAGCGGCGACTGTCTGGTCAGCTTCGGCGCGAAGTATAGAGGGTTTACCGACGGTTGTCATCCTTCTGTCGCCATCCCAACCTGCAATGTCGCCGCAATATTACGCGACGCATGATAAATATTGTCCGCCGCGCCGCGAAACGCCTCTTCGAGCGTCGTTACGCTGGTCAGCACGCTAAACACCGCATCAATCCCATACTGGTGAACCACGCCGACGTCCCGGGTCAGACTACCGGCAATGCCAATTACCGGCTTATGATACTTTTTCGCCACGTTCGCCACGCCAACCGGCACTTTACCGTTAATACTCTGGCTATCCAGCCGGCCTTCACCGGTCACCACCAGCGAACAATCGAGGATATGCTCTTCCAGATTCAGCGCCTGGGTCACGATTTCAATCCCGCTGCGTAATTCAGCGTTCAGGAACGCCATCAGCGCTGCGCCCATACCGCCCGCCGCGCCCGCGCCGGCAACCTGCTTCACATCGACATGCAGATCGGCCTTAATAACGTCCGCATAGTGCGCCAGGTTGCTGTCCAGCTCGCGGATCATCGCTTCGGTAGCCCCTTTCTGCGGACCAAATATCCTTGATGCGCCAGTATCACCAGTCAGCGGATTGGTGACATCGCAGGCGACCCGAATAGCGCAATCATGCAGTCGCGCATCAAGACCGGAGAGATCTATCGAATTGAGGCTACACAGACTACCGCCGCCGTTGCCAATCTCCGCGCCGTTGGCATCGCAGAGACGCGCGCCCAGCGCCTGAACCATCCCTGCGCCGCCGTCATTGGTGGCGCTGCCGCCAATGCCAATGATGATATTTTTCGCCCCATGATCCAGCGCCTGCAAAATCAGCTCGCCGGTACCGCGCGACGTCGTCAATAGCGGGTTACGCTGAGCGGGCGGAACCAGCCCCAGCCCGCTGGCCGCAGCCATTTCGATAAACGCGGTTTTGCCGTCACCGGAAAGCCCCCAGCAGGCATTAACCGGAACACCCAGCGGCCCCGTCACGCAGGCGCTCATTTCGGTTCCCTGCGTCGCGGCAATCATCGCCTCAACGGTACCTTCTCCGCCATCGGCGAGAGGAACCTTCACGTAGAGCGCATCGGGGAAAATTTCCCGAAAACCTTTTTCTATAGCCTGAGCAACCTCGGTGGCCGAGAGGCTTTCTTTATAAGAGTCTGGGGCGATTACGATTTTCATAGTTATGTAGCCTGACAGTGCCGCGCAAGGCAAGAATTACAGGGCGCGCATCCGCGCCCTTCTTGTTAGCGAGTGACTTCCACTTTCGCCAGTTTTTCGTAGTAGCATGCAAGCGCGCTGTGGTCGGCGGTACCCAGACCGTCGGCGCGCAGCGCCTGCATCATCTCCATCACCGCGGCGGTCAGCGGCAGCTGGGCGCCCACGCCGTGAGAAGTGTCCAGCGCATTCGCCAGATCTTTGATATGCAGATCGATACGGAAACCCGGCTTGAAGTTGCGGTCCATCACCATTGGCGCTTTGGCATCCAGTACGGTGCTTCCGGCCAGCCCGCCGCGGATGGCCTGATATACCAGATCCGGGTTCACGCCCGCTTTGGTCGCCAACGTCAGCGCTTCGGACATCGCCGCAATGTTCAGCGCCACGATCACCTGGTTGGCCAGCTTGGTCACGTTGCCCGCGCCGATCTCGCCGGTATGCACCACCGAACCCGCCATCGCTTTCAGCAGATCGTAATATTTGTCGAAAATCGTTTTATCACCGCCCACCATCACCGACAGCGTACCGTCGATGGCCTTCGGTTCGCCGCCGCTGACCGGCGCATCCAGCATATCGACGCCTTTCGCTTTCAGCGCTTCGCTGATTTCGCGGCTCGCCAGCGGCGCGATGGAGCTCATATCGATCAGCACGGTGCCCGGCTTCGCGCCTTCAATAATGCCGCCTTCCCCCAACGCCACCTCTTTCACGTGCGGGGAGTTCGGCAGCATGGTGATGATCACATCGCACTGCTCGGCAATCGCTTTCGCTGACGCGGCGGTTTCTGCACCTGCGGCAATCACTTCGGCAATCGCTTCCGGGTTACGGTCAGCAACCACCAACGAGTAACCTGCCTTGAGGAGGTTTTTACTCATTGGTTTACCCATGATACCGAGGCCAATAAAACCAACTTTCATTGTCATGTCTTTATCTCTCTAGTTTCGGTGGTGGTTATTTCTTAAAGGAGTCAGCCAGCTTCTGCGTGGCAGAACGGAAAACACCCAGGTCGCTGCCGACGGCGACAAAGGTCGCGCCCCATTCCAGATAGCGGCGCGCGTCGGCTTCAACCGGCGCCAGAATGCCGCTCGGCTTACCGTGCTTTTTCGCGCTGGCAAAAATGTGCTGAATAGCTTTCTGCACTTCCGGATGGGAAGCATTGCCCAGATGGCCCAGCGCAGCGGCCAGATCGCTTGGGCCGACAAAAATACCGTCAACGCCCGGCGTGGCGGCTATCGCATCAACGTTATCCACGCCCTGCTGGCTCTCGATTTGCACGAGAATGGTGATGTTGTTATTCGACTGCGCGAAGTAATCCGGCACGGTGCCAAACATATTGGCGCGGTGCGAGACGGATACGCCGCGAATGCCTTCTGGCGGATAGCGGGTTGAGGCGACGGCGTTAACCGCCTGCTCTTCCGTTTCGACAAACGGAATCAGGAAGTTATAAAAACCGATATCCAGCAGACGCTTAATAATCACCGGCTCATTGGTCGGTACGCGAACGACCGGCGCGCTGGCGCTGCCTTTCAGCGCCATCAGCTGCGGGATAAAGGTTGAGATGTCGTTCGGCGCATGTTCGCCGTCCAGTACCAGCCAGTCGAAACCTGCCAGACCTAAAACTTCGGTGCTAATCGGGCTCGCCAGCGCGGACCAGCAGCCGATCTGAACCTGATGCGCCGCCAGGGCCGCCTTAAATTTGTTCGGGAAGATATCGTTGTTCATCGTTTATACCTTGTCACTTAACCGTTAATTATTTCTGCAGTTCCATGCGTTTGATGTCGCCAACCACAAACAGATAGCAAACCATCGCCATCAGGGCCGAGCATCCGACGAAGACCAGCGCTGCGTTGAATGAGTGCAGCTCGCTCACCAGGTAACCGATAACCAGCGGGGTTACGATGGAAGCTACGTTACCAAATACGTTAAAGACGCCGCCGCACAGGCCGACAATCTCTTTCGGCGCGGTATCGGAAATCACCGGCCAGCCCAGCGCGCCGAACCCTTTACCGAAGAAAGCCAGCGCCATCAGGGTCACCACCAGCGCGGTGTTATCGGTGTAGTTACACAGAATGATGGTGGAAGCCAGCAGCATTCCGAGGACGATCGGCAGCTTACGCGCCACGGTGATGGAAAAACCGCGTTTAATCAGATAGTCGGAGAACACCCCGCCCAGCACGCCGCCGGCAAAACCGCACAGCGCCGGAATCGATGCGACCAGACCCACTTTCAGAATCGACATGCCCTTTTCCTGCACCAGATAAATCGGGAACCAGGTGAGGAAGAACCAGGTGATGGTATTGATAAAATATTGGCCGAAGAACACGCCCAGCATCATGCGGTTGGTCAACAGCTGCTTGATATAGTGCAGTTTAGGTCCGCTGGCCGCCGCGCTGCCGGGCTTTTTATGGTCCATATCAACGACGGCGCCGTTCTCGGAGATAAATTTAAGCTCCTCCTGCGTCATGCGCGGGTGGTCGGTGGGGTTGTGGATCAGTTTTACCCACAGGCCGGTCAGCACAAAGCCAATCACGCCCATGACGGTGAAGACGTGCTCCCAACCCCAGGCAAAGGTCAGCCAGCCCAGCAGCGGCGAGAACAGCGCCAGGGAGAAATACTGCGCGGAGTTAAAGATCGCAGATGCGGTCCCGCGCTCTTTCGTCGGAAACCACGCCGCGACGATACGGGCGTTTGCCGGGAAAGATGGCGCTTCAGAGAAACCCAGCATAAAGCGCATAAAAAACATTGAGATACCCGCCCACGCCAGTGGAAACATATCCACAAAGCCTTGCAGGAAGGTAAACAGCGACCAGAAGAACAGGCTGTAAGAGTAGACTTTCTTCGAGCCAAATTTATCGAGCAGCCAGCCGCCGGGGATCTGCATCAGCAGGTAGGCCCAGCCGAAAGCGGAGAAAATATAGCCCATCGAGACCGCGCTCAGCTGCAGCTCTTTCGCCACCTCTGTACCGGCGATCGAGAGCGTCGCCCGGTCGGCATAGTTAACGGCGGTAACAATGAAAATGATCAACAGAATTAAATATCGAGTTGGCACTTCCTTTTTCTGTTCTATCGTTGCATCCAGACTCATCTAATATTCCTCAGGTACAACACACCTTCCATTATTTATTTTGGCGTGATTCTTAATTATTCAGAAATCAATATCAGGAGGTATCGATTTACTTATCCGGCGCATTGCAAGCATGACTCAGTATAATCAGCTTGCGAGCGTTAAACACTGTGCATATAACCTGTAAATGGCGTTTAATTATCGTTATTGTTGTGCAAATGCAATAATCAGTGGGCGCTGTTCCACAGTTCCAGCGATTTCCCTCTTTAACGTATTCGCCCGCGCAGCAATGGGTGATTTAGATCACATTTTCAGATTCAAACACCTGACATTCTCTATTTCACAAATCTGCACATCAGAAATTGAATATACCCTAAATATTTCGAGTTGCATGAAGGCGGCAGCGCAGGGAATCCCCAGGAGCTTACTAAAGTAAGTGACTGGGGTGAGCGAGGAAAGCCAACGCACATGCAGCTTGAAATATGATGGGTATAAACGTTTTATTTTATTATTCGCACCTTGCTGGAGAATACTGGACAATGGCTGATATTGAAATTAGACAAGAATCGCCAACGGCGTTTTATATAAAAGTACACGAAACGGATAACGTGGCGATTATTGTTAACGATCGCGGTTTAAAGGCCGGAACGCGTTTCCCTGACGGGCTCACGCTCGTTGAACATATCCCGCAAGGCCATAAAGTCGCGCTGGTCGATATTCCCGTCCACGGTGAAATCATCCGCTATGGCGAAGTGATTGGCTATGCGGTACGCGATATTCCGCAGGGCTGCTGGATTGACGAATCGCTGGTCGAACTACCGAAAGCGCCGCCGCTGCATACCCTACCGCTGGCGACCAAAGTCCCGGCGCCGCTGCCGCCGCTGGAAGGCTATACCTTCGAAGGCTATCGCAACACCGACGGTAGCGTGGGCACTAAAAACCTGCTCGGCATTAGCACCAGCGTGCACTGCGTGGCGGGCGTCGTCGATTATGTGGTGAAAATTATCGAACGCGATCTGCTGCCGAAGTATCCCAACGTCGATGGCGTTGTGGGTCTCAACCACCTGTATGGCTGCGGCGTGGCGATTAACGCTCCGGCGGCGGTCGTCCCGATCCGCACCATTCATAACCTGGCGCTCAATCCAAACTTCGGCGGCGAAGTGATGGTGATTGGCCTTGGCTGCGAAAAACTGCAGCCGGAGCGCCTGCTGGAAGGCACCGACGATGTGAAAAGTATCCCCGTGGATAGCGCCAGCATCGTCAGCCTGCAGGATGAGAAGCACGTCGGTTTTAAATCAATGGTAGATGACATTCTGCAGGTCGCCGAGCGCCACCTGGAGAAGCTGAACCAGCGCCAGCGTGAAACCTGCCCGGCCTCCGAGCTGGTTGTCGGTATGCAGTGCGGCGGCAGCGATGCGTTTTCTGGCGTCACCGCCAACCCGGCGGTGGGCTACGCGTCCGATCTGCTGGTGCGCTGCGGGGCGACCGTTATGTTCTCGGAAGTCACCGAAGTGCGCGATGCGATCCATTTGCTGACGCCGCGCGCCATCAACGAAGAAGTCGGAAAACGCCTGCTGGAGGAGATGGCCTGGTACGATAACTATCTCGATATGGGCAAAACCGACCGCAGCGCCAACCCCTCCCCGGGCAACAAGAAAGGCGGCCTGGCGAACGTCGTCGAGAAAGCGCTGGGCTCTATCGCTAAATCCGGGAAGAGCGCGATTGCCGAAGTGCTCTCTCCGGGGCAGCGCCCGACCAAACGCGGGCTGATTTACGCCGCGACGCCGGCGAGCGACTTTGTCTGCGGTACTCAGCAGGTGGCTTCCGGGATCACGGTGCAGGTCTTTACTACCGGTCGCGGTACGCCGTACGGCCTGGTCGCCGTGCCGGTCATAAAAATGGCGACGCGTACCGAGCTGGCAAACCGCTGGTATGACTTAATGGATATCAACGCGGGAACCATCGCCACCGGAGAAGAAACCATCGAAGAGGTAGGGCTGAAGTTGTTTGAATTTATTCTTGATGTCGCCAGCGGCCGCAAGAAGACCTTCTCGGATCAGTGGGGATTGCACAATCAGCTGGCGGTGTTTAACCCGGCGCCGGTGACGTGATAATCCTTAGCAGAAAAGCCGGGCGGCGGTGAATGAGCATCGCCCCCGGCGTATCAATATTTACGCATTCACCAGAATGACTTCAACGCCGCTCTTACGCAGCCCCTCCAGGCTTTCTGGCGGGATACCATCATCAACGATGATGGTATCGATCCGCTGAGTGTCGACGATCTTATGCAAGCTGGAACGGTTGAATTTTGTCGAGTCGGTGACCACGATAATGCGCTCCGCAACCTCACACATCCGACGATTTAGTCTGGCCTCGTCTTCATTATGGGTGCTGACGCCCCGCTCCAGATCGATCGCATCAACACCGAGAAACAGCATATCGAAGTGGTAATTTTGCAACGACTGTTCTGCCTGGTCGCCATAGAACGAAAGCGATTGACGGCGCAAGTGCCCACCGGTCATCAACAGCTCAACACCATCCGCTTCAAGTAATGCATTAGCAACATTCATACCGTTGGTCATAGCAATAACGTCAGTATGCTCGCGCAGCAGACGGGCGATCTCATATGTCGTGGTACCGGAATCGAGAATAACGCGATGCCCCGGCCCGATCAGCGCAATAGCAGCTCCGGCGATACGCCGTTTTATCGCCGTATTCAGCGAGCTTTTATCCTCAACAGAAGGCTCTCCGCCGGGGATATTACTGTCGCAAATCAGTGCACCACCATAAGCCCGAACGGCGATCCCCTGCTTTTCTAGAAACGCAAGATCGTTACGGATCGTCACCGTAGAAACGCCGAACAATTCAGAAAGATCGTTCACCTGCACGCTTCCATGCTGCCGCAACCGCTGGATGATCTGCTCCCGTCTTTCGCTGGTACCGGGTACCCGCTTATCTGCAGAATGGTCTGTGTTGCTCATAAGAAATCCTTTAACTAATTCTTTCGTTTTATTTCGTTTTCCTTATTAACGCCTTTCTTTTACCCGAATGCAAGCCCCGCGATAGGTATCTCAGCCCATAAACTCGCCGCAAAACACTTTCATTATGTTTCTTTTGTGAAACAGATCGGAAAACTATTATCTTTCGTTTTATTTTTATAACACCATGATGCAGTATAAAATGAAACAAAACGAAAGATAATTATCATAACCATCCAACCTGGAGAGGAAAGTGAAACATCTGACGACTATGGTGGAACAGCATAAACGGGGGAAAGCAAACGGTATATATGCCGTTTGTTCGGCGCATCCACTAGTTCTGGAGTCTGCAATACGCTACGCACATGCTAACCGAACTCCTCTGCTGATCGAGGCAACCTCCAATCAGGTTGATCAGTTTGGCGGTTATACGGGAATGACCCCAGCTGATTTTCGCCACTTTGTCTGCCAACTGGCCAACTCGCTTGATTTCCCCGAAGAGCAGTTAATTCTGGGCGGCGACCATCTCGGCCCAAATCGTTGGCAGCATCTGCCAGCAGAGCAGGCGATGGCCAATGCTGACGGTTTGATCAAAAGCTACGTGGCTTCTGGATTTAAAAAAATCCATCTTGATTGCAGCATGTCCTGTCAGGGCGATCCGGTTCCGCTAACCGATGCTATCGTCGCTGAACGTGCTGCACGTCTGGCAAAGATTGCCGAGGAAACCTGCGTGGAGCAGTTCGGCGAATCGGATCTCGTCTACGTCATTGGCACCGAAGTGCCTGTACCAGGCGGTGCCCACGAAACATTAGCCGAGCTAGAGGTCACTACACCCGATGCGGCACGCGCCACGCTGAAAGCCCATCGCCATGCGTTTGAAAAACTGGGTCTGGATACCATCTGGTCCCGCATCATTGCCCTGGTTGTGCAACCCGGCGTCGAGTTCGATCATACGCACATCATAGATTACCAACCGCAAAAAGCCGTCGCTCTGAGCAAAATGGTTGAAGCTTACGACACGTTGGTATTCGAAGCACACTCCACGGATTACCAGACGCCGCAATCTTTGCGCCAGCTAGTGAAAGATCACTTCGCCATTCTGAAAGTTGGTCCGGCGTTGACTTTCGCCCTGCGCGAAGCGCTGTTCTCGCTAGCAGCCATTGAGGAGGAGCTGTTGCCGGCCAAAGCCTGCTCTGGCCTGCGTCACGTACTTGAGAGCGTAATGCTAGATCGCCCGGAATACTGGCAAAGCCACTATCACGGCGATGGCAACGCACGTCGTCTGGCCCGCGGCTACAGCTATTCCGATCGCGTTCGTTATTACTGGCCGGACAGCCAGATTGATGACGCATTCGAAAGATTGGTTCGCAATCTGGCGGGTGAGCCAATCCCGCTACCGCTTATCAGCCAGTATTTACCTTTGCAGTACGCAAAAGTACGCGAGGGAGATCTCAGTGCCACGCCGCGGGAACTCATCATGAGCCACATTCAGGACATACTGCAGCAGTACCATGCCGCCTGTCAGGGCGTTACTTCCATAACGGATAACAACTAAGAGGAAAACGCTATGCCAAATATCGTACTGAGTCGTATTGACGAAAGACTCATCCATGGCCAGGTAGGCGTACAGTGGGTCGGATTTGCGGGGGCAAATCTGGTACTGGTCGCTAATGATGAAGTCGCTGAAGACACCGTGCAGCAGAATCTGATGGAAATGGTTTTGGCCGAAGGGATTGCCGTACGTTTCTGGTCGCTGCAAAAAACGATCGATAACATTCACCGTGCCGCCGACCGGCAGAAAATTTTACTGGTATGCAGAACACCGACTGATTTTCTCAAGCTGGTCGAAGGCGGTGTGCCCGTCACACGCATCAATGTGGGAAACATGCATTACGCCGAAGGTAAAAAACAAATTGCCAAAACGGTTTCTGTCGACGCGAACGATATCAGCGCCTTTAACGGTCTGAAAGCGGCCGGAGTGGAATGCTTCGTTCAGGGTGTCCCGACAGAACCTGCTTTGGATCTCTTTAAACTACTTTGAGGGATTCACAATGGAAATTAGTCTGTTGCAGGCTTTTGCATTAGGTATTCTCGCCTTTATTGCCGGCCTCGATATGTTCAACGGTTTAACACACATGCACCGTCCAGTGGTACTTGGGCCGCTGGTTGGTCTGATTCTGGGCGATCTGCATACCGGTATTTTAACCGGCGGCACGCTGGAACTGGTGTGGATGGGTCTGGCGCCGCTGGCTGGCGCTCAGCCGCCTAACGTCATTATTGGCACTATCGTGGGAACAACTTTTGCCATAACCACCGGCGTGAAACCTGACGTGGCTGTAGGGGTCGCCGTACCGTTTGCCGTCGCAGTACAAATGGGCATTACCTTCCTGTTCTCCGTCATGTCCGGCGTGATGTCCCGCTGCGATCGCATGGCCGCAAATGCCGATACAGCAGGTATTGAACGGGTTAACTATCTGGCGCTGCTGGCGCTAGGCATTTTCTACTTCCTTTGCGCTTTCCTGCCAATTTACTTCGGAGCAGAACACGCGAAAACCGCCATTGATGTGCTGCCCGAACGTCTGATTGACGGCCTGGGCGTTGCAGGCGGCATCATGCCCGCTATCGGCTTTGCCGTACTGCTAAAAATCATGCTGAAAAACGTCTATATCCCTTATTTCATCATAGGTTTCGTTGCCGCGGCCTGGCTCAAGCTTCCGGTCCTGGCTATCGCCGCGGCCGCGCTGGCAATGGCGCTGATCGATCTGCTGCGTAAATCTCCCGAACCGACTAAACCAGCGGCACAGAAAGAGGAATTCGAAGATGGCATCTAACCAACATACCTTGTCGAATACGACTGAAAATGAAGAAACGCTGCTCACCGGGGTGAATGAAAACGTCTATGAAGATCAGAATATTGGCGCCGATCTCACTAAAAAAGACATTAACCGCGTGGCCTGGCGTTCCATGCTGCTGCAGGCTTCTTTTAACTATGAGCGTATGCAGGCATCTGGTTGGCTATACGGTCTGCTACCCGCGTTGAAAAAGATCCATACCAACAAACGCGATTTGGCCCGAGCCATGAAAGGCCATATGGGATTCTTTAATACCCATCCTTTCCTGGTGACGTTTGTTATTGGCATCATTCTGGCAATGGAACGCTCCAAGCAGGATGTCAACAGCATCCAAAGCACCAAAATCGCCGTTGGCGCACCGCTCGGTGGGATTGGCGATGCCATGTTCTGGTTGACGCTCTTGCCGATCTGCGGCGGGATAGGAGCCAGCCTGGCGCTGCAAGGCTCTATCCTTGGCGCCATAGTCTTTATCGTGTTGTTTAACGTCGTCCATCTCGGTCTACGCTTTGGTCTGGCGCACTATGCATATCGAATGGGCGTCGCAGCAATTCCGCTTATCAAAGCGAACACAAAGAAAGTGGGTCATGCGGCGTCAATCGTTGGGATGACGGTCATTGGGGCGCTGGTAGCAACCTATGTTCGCCTGAATACGACGCTCGAAATCAAGGCCGGCGATGCGGTGGTTAAACTGCAGGCCGACGTTATTGATAAATTGATGCCCGCATTTTTGCCGCTGGTCTATACCCTGACCATGTACTGGCTGGTACGCAGAGGCTGGAGTCCGCTGCGCCTTATTGGCATCACCGTGGTTCTGGGCGTCGTCGGTAAATTCTGTCACTTCCTGTAAAGCAAAAGAGGTCAGAGATGTTAGGTATCATTTTGACGGGGCATGGCGGATTTGCCAGCGGCATGGAAAAAGCGATGAAACAGATCCTCGGCGAGCAGTCTCACTTTATCGCTATCGATTTTCCTGAGACTTCCACCACCGCGCTGCTTACCTCGCAGCTTGAGCAGGCTGTTGGAGAACTGGACGGCGAGGAAGGCCTCATATTCCTGACCGACCTGCTCGGCGGGACGCCATTCCGCGTTGCATCAACACTGGCGATGCAAAAAACCGGCCGTGAAGTGATTACCGGCACCAACCTGCAGCTACTGCTGGAAATGGTGCTGGATCGCGATGAACTCAGCGGCGAGGCGTTTCGCATACAGGCCCTGGAGTGCGGGCACCGTGGCTTGACCAGTCTGGTGGACGAGCTAGGACGCTGTCGCGAAGAGAGCACCGCCGAGGAAGGGATATGACACAAATTCTGCGCGCCAGACGTCTGCTGACGGAACAAGGCTGGCTGGACGATCATCAACTGCGTATTGAAGAGGGTGTCATTACGGCAATAGAGCCTATCTCCATGGGAACCATGCTCCGTGATGCTGAGCTACTCGCTCCCGCTTACATCGATACTCACGTCCACGGTGGCGCCGGGGTCGATGTGATGGACGATGCTCCGGATGTACTTGATAAACTAGCCATGCACAAAGCACGTGAAGGGGTTGCCGGCTGGCTCCCCACCACCGTTACGGCTCCGTTAGAGACGATACACCGAGTGCTGGCGCGTATAGCGCAACGCTGCTATTCCGGAGGTCCCGGAGCGCAGGTGCTGGGAAGCTATCTGGAAGGTCCTTATTTTACGCCGCAGAACAAAGGCGCTCATCCTGCGGAATGGTTCCGCGAACTGGATCTCGCAGAACTGGATGAAATGATAGCCATTTCTCGCGATACCCTGCGCGTGGTTGCGCTGGCACCGGAAAAAACCGGAGCACTTCAGGCGATTAACCATCTGAAGCATCGAGGTCTGCGGGTAATGTTGGGGCATAGCGCGGCGACCTGCGAGCAAACCCGGAGCGCTTTTGATGCCGGTGCGGGCGGGCTGGTGCATTGCTATAACGGTATGACGGGATTACACCATAGGGAACCGGGCATGGTTGGCGCAGGGTTAACCGACGCACGTGCATGGCTGGAACTTATCGCCGACGGACACCACGTTCACCCCACTGCCATGAAGCTATGCTGCAGCTGCGCGCAAGACCGGATAGTACTAATTACCGATGCGATGCAGGCCGCGGGAATGCCTGACGGGAGCTATACCTTATGCGGCCAAAAGGTAGAGATGCGTGGTGGTATTGTGCGGACCGCTTCCGGTAGTCTGGCGGGCAGTACGCTTTCGGTAGATGCGGCGGTTCGTAATATGGTCGAACTCACCGGTATTTCCCCTGAGAATGCTATCCATATGGCTTCACTACATCCAGCCCGTCTGCTGGGAATCGACCATCAGTTAGGTTCGCTAAAGGCCGGTAAACGCGCCAGCGCCATCGCCCTCAACGGTGGACTGCATTTACAAGGGATATGGATTCAGGGCCAGGTTTTCCCTCTATAGCCCTTCATTAAACGTCATAGTGGCCTTCGACTTACGATCGCAAGGCCTTTACTTTCTTTTCCTTTCGTAAAACAAAACTCTCACGTTGCTTTCATGGGATTTATTATCCATTTATCAATTACATATATAAAACCCCCGCTCCCTCGATCACAAATTTCGTTTTATTTCATTTTGCATCATTGAACTTTCGATTTCTTTCCTATAAATTTTAATCAATCGATCACATGAACAAGTGAAACAAAACGAAAGATAGCGACAATTTGCCAGCGTCTGATGTGGAGTTCACAAGATAAGGACTTACGTTATGTCAGAAATTTATACCCCTGCTGCCGCGGCGACCGGAACCTGGACAGAAGAAGAGATCCGTCAGCAGCCTGTCTGTTGGATGCACTCACTGAAAAACATCGACAATATTCGTCCGGCGATCGACAACTTTCTCACGCCACTGCTGCATAAAAACGATCTGCGGATCATCCTGACCGGAGCTGGCACTTCGGCATTTATCGGCGAAATCATCGCTCCATGGCTTGCTAATCACAGCGCAAAAAACATTAGCGCGGTACCAACTACCGATCTGGTTACCAATCCGATGGATTACCTGAACCCGGCGCATCCGCTACTGCTGGTCTCCTTCGCCCGTTCCGGCAACAGCCCGGAGAGCGTAGCCGCCGTTGAGCTGGCAAACCAGTTCGTCCCGGAGTGCTATCACCTTTCAATTACCTGCAACGAAGCGGGTAGCCTTTATCAAAACGCTCTTGAGAACGGGAACGCCTTTGCGCTATTGATGCCAGCAGAAACGCACGATCGCGGCTTTGCGATGACCAGCAGTATTACCACAATGATGGCCAGCTGCCTGGCGGCCTTTGCGCCAGAAGTTATTAACAGCCAGACATTCCGCGATGTGGCCGATCGCTGCCACGCAATACTGACCTCACTCGGCGATTTCAGCCACGGCGTATTTGGCAGCGAGCCCTGGAAGCGGATCGTTTATCTCGGCAGCGGTGGGTTACAGGGCGCTGCGCGTGAATCGGCGTTAAAGGTCCTGGAGCTAACGGCGGGTAAGCTGGCAGCGTTCTATGACTCACCGACCGGTTTCCGCCATGGACCAAAATCACTGGTCGATAACGAAACGCTGGTTGTGGTGTATATATCTAGCCACCCCTACACCCGCCAATACGATCTCGACCTGCTGGCAGAACTACGGCGCGATCGGCAGGCCATGCGTGTGGTGGCCATCGCCGCGGAGAGCGATGCCGTTATTGAAGCTGGCCCACATATCCTTCTGCCGCCAGCGCGTCACTTCGTTGATGTAGAACTGGCCTTCTGCTTCCTGATGTACGCCCAGGTATTCGCCCTTACGCAGTCGATCGCCGTAGGAAATACGCCGGATACCCCCTCCGCCAGCGGCACGGTTAACCGCGTAGTGCAGGGCGTCGTTATTCATCCATGGCTGGCTTAAGAGGATCCGATCATGAGCATTATTTCTACCAAGTATCTCCTGCAGGATGCCCAGGCAAAAGGCTACGCGGTACCCGCGTTCAACATCCATAACGCCGAAACGATCCAGGCGATTCTGGAAGTGTGCAGCGAAATGCAATCACCCGTGATCCTCGCCGGAACCCCGGGTACTTTTAAGCATATTGCGCTGGAGGAGATCTACGCGCTATGCCGCGCCTACTCCACCAGTTTCGGCATTCCGCTGGCTCTGCATCTCGATCACCATGAATCGCTGGAAGATATTCGCCGGAAAGTGGACGCAGGCGTACGCAGCGCCATGATCGACGGCAGCCACTTCCCGTTTGAAGAGAATGTGAAACTGGTAAAATCGGTGGTGGATTTTTGCCATGCCCGCGACTGTAGCGTAGAAGCTGAACTCGGACGCCTGGGTGGAGTAGAAGACGACATGAGTGTGGATGCGGAAAGCGCGTTTTTGACCGATCCGCAGGAAGCCAAACGTTTTATTGAGCTAACGGGCGTAGATAGCCTGGCCGTAGCGATTGGTACGGCTCATGGCCTTTACACCAAAAAACCCAAAATCGACTTCCAGCGTCTGGCGGAAATCCGTGAAGTGGTGGATATTCCGCTGGTACTCCATGGCGCAAGCGATGTGCCTGATGAGTATGTTCGCCGCACCATCGAACTGGGTGTGTGCAAAGTCAATGTCGCTACTGAACTGAAAATCGCCTTTGCTGCTGCGGTGAAAAAATGGTTTGCCGAAAATCCGCAAGGTAACGATCCGCGTTATTACATGCGCGTTGGCATGAACGCGATGAAAGAGGTGGTACGCAGTAAGATCGCCGTATGCGGGTCGGCCAACCGCCTTTTACAAATCGCCGAAGCCTGAGTGTAGCCAGCCCCCAGCACCTCCCCCTTACCAAAGCGTTAACCCAATGGAGGCTAACGCTGCTTACCTCTGAAAAAAACGAAAACAAGGACTTTTCTCATGAAAAAAACGCTCAATGTTTCGTTACTGGCTCTGCTTATTTCCAACGGGGCTTTCGCCGCCCAATATGCACTGGACAGCAAATACCTTGCCGTTTCATTTAACGATGCGAATTCTGTGATGGCGCTTAAAGACGTTAAATCACAGCATCAGCTTTCACCCGAAGAGCTTTTCTTTCTTACTCTTCCGGATGAAACGGTCATTCACGCCGCTGACTTTAAAATAAAGCATGTAGATAAGAAAGATAACACCATTATCATTGATTATGCTCATCCGGATTTTAACGTCGAGGTAAAACTGAATCTGGTTAAAGATAAATACGCCAGCATTGATTATACGATTACCGCCCTCGGGAAGGCGCAAGAGGTCTCTAAAATCACGTTTTTCCCCACCAGAAAACAGTCACAAGCCCCGTGGGTAGAAGGCTCAATAAATAGCTCGCCGATTATTGCTGATTCATTTTTTATATTGCCGAATAAACCCGTAGTGAACACCTGGGCTTATGAAGCAACCACCAATCTTAATGTTGAACTAAAAACACCTTTACAGCCAGGCACCGCCGTTAGCTATACCACCTGGTTCGGTACATTCCCGGAAATCAACCAGCTACGCCGAAGCGTCAACCAGTTTATCAATGCGGTTCGCCCGCGGCCCTATAAGCCCTATCTGCACTACAACAGCTGGATGGATATTGGATTCTTTACCACCTATACCGAACCCGAAGTTCTACAGCGTATGGATGAATGGAATAAGGAATTCATTACCGGACGCGGTGTAATGCTGGATGCCTTCCTGTTAGATGATGGCTGGGATGATCGGACCGGAAGATGGTTATTTGGTCCGGCTTTTAGCAACGGATTCAGTAAGGTAAGAGAAAAAGCCGATAGCTTGCATAGTTCAATCGGACTCTGGCTTTCTCCCTGGGGCGGATATAACAAGCCGCGGGATATTCGCGTATCCCATGCTAAAGAATATGGCTTCGAAACCGTCGATGGAAAATTTGCGCTCTCCGGCCCTAACTATTTTAAAAACTTTAATGCACAGATTATTAATTTAATTAAAGAAGAGCATATCACTTCATTTAAACTGGATGGTATGGGGAACGCAAATTCACATATTAAAGGTAGTGAGTTCGCATCTGACTTCGATGCGTCAATTGCCCTACTTCATAATATGCGTAGCGCCAACCCAAATCAGTTTATTAATTTAACCACCGGGACCAACGCCAGCCCCTCATGGCTGTTCTATGCTGACGCTATCTGGCGTCAGGGTGATGACATTAATCTCTACGGTCCCGGCACGCCAGTACAGCAATGGATGACTTATCGGGATGCAGAAACCTGGCGCTCTATCGTACGAAAAGGTCCACTATTTCCACTTAACTCACTGATGTACCACGGCATAGTTAGCGCTGAAAACGCCTATTACGGGCTTGAGAAGGTACAAACGGATAGCGACTTTGCCGATCAAGTATGGAGCTATTTCGCTACCGGCACCCAGCTACAAGAGCTTTACATCACACCGTCCATGCTCAATAAAGCGAAATGGGATGTCCTGGCGCAGGCGGCAAAATGGTCCCGCGCTAACGCCGATATATTAGTCGATACCCACTGGGTGGGCGGCGATCCGACTGCGCTGGAAGTGTATGGTTGGGCATCCTGGAGCAAAGAAAAAGCTATCCTGGGGATACGTAACCCATCGGATAAACCGCAGCAATACTATCTCGACCTGACGAAAGCATTTGAGCTTCCGCATGGGGCAACCTCAAACTTCACGTTAAGAAGCATCTACGGGAGCAATTCGACATTCCCTGATAAATACCAGGCCCCAATTGTCGTCACGTTGCAGCCATTACAGATGCTTGTATTCGAAGCAACCCCCGCTAAATAAGGTATTGGCCCGGGCAATCGCCCGGGCATTCTGCTTACCCCTGCTGCTCCAGGGCATACTTATACAGGGCGTTTTTCTTCACGCTGTGGATTTCCGCAGCCAGCGCGGCGGCTTTTTTCAGCGGCAGCTCAGCCTGCAGCAGGGCCAGCGTACGCAGCGCTACCGCCGGCAGCGCCTCTTCCTGCGCTTTAAAACCTTCTACGATCAGCACCATCTCGCCTTTACGGCGATTTTCGTCCTCTTTCACCCATGCCAGCAGCTCGCCGATCGGCGCTCCGTGAATCGATTCCCAGGTTTTGGTCAGCTCACGTGCCAGCACCACGTAGCGGGACTCCCCCAGCACAGCGCAGATATCCTCCAGGCTTTCCAGCAGGCGGTGGGTAGACTCATAAAAAATAATCGTCCGCGGCTCTTCTTCCAGCGCCTTCAGCGTGTCACGACGCCCTTTGGATTTGGCAGGCAGAAAGCCTTCATAGCAGAAGCGATCCGAAGGCAGACCCGCCGCGCTCAGCGCCGCAATCGCCGCACAGGGGCCGGGCAGAGGCACCACGCGAATATTAGCTTCACGGCAGGTGCGCACCAGATGATAGCCGGGATCGTTAATCAGCGGCGTTCCGGCGTCGGAAACCAGCGCGATGTTTTGCCCCGCTTTAAGCTTCGCGACCAGCGTTTCCGCCTTTTGCTGCTCGTTGTGGTCATGAAGCGCGAATAAACGGGCGTTGATCGCAAAATGCTGCAGCAGCAAACCGGTATGGCGGGTATCTTCCGCTGCAACTAAATCAACGGCTTGCAACACTTCCAGCGCGCGTTGCGTGATATCAGACAGATTCCCTATCGGAGTGGGCACAATATAGAGCTGTCCCTGAGAATTATCTGCTGATTCGTGTTGTTTCATTGTCTCGTCCGTATTGCCGAATTAATATTGAGCATTGAGCCAAAAAAATATCACTGGACACATATGGTACCGTCAACATTTCTTCGTTCTAAACCCGTGCGTTGTCTGCCCGTACTGCTGGCCGCGCTGATCTTTGCCGGCTGCGGTACCCATACTCCGGATCAAAGTACGGCGTATTTGCAGGGTACGGCCCAGGCAGACTCCAGTTACTATCTGCAACAGATGCAGCAAAGCACGAATGATAGCAAGACCAACTGGCAATTACTCGCCATTCGTGCACTGCTGAAGGAAGGTAAGAAACCGCAGGCGATCGACCTGTTCAACCAGCTACCGTCTAATCTCAATGGTGCGCAAAGCCGCGAAAGGTCGCTGCTGGCGGTGGAAGTGAAGCTGGCGCAGAACGATTTCCAGGGCGCGCAGACGCTGCTCAGCAAGCTCGACCCGGCAAGCCTTGAGGAGAACCAGCTGCCCCGCTACTGGCAGGCGCAAATTGACGCCAGCCAGGGTCAACCTTCGCTGAACCTGCTGCGGGCCCTGATTGCCCAACAGTCGCTGTTAAGCCTGCCTGCGCAAAAGCAGAAAAACATCGACGCGACCTGGAAAGCGCTCACCGCCATGACCAAAGATCAGGCCAACGCGCTGGTCATTAACGCCGATGAGAACGTCCTGCAGGGCTGGCTGGATCTGCAGCGCATGTGGTTTGATAACCGCAGCGATCCGACGATGCTCAAGGCGGGAGTGAAAGACTGGCAGACTCGCTACCCGCAAAACCCGGGGGCGAAAATGCTGCCGACGCAGTTAGTGAATATGCAGAACTACCAGGCCGCATCGACCAATAAAATCGCCCTGCTGCTGCCGTTAAACGGCCAGGCGGCGATTTTTGGCCGCACGATCCAGCAGGGCTTTGAAGCGGCGAAGAACGGCGCGCCTGCCGTTGCAGGAAGCGCAGTACCCGCCCAGGTCGCCCAGGCGGCGAACGTTGCCGAAAGCGCCGTAGTCAGCCCATCGCAGGCGGAGGTCACCGATCTGACGACCACCAATAACGCTCAGACTCCGGTACAGGCGCCAGCGGCCGACCAGGCGCAAACCGCGGCGCCGGTCACCGCGCCGGCGGCAGTACAAGTCCCGTCGCCGGAGGCCACCAGCCAGCCGGCGGAAGCGCCGCAGGCTCAGGCCGTCGCCGCAACGCCAGCCAACCCTTCCGCAGAACTGAAAATCTACGACACCACCACTCAGCCAATGAGCCAGCTGCTGGCCCAGGTGCAGCAGGATGGCGCGACCATCGTCGTCGGTCCGCTGCTGAAAGATAATGTCGAAGATGTCATCAAGAGCAATACCTCGCTGAACGTGCTGGCGCTCAATCAGCCGGAAAAAGTCGAAAGCCGGGCCAATATCTGCTATTTCGCCCTCTCGCCGGAAGATGAAGCCCGCGACGCGGCGCATCACATTCACGATCAGGGCAAACAGACTCCGCTGCTGCTGGTGCCTCGCGGCGCCCTGGGCGATCGGGTGGTTACCGCCTTCGCCAACGAGTGGCTGAAGCTGGGGGGCGGTACCGTCCTGCAACAGCGCCTGGGCTCCACCGCCGAGCTGCGCGGCAGCGTCAACAGCGGTATTTCGCTAAGCGGTACGCCGGTCTCAACCCTGCCGTCAGCGCAGGACAGCGCCCTGGGTAGCCCGAGCGATGTGCCGGTCAGCAGCACCGGCGGCGTCGACGCCGCGTATATCCTGGCCACGCCGGAACAAATCGCTTACATCAAACCGATGATCGCCCTGCGTAACGGCAGCCAGAGCGGCGTGACGCTCTACGCCAGCTCCCGCAGCGCCCAGGGGACTTCCGGACCGGACTTCCGTCTGGAGATGGAAGGTCTGCAATATAGCGAGATCCCGATGCTGGCGGGAAGTAACCCTGCCCTGCAGCAGCAGGCGCTGGCCGCCGTTCGTAACGACTACTCGCTGGCGCGCCTGTACGCCATGGGCGCCGACGCCTGGTCCCTTGCCAACCATTTCTCGCAGATGCGCCAGGTTCCCGGCTTTGAGCTGAACGGCAATACCGGCGATCTCACGGCCACTCAGGATTGCGTGATCAACAGGAAACTGTCATGGCTCAAATACCAGGGTGGGCAAATCGTCGCGGCCAACTAAGTAAACAGACCGGCGATGCCTGGGAAACCCAGGCGCGCCGCTGGCTGGAGAGCCAGGGTCTGCGTTTTATCGCCGCCAACGTCCGCGAGCGCGGCGGCGAGATAGACCTCATCATGCGCGACGGCAGCGTCACCGTCTTTGTCGAAGTACGCTATCGTCGCAGCGCAAACTACGGCGATGCCGCCTCCAGCGTGACGCCGCAAAAGCAACAAAGACTGCTCAAAGCCGCGCGTCTGTGGCTCTGCCGACAGAATGGGAGCTTTGAGACTGTGGATTGCCGTTTCGATGTGGTAGCCTTCACCGGAAACGACATCCAATGGCTAAAAAACGCCTTTGGCGAATAGCGTAAACGAATTAAGGGATCCCGTGCTCGACAGAATCAAAGCCTGCTTCACCGAAAGCATTCAAACCCAAATTGCAGCAGCGGAAGCACTCCCGGACGCCATCTCCCGTGCGGCGATGACGCTCGTTCAGTCGCTGCTGAACGGCAACAAAATCCTCTGTTGTGGTAATGGCACTTCCGCCGCCAACGCACAGCATTTTGCTGCCAGTATGATTAACCGTTTTGAAACAGAGCGTCCTGGTTTACCCGCCATTGCACTAAATACCGATAATGTGGTCTTAACCGCAATTGCCAACGATCGCCTGCATGACGAAATCTATGCTAAGCAGGTGCGAGCGTTGGGACACGCCGGCGACGTGCTGCTGGCGATTTCTACGCGCGGCAACAGCCGGGACATCGTGAAAGCCGTGGAAGCGGCGGTCACCCGCGATATGACTATCGTGGCGTTAACCGGTTATGACGGCGGTGAACTGGCTGGCCTGTTAGGGCAGCAGGACGTCGAAATCCGCATTCCGTCGCATCGCAGCGCGCGAATTCAGGAAATGCACATGCTCACCGTCAACTGTCTGTGCGATTTGATCGATAACACGCTTTTTCCACACCAGGACGATTAAGGAGAACACATGAAGGCTCTCTCGCCCCTCGCCATTCTGCTGTCTGCGCTACTGCTTCAGGGATGCGTTGCTGCTGCGGTAGTCGGAACGGCAGCAGTCGGCACTAAAGCCGCGACGGACCCGCGTACGGTAGGTACTCAGGTGGACGACAGCACGCTGGAGCTGCGCGTTAACAGCGCGCTGTCGAAAGATGAACAAATTAAGAAACAGGCCCGCATCAACGTGACCGCCTACCAGGGCAAAGTTCTGCTGACCGGGCAGTCCCCAACGTCCGATCTCTCCGCGCGCGCGAAGCAAATCGCTATGGGCGTAGAAGGTACGACGGAGGTGTTTAACGAAGTGCGTCAGGGCCAGCCGATCGGCTTAGGAACCGCGTCTTCGGATACCTGGATCACCACCAAAGTCCGCTCCCAGCTGCTGGGTACCGACCAGGTGAAATCCTCCAACGTGAAGGTGACAACCGAAAACGGTGAAGTGTTCCTGATGGGTCTGGTCACCGACCGTGAAGGACGCGCGGCGGCGGATATCGCCAGCCGGGTGAGCGGCGTGTCTCGCGTCACCACCGCCTTTACCTATATCAAGTAAGCGTCTCTGCCCCCGGCTTGCGCTACGCTGAGCCGGGCTACGGGTTCACCGTTGGCTGTGGGCCGGTAGCCCGGACAGGCGCGCAGCGCCGCCTCCGGGAAGATCATCAGAGTAAAGCGACGCCCCCAACCACCGCGCCGCACAGCGCCACCAGCCCACCGGTCAGCCACAGCGCCTTCGCCGGGAACGCTTTACGCAGCATAATCAGTGACGGTACGCTAACAGCAGGCAGCGTAATCAGCAGCGCCAGCGCGGGCGCCGTGCCCATTCCTGCCAGCATCATGGTCTGCACAATCGGGATCTCCGCCGCCGTCGGTATCACAAACAGGCAGCCGACAATCGCCATGGCAATCACCCAGAACAGCGTATTCTCCACCACGCCATCGGCGTGAGGGAATAGCCACACCCGCGCGGCGCCCAGCACCAGAACCGCCAGAATATAAACCGGGATGGTATTCCAGAACAGCGTCCACAGCGCGCGCAGCCAGCGGCTGAAGAAGCCGTCCTGCCCCGTTGTGACCGACATTTCAGGCACGGGAACCGGCTGCGTCGCCGCTTCTTTCACCCATTTCTGAACCAGCGTGGCGACCACCAGTACGGTCGCCAGTCCCGCCAGCAGGCGAATCAGCGCAAACTGCCAGCCCAGCACGAAGCCCATAAACACCAGCGTCGCCGGGTTGAGCAGCGGATTGCCCAGCCAGAATGCCAGCGCGCCGCCCATGGATACCTGCTGTTTACGCATTCCCGCAGCCACCGGCGCGGCGCAGCAAGTGCACATCATCCCCGGTAGAGAGAATGCGGTCCCCAGCAGCGTACCGCGAAAACGCGATTGCCCTAACGTGCGCCGCAGCCAGTCACGCGGGATCAGCACCTGAATGAGCGATCCCAGCAGCACGCCTAATACCGCCGCTTTCCATACCGCCAGGAAATAGACCAGCGCGTAATCCCAGGCCGCAGCGAAAGGATTCGCATCGCTATTTGCAAGAATGGATTTGCCGATACTGTGCGTCTCAGCGGCGGTAAAGGCTTTGCCGTAATAGGGCTGCCATTTAACGAACCACAGACCAACGATAACGACGAGAAAAAACAGCGCGGGCTTCCACCATTGAAACGGTGCTGCCGCCTGAGATGAAGACTGACCAGCCATAGCATTCCCCAGGGAGTGTCATGATAAATTGAGGACATGAATACTACGCCTCCGGGGAAACTTTGGAAATCAGTAATCCCCCGCGCGCGCGGCCCTCTCGCGCAGCTGCGACGAGGAGAGAATGCGGACGCCTTCCTGCGCGGGCGAGAGCGCCTCCGCGAGTAGCGCGCTTGCCACGTCCCGCGCGTCTATCGATTTCAGGTTTCCCGGCAGCAGGCTAAAAAGCGGCGCAAGGAGCGTCTCGCCGGCGCGTTTTTTTTCGCGCTCGCCTACCAGCATTGATGGACGGGCAATCGTCAACCTCGGCCACTGCTGCGCAATCAGCGCCTCTTCCATCTCGCCTTTTACCCGATTATAGAAAAAGGGGGAATGCGCGTTCGCCCCCATCGCGCTGACCACCAGCATATGCTGCGCGCCCAGCTTTTTCCCCACCAGCGCGGTATCAATGACCAGCGTATAATCGGCATGCACAAACGCCTCTTTGCTTCCCGCTTCCCGGCGGGTGGTCCCCAGGCAGCAGAAAACAATATCGACCGGATCGACCACCTGCGCCAGCGCATCCGTGAGCTGCGGATCGTGCGGGTTAAATACGCCGGAGATATCGCTCAGCGGCCGACGCGTGGGCGCAGCAATGGACTTAATATCCGGTGCGTTGAGTAGCATTCGCAGTAAGTGACCACCAACTAACCCGGTTGCCCCCGTTAACAGTACCTGACTCATCGAAACTCCTTTGCAGATTTTTCTATGTTGCGATCCCAGCCTCATGTTCCAGACTTAATACTCTACGAGGTAATTATCCATCATCATCAGGGAAATGCCTCATTCCACACCGAAACACTGGAGGAAGAATGAGTAAGAAGATAGCCGTTTTAATTACCGACGACTTTGAAGACTCGGAGTTCACCTCACCCGCGGACGCCTACCGTCTGGCCGGACACAAGGTGGTGACCATTGAAAAACAGGCGGGGAAGAAGGTAAAAGGAAAAAAAGGGGAAGCTGAAGTCGTTATCGATAAAGCTATTGATGACGTCAGCCCTGCCGACTTCGACGCCCTGCTGCTGCCGGGCGGATATTCACCGGACTCGCTGCGCGGCGACGAACGCTTTGTCACCTTCACCCGCGATTTTGTCAATAGCGGCAAACCGGTCTTCGCCATCTGCCATGGCCCGCAGCTGTTGATTAGCGCTGATGTGATTCGCGGGCGTAAACTGACGGCCGTGAAGCCTATCGTAGTCGACGTGAAAAACGCCGGTGGCGAATTCTATGACCAGGAAGTGGTGATCGACAACGAACAGCTGGTGACCAGCAGAACCCCGGACGACCTGCCGGCCTTTAATCGTGAAGCCTTACGCCTGCTCGGCGCCTGATTCGCGCAGCCAGTGCAGCTTTTTCCCAAAGCCCAGCGTGTTATCGGTGAACTTGATCTCATCGGGACGAATCTCCCAGACTGGCGCCGATAGCATGCGGGCCACCGGAAAACGGCTGACGTAGCGCTTGCGCATCGCCGCCTCTTCTTCCCCGGCGAGGCGGCGAATTTTACCTTTGAACTGTACGCCGCGGATCAGCGCCACGCTCTTTGGCTGGCCGTTGACCGTCCCGGCCACGTTGGCGCTTTCCCCGGTCATTTGGCCGTGGCGCGTTTTTTCATCGCTGAGCAGATAAAATGCGACCTTCTCCGGGTCATAAACGTAAAAAGCATTGGCGCACCACAGCTCATCATCGCGGGCGACGCACCAGGTCACGACGTGCTGCTTACCCAGCCAGCGGCCGATCGCGGCGAGCGTATCCATCTTTACTCTCCAGTATGTTATGGTGCTCACACCTTAACATAGCGACCTCTGTACCGTGTGCTGGTTTCTCTATCTGATTCGTACCGCCGATAATCGCCTTTATACCGGGATTACCACCGATGTTTCACGCCGCTTTTGCCAGCATCAGACTGGTAAGGGCGCGAAAGCGCTGCGTGGAAAAGGCGAGCTTCAGCTGGCCTTCAGTCAGGAAGTTGGTGAACGCTCACTAGCGTTGCGGCTTGAGTATCGTATTAAGCAGCTAACGAAGCGCCAGAAAGAGCGCCTCGTTGCCGGGGACGGTTCATTTGAGGCGCTGCTGGAAAGCCTCAGAAGCGATTAAAGTGGTCGCTATATTCGACCAGCCCGCTCACGCCGTTCAGCGCGTCATCGGCCAGACGATGCACCTGGAAAGCCTCGGCGCTATCGGGCCAGCGGCAGCGCAGATCGAAACGCGCCGCGGGTTCAAAGCCCAGACGGCCATACAGCGCCGGATCGCCAAGCGTCACGACGGCGGCATAGCCAAACTCGTTCAGGGAATCGAGCCCTTCATAGACCAGTTGACGCCCGATGCCCTGACCGCGGTAGCTTTCATCGACCGCCAGCGGAGCCAGTCCAACCCACTGCAGCTCTTCGCCTTCGACGGCGACCGGGCTAAAGGCCACGTAGCCTACGACCTGACCTTCGTCATCCGTCGCCACCACGCCCAGCGTGATCAGGCCATCTTCACGAAGACTGTGCACCAGCTGCGCTTCCGCGTCGCCGCCGAAGGTACGACGCAATAGAGCATCGATACCCGGCGCATCAATCCCAATCTCTACTCGAATCAGCATGCCTCACCTACCGATGTCTGTTCAGGTTTCTGCGGGCCTTTCAGGCCAGCTTCAACAAAGTCCGCCAGCTGCAGCAGCATAATACGCAGCGCCTTTGGCATCTGCTCCAGCTCAATGGCATCCATCAGGTTTTTTACATACAGTCCCAGCTCGGTATCGCCTTCGATAACCAGGCGACGCTGGAAGAACAGCGTATCCGGATCCTGCTTACGCGCCGCGATCATCAGCAGGTCGCTGGCGTCGGCGCTGAAGCTGACGTCCGCTTCAGCCGCAGGGCTGACCACCAGACGACCGTCCACCACCGAGGTATACCACAGCAGGCCGATGTCGCGCACATGAATACTTAACCAGCGCCCCTCGAGAAACTCCAGTTCCCCATCCGCCAGCGCCTGACGAAATTGCCAGCTTAATACCTGTTCCAGCACCTGGCGCTTGAGGGCAAATGGCGCCAGCTTAACCGGCACGCTCATCATCGACGGGCCAAAGTGAACCAGTTTGGAACGCAGTTTATCCAACACAAGCTTTACTCCATGAATGCAATAGTTCCTCTATTGTGCCATATCAAATAAACGACATAGCGGCGTAAATCAACAAAATCACGATGCCGGGCCGCAGGTATTGATCCCGCCAATACGCTTTTAACTGCCTCAAATCAAAAATTATCACCAAAAGGTTAACTAAAATCCCAGCTCATTAACCATCCAGCGTCCC
Organism: Klebsiella sp. GW_Kp182; assembly: GCF_040062275.1. Taxonomy (NCBI): domain Bacteria; kingdom Pseudomonadati; phylum Pseudomonadota; class Gammaproteobacteria; order Enterobacterales; family Enterobacteriaceae; genus Klebsiella; species Klebsiella sp. GW_Kp182. The sequence continues at coordinate 69,409 of NZ_JBEAFQ010000014.1, read as the reverse complement.
TGACGGGCCGCGTTTTTCAGGAAAAATTATGGAGCTGCTCTGCCCAGCCGGTAACCTTCCGGCGCTTAAGGCGGCCATCGAAAACGGCGCCGATGCCGTCTATATCGGGCTGAAAGATGACACCAACGCCCGCCACTTTGCCGGCCTTAATTTCACCGAAAAGAAACTGCAGGAAGCCGTCAGCTTTGTGCACCAGCATCGTCGCAAACTGCATATTGCCATTAACACCTTCGCGCATCCTGATGGTTATGCCCGCTGGCAGCGCGCGGTCGACATGGCGGCGCAGCTGGGCGCCGACGCGCTGATCCTCGCCGATATCGCGATGCTGGAATACGCCGCCGAGCATTATCCGCATATTGAGCGCCACGTTTCCGTCCAGGCCTCGGCCACCAACGAAGAGGCGGTAAAGTTTTATCATCGCAATTTTGACGTCGCCCGCGTGGTGCTGCCGCGCGTGCTGTCGATTCACCAGGTCAAACAGCTGGCGCGCGCCACGCCGGTGCCGCTGGAGGTTTTTGCCTTCGGTAGCCTGTGCATTATGGCGGAAGGACGCTGCTACCTTTCCTCTTATCTGACCGGCGAATCGCCGAATACCGTCGGCGCCTGTTCGCCGGCGCGCTTCGTGCGCTGGCAGCAAACGCCGCAGGGACTGGAATCACGCCTTAACGAAGTGCTGATCGACCGCTATCGAGATGGTGAAAACGCCGGCTATCCCACCCTCTGTAAAGGGCGGTATCTGGTCGACGGCGAGCGCTACCACGCGCTGGAAGAGCCCACCAGCCTGAACACCCTGGAGCTGCTGCCGGAGCTGATGGCGGCAAATATTGCCTCGGTGAAAATCGAGGGGCGCCAGCGCAGCCCGGCGTACGTTACACAGGTGGCGAAAGTCTGGCGTCAGGCGATCGATCGCTGCAAAGCCGATCCGCAAAACTTCGTACCGCAGTCCGCGTGGATGGAGACCCTCGGTTCCATGTCCGAAGGGACGCAAACCACCCTTGGCGCCTATCACCGTAAATGGCAGTGAGAACAGCAATGAAATATTCATTAGGGCCGGTGCTTTATTACTGGTCAAAAGAGACGCTGGAAGATTTTTACCAGCAGGCGGCAAGCTGCAGCGCGGACACAATTTACCTCGGCGAAGCGGTATGCAGCAAACGTCGCGCCATCAAAGTCGGCGACTGGCTCGACATGGCAAAAACGCTGGCGGGAAGCGGTAAACAGGTGGTGCTTTCCACCCTCGCGCTGGTGCAGGCGTCCTCGGAGCTGGGCGAACTGAAGCGCTATGTCGATAACGGCGAATTTCTGATTGAAGCCAGCGATCTCGGCGTCGTTAATCTGTGCGCGGAACGTAAGCTGCCGTTCGTCGCCGGGCACGCGCTTAACTGCTACAACGCCGTCACCCTGCGTCTGCTGCTCAAGCAGGGCATGGTGCGCTGGTGTATGCCGGTCGAACTTTCCCGCGACTGGCTGGCGAATTTGCTGACCCAGTGCGACGAGCTGGGCATTCGCGGCCGGTTTGAGGTGGAGGTCCTGAGCTACGGTCATCTGCCGCTGGCCTACTCCGCCCGCTGCTTTACCGCGCGCTCGGAAGACCGGCCGAAAGACGAGTGTGAAACCTGCTGCATAAAATACCCTAACGGGCGCGACGTGCTTTCGCAGGAGAACCAGCAGGTGTTCGTCCTCAACGGCATTCAGACCATGAGCGGCTACGTCTACAACCTCGGGAATGAGCTAAGCACCATGACCGGGCTGGTGGATATGGTTCGCCTGTCGCCGCTGGGTAGCGAGACCTTCGCTATGCTGGACGCCTTCCGGGCGAATGAAAACGGCGCGGCGCCGCTGCCGCTGACGGCGAACAGCGACTGCAACGGCTACTGGCGACGACTGGCCGGGCTGGAATTGCAGAGCTGATTAACCGCTCACTTTGTTAATGGCTATCGCTGCTTTTTAATGCACTATTAAAGATGCAGCTTTTCTGGCTGGCGTATCCTGGATACGCCAGGCTGGAAGAAGACCTTCAATCTGATGACGATGCTGTAGCAAAGTGAGCCTTTATGACTGACAAATCTGTTTCGTTCTCGGTGCTCGATCTGGCGCCGATCCCGCAAGGTTCTTCCGCAAAGGAAGCCTTCTCCCACTCTTTAGACCTGGCGCAGCTGGCGGAAAAGCGCGGCTATCACCGCTACTGGCTGGCCGAACACCATAATATGGTCGGTATCGCCAGCGCGGCGACTTCCGTACTGATTGGCTACCTTGCCGCGAATACCACCACTCTGCATCTGGGCTCCGGCGGCGTGATGCTGCCGAACCATTCGCCGCTGGTGATTGCCGAGCAGTTCGGTACGCTCAATACGCTCTACCCGGGACGCATCGATCTCGGCCTTGGCCGCGCGCCGGGCAGCGATCAGCCAACCATGCGCGCGCTGCGTCGCCATATGAGCGGCGATGTCGATAACTTCCCGCGCGATGTCTCGGAGCTGGTGGACTGGTTCGACGCCCGCGATCCTAATCCGCACGTGCGCCCGGTTCCCGGGTATGGCGAGAAGATCCCGGTCTGGCTGCTCGGCTCAAGCCTGTACAGCGCCCAGTTGGCGGCGCAGCTTGGGCTGCCGTTTGCCTTTGCCTCGCACTTCGCCCCGGATATGCTCTTTCAGGCCCTGCACCTCTACCGCACCCACTTCCAGCCGTCAGAGCGGTTAGCGAAGCCGTACGCGATGGTATGCATTAACATTATTGCCGCCGACAGCAACAGAGATGCGGAATTTCTGTTTACGTCCATGCAGCAGGCGTTCGTCAAACTGCGCCGCGGCGAGACCGGACAGCTGCCGCCGCCGGTGCAAAATATGCATCAGCTGTGGTCCGCTTCAGAGCAGTACGGCGTCGAAAAAGCGCTGAGCATGTCGCTGGTCGGCGATAAAGCGAAAATCCGTCACGGGCTGGAGTCGATCCTGCAGGAAACCCAGGCCGATGAAATCATGGTCAACGGCCAAATCTTCGATCATCAGGCGCGCCTGCATTCATTTGATTTGGCGATGCAGGTGAAAGAAGAACTTCTCGGATAGTGAAAAATGCGGCATTTTTGCCGCATTTTCAATTAGTGATAGGTGGGTAATACGTTAAAGCTCGACAGGAAATGCACGATAACGTTACCCAGCCCGAACAGCAGAACCAAAGCAATCATCGGCTTTCCGCCCCAAACGCGAAACAATGGGCTACCAAAGCGTTTGCGCGATGCGCGAGCCAGCAGCGCCGGTACAATTGCCGCCCAGATCGTCGCCGCCAGCCCCGCATAGCCGATCGCGTAGAGGAATCCGTTCGGCCACAGCAGGCCACCCGCCATCGGCGGAACAAAGGTGAGAAGCGCGGTTTTAAAGCGTCCCAGCGCGGAGTCATCGAACCCGAACAGATCCGCCAGATAATCAAACAGACCGAGCGTCACGCCAAGGAATGAACTGGCAACGGCAAAGTTCGAAAAAATGACTAACAGCAGATCCAGACTCCGGCTGTTCAGTACCCCACTGAGCGCCTGGACCAGGACATCTATGTTGCCCCCCTTCTGCGCAATACCGATAAACTCAGGGCGTGGGATATTACCCATCGTCACCAGCAGCCACACCACGTACAGGCCCAGCGCCAGCAGCGTACCGTAAACCAGACACTTAACGATTGTGCGCGGATCTTTGCCGTAGTACTTCATCAGGCTCGGCACGTTGCCGTGATAGCCGAAGGACGCGAGGCAGAACGGCAGCGTCATCAGCAGATAGGGCATATACGAGGCATTTTGTTCAGCCACGTTAAACAGGGTGGTCGGCTGGACGTGCCCCAACAGGCTGCCAAAGGTCAAAAAGAAGGTAATGACCTTAGCTCCCAGCACAATGGCCGTCATGCGGCTCACCGCTTTGGTGCTCAACCAGACGATAAACGCCACCAGCAGCGCAAAACCGAAACCTGCCGCCCTTGCCGGTACGTTCAGCGACATTTCGCTAAACGTATGGTGCAGAATCGAGCCGCTGGCGGAGATATAGGCGTAAGTCAGAATATAAAGAACAAAGGCGATCGACACGCCGTTAACCAGATTCCAGCCTTTGCCGAGCAGATCTTTAGTAATGGTATCGAAGCTCGAGCCAATCCGGTAATTCAGGTTCGCTTCGAGGATCATTAACCCGGAGTGAAGCATACAAAACCAGGTAAAAACCAGCGCCGCCAGAGACCAGAAGAACCACGCGCCGGACATCACAACCGGCAGTGAGAACATGCCCGCCCCAATAATCGTCCCGCCAATAATCACTACGCCGCCAAACAAGGACGGTCGGGTTGCCGTAGTGGTAAGTGTCGCCATTTGCCGAAATCTCCAGTCGAAAATACTTTTCTTTTTATCAACGTGACGCACTGTACCAGTACACGAGTACAAAGGGAATAAAAAAAGCCCCAATCATAAAGATCGGGGCTGTATCGTTTACTTTACGTTAGCGGAAAGCGCTAATTATGCATCGCCACCGAAACGACGACGACCTGCGGAGTCATCGCGACGCGGAGCTGAAGCATCATCGCGGCGCGGCGCGCGGCCACCTTCACGACGTTCGCCGCTGAAACGACGACCTTCACCACGGCCGCCTTCGCGACGCTCACCGCCGAAACCACGGCCTTCACGACGTTCACCGCCGCCGAAGCTACGACCGCCTTCACGACGCTCACCGCCGCCACGACGTTCGCCGCTGCGTTCAGGACGCGGCTGAGCATCGCCCAGCAGCTGCATGTTCATCGGCTTGTTCAGGATGCGGGTACGCGTAAAGTGCTGCAGCACTTCGCCCGGCATGCCTTTCGGCAGTTCGATGGTGGAGTGAGAACCAAACAGCTTGATGTTACCGATGTAACGGCTGCTGATGTCGCCTTCGTTGGCAATTGCGCCAACGATGTGACGAACTTCAACGCCGTCATCACGGCCCACTTCAATACGGTACAGTTCCATATCGCCAACGTCACGACGCTCACGCTTCGGACGATCTTCGCCGCTGCGTTCCGGACGGTCGCCGCGCGGGCCACGGTCGTTACGGTCGCCGCGACGTTCGAAACGATCGTCACGGTCGCGGAACTCGCGCTTAGGACGCATAGGCGCATCCGGCGGCAGGATCAGCGGACGTTCGCCCTGAGCCATTTTCAGCAGCGCGGCGGCCAGCGTTTCCACGTCCAGCTCTTCGCCTTCGGCAGACGGCTGGATTTTCGCCAGCAGTGCACGGTACTGATCCAGATCGCTGCTTTCCAGCTGCTGCTGAACTTTCGCCGCGAATTTTTCCAGACGGCGTTTGCCCAGCAGTTCTGCGTTCGGCAGTTCAACTTCCGGAATGGTCAGCTTCATCGTACGTTCGATATTGCGCAGCAGACGACGCTCGCGGTTCTCAACGAACAGCAGCGCGCGGCCAGCACGACCCGCACGACCGGTACGGCCGATACGGTGAACGTAAGACTCGGAATCCATCGGGATATCGTAGTTAACCACCAGGCTGATACGCTCAACGTCCAGGCCACGGGCCGCAACGTCGGTTGCAATCAGGATATCCAGACGACCGTCTTTCAGACGCTCCAGAGTCTGCTCACGCAGGGACTGGTTCATGTCGCCGTTCAGCGCAGCGCTGCTATAACCGCTACGCTCCAGCGCTTCGGCCACTTCCAGGGTCGCGTTTTTGGTACGAACGAAGATAATCGCCGCATCAAAATCTTCCGCTTCCAGGAAACGCACCAGCGCTTCGTTTTTACGCATACCGTAAGCAGTCCAGTAGCTCTGGCTGATGTCCGGGCGAGTTGTTACGCTCGACTGGATGCGCACTTCCTGCGGCTCTTTCATAAAGCGGCGGGTAATACGGCGAATGGCTTCCGGCATGGTGGCAGAGAACAGAGCGGTCTGATGACCCTCCGGGATCTGCGCCATAATGGTTTCTACGTCTTCGATGAAGCCCATGCGCAGCATTTCGTCAGCTTCATCCAGAACCAGACCGCTCAGCTTAGAGAGATCCAGCGTACCGCGTTTCAGGTGGTCCAGCAGACGACCCGGGGTACCGACAACGATTTGCGGCCCCTGACGCAGCGCCCGCAGCTGCACGTCATAACGCTGGCCGCCGTACAGGGCAACCACGTTTACGCCGCGCATATGTTTAGAGAATTCCGTCATTGCTTCAGCAACCTGTACCGCCAGTTCGCGGGTCGGCGCCAGCACCAGAATCTGCGGTGCTCTCAGCTCAGGATCGATGTTGTTCAGCAGCGGTAAAGAGAACGCTGCGGTTTTACCGCTACCCGTCTGGGCCATACCCAGAACGTCGCGGCCGCCCAGCAGATGCGGAATGCACTCAGCCTGGATCGGAGATGGTTTTTCGTAACCCAGATCGTTAAGCGCTTCAAGGATGGGAGCCTTCAGGCCCAGATCTGCAAAAGTGGTTTCGAATTCAGCCATGTAGTACGTGTGCCTCAAAATTAATGGCGGCCAGTCTACATAACTCATCGTGAAAATTTTCGGTAATTTTCATTGAAAAGTGTGAACCGGCTCAAAGTAGGTGTATTAACGAACAACAACGCCCTCACCCGCAAAGGTGATGGCAATCAAAAAAGGGCTGATGTGTTCGTCAGCTATTGCTGGTCCGATTCTGCCAGGTCATCTTGCTCCTGGCCCAAGAGCGATAATTCCAACAATGCGTATCGGTGCTCAACGTAGTTATGAACGTTGTTTGCGACCGCCAGTTTGAACAGTGCCGTAGCGCTGTCCTTGTCCCCCAGACTTAGGTAGTACTTACCTAAATAGAAGTTGGTTTCACTGAGATGCTCAGCGAGCGAGGTGTTATCCGTTGCGTCTGCCTTCAGACGGTCCATTAGCTCTTTTTCGCTAATGTCGCCAAGGTAGAACCCGACAATGTTCCATCCCCATTGTTCTTTATCCGACTTGTTTAAGCGCTGTCTCAGTGCTTCAAGCGCCTGCTTCTCATCGAGCTGACGCTCGGCGAGATAAAGCCACAGGCTTCGGAAAGGATCATTGGGATCGTCTTGATAAAACGCCAGCAGATCATCTTGCGCTAACTTAGCGCGACCGCCGTAATACAGGGCGATACCGCGATTTAAGTGCGCGTAGTTGTAAGTTGGATCAAGCTCAAGTACAGAATCAAACGCTTCATAGGCAGCATCAAAATTGCCTGCCTGCGTTAAGTAAATGCCTAAGTAATTGAATACTTCAGGCATATCCGGTCGGATTGCCAGCGCTTGTGAAAAATCATTTCGCGCTAATGCCCTCAGACCGAGACTATCATACAACACTCCGCGCTCATATAAAAGCTGTGCGCGTTCGTCATCGGTTAAAGCCCGACTGGCAAGAATTTGTTCCATGCGCGCCAGAATCACTTCCTGCTGCAAAGTCGGTTGCAATGGCACCGCGAGGACTGCGTCCTTACGCCAGGCAGAGTTGCTGCATCCTGCCAGCGTGAGAGCTGTCGCCACGAAACACCAGCGCAAAAAAGGCTTCATTTCCCACTCCCGAAGACAACGATTGGATGAACGTCCAGTTCCCCGGCTGCAAACAGGGCGTCCTGCCCGCAATGCGCCCTCCGCAATGCGGAGGGCAAACGGCAACCTTACTCGCCCTGCTGTTCGGCAGCCGGAGCTTCCGGCGCAGCCGCAGGCTGAGTTTGTTCAGTTGCTTCTTTGATGCTCAGACGGACACGGCCCTGACGGTCAACTTCCAGAACCTTAACCGGCACTTCCTGACCCATCTGCAGATAGTCGGTCACTTTCTCAACGCGCTTGTCGGCGATTTGAGAGATGTGAACCAGACCTTCTTTACCGCCGCCAATGGCAACAAACGCGCCAAAGTCAACGATACGGGTCACTTTACCGTTGTAGATACGGCCAACTTCGATCTCAGCGGTGATCTCTTCGATACGACGAATCGCGTGCTGCGCTTTGTCGCCATCGGTTGCCGCGATCTTCACGGTACCGTCATCTTCGATTTCGATAGTGGTGCCGGTTTCTTCGGTCAGCGCACGAATAACGGAACCGCCCTTACCGATAACGTCTTTGATTTTGTCCGGACTGATCTTGATCGTGTGGATACGCGGTGCGAATTCAGAGATATCGCCGCGCGGCGCGTTAATCGCCTGTTCCATCACGCCCAGGATGTGCAGACGCGCACCTTTAGCCTGGTTCAGAGCAACCTGCATGATCTCTTTGGTGATACCTTCAATTTTGATATCCATCTGCAGAGCAGAGATACCTTCGCGGGAACCCGCTACTTTGAAGTCCATATCGCCCAGGTGATCTTCATCGCCCAGAATGTCAGACAGTACAACGAAGTTGTCGCCTTCTTTCACCAGACCCATTGCGATACCCGCAACGGCGGCTTTCACCGGCACGCCTGCGTCCATCAGCGCCAGAGAAGCGCCACAAACGGAAGCCATGGAGGAGGAGCCGTTAGATTCGGTGATTTCAGAAACCACGCGAACGGTGTACGGGAACTCTTCGATAGTCGGCATCACGGCCAGTACGCCGCGCTTAGCCAGACGACCGTGACCAATTTCACGACGCTTCGGAGAACCGACCATTCCCGTTTCGCCTACGGAGTACGGAGGGAAGTTATAGTGGAACAGGAAGGAGTCCGTGCGCTCGCCCATCAGTTCATCGATGTTCTGCGCGTCGCGTGCGGTGCCCAGGGTCGCAGTAACCAGCGCCTGAGTTTCGCCACGGGTAAACAGTGCGGAACCGTGGGTACGCGGCAGAACGCCGGTACGAACGTCCAGACCACGAATCATATCTTTTTCACGACCATCGATACGCGGCTCACCGGCCAGTACGCGGCTACGCACCACGTTTTTCTCGATTGCGTGCAGGATTTCGCCCAGTTCGTTAGCGTCCAGAGCTTCATCTTCCGCAACCAGGGTCGCGATAGTTTCAGATTTGATCACGTCAACCTGAGCATAGCGCTCCTGTTTGTCGGTGATACGGTAAGCATCGCTCAAGCGAGATTCAGCCAGCGCGGCAACGCGCGCGTTCAGCGCCGCATCAACCACTTCCGGCTGCCAGTCCCAGCGCGGCTTACCGGCTTCTTTCACCAGATCGTTGATGTTCTGAATAACCACCTGCTGCTGGTCGTGACCAAACACGACCGCGCCCAGCATCTGGTCTTCGCTCAGCAGTTCAGCTTCGGATTCAACCATCAGTACTGCGGCTTCGGTACCTGCGACAACCAGATCCAGTTTGCTGGACTTCAGCTCTTCCTGGGTCGGGTTCAGCACGTACTGGTCATTAATATAACCCACGCGAGCGGCGCCAATTGGGCCGTTGAAAGGAATACCGGACAGGGACAGCGCTGCGGAAGCGCCGATCATCGCGACGATATCCGGGTTAACCTGCGGGTTAACGGAAACCACGGTCGCGATAACCTGAACTTCGTTAACGAAGCCTTCCGGGAACAGCGGGCGAACCGGGCGGTCAATCAGACGCGCGATCAGGGTTTCGCCTTCGCTCGGACGGCCTTCACGACGGAAGAAACCACCCGGGATTTTACCTGCAGCGTAGGTACGCTCTTGATAGTTAACGGTCAGCGGGAAGAAATCCTGGCCTGGCTTCGCTTTTTTCTGGCCCACAACGGTAACGAATACCGCGGTGTCATCCATGCTAACCATAACGGCGGCAGTTGCCTGGCGCGCCATCATGCCGGTCTCCAGCGTTACGGTATGTTGGCCGTACTGGAATTTACGAACGATCGGATTAAGCAAAATTCTATCCTTTTATCTATAGATGATGTCAAATCCACGATAAGACATCGTATGACCCGATCTTCTGCATCCTCGCGACTAATGACAACCTTTACCCGCCCCTGCGAGTCAAGCCTCTCATTAGCCGCGCGAACCTCTGCATGAAGATCATTAATAGCAACAATACATGAGTTTTTAATGAATTGCTGCCGCCCGGTCGAAAAAAGGGGCCGTGAGGCCCCTTCTTCTGAAACTCGCAGAATTAGCGACGCAGACCCAGACGCTCGATCAGCGCAGAGTAACGTGCAACATCTTTACGTTTCAGGTAGTCGAGCAGTTTACGACGCTGAGAAACCATGCGCAGCAGACCACGACGGCTGTGGTGATCTTTTTTGTGCTCTGCAAAGTGACCCTGCAGGTGGTTGATCTGTGCAGTCAGCAGTGCAACCTGAACTTCAGTAGAACCGCTGTCGTTTTCGCCACGACCGAACTCAGAAACGATTTTTGCTTTAGCTTCAACGCTTAGAGACATTTTCGAACTCCAAAATTAAAAGAAAGAAAGGGTGCCGATCTCTAATTCAGCAACCCCTGATATAACGCTCGCAAATGTTAAAACACGTTGGCGAGTGTTAAGCGGCGATATTCTACTCGCAGCAGCCTTTTATCGCAAGGAAAGCGCTCAGACAGGGTATTCAACCACCAGACGACGAGGCGCCACGCGGCCTTCATCATCCATCTCACCCATACCAAGAAACTTCTCTTCAGCGCCTTCAGTAACGCGAACCAGCCCCTGCAGCGGCGCGCCCGATGTCCGCACCGGGTTACCGTTTTTAAAGTAGACGGCCGAGGTTTCCGGAATATTCACCAGCGGGTAATCCGAAGCCGGGCTGTCCATCGGCATCAGCAGCGGGTCCAGCAGCTGGGCTGCGGGAATATCCTGCGCATGTGCTTGTTCGACAAGCGCCTGCAGCTGCTCCAGCGTCACCATCCGTTCGACGGGATATTTACTGACAGCCAGGCGACGCAGGAAAATGACGTGCGCACCGCACCCGAGTTTCTCGCCTAAATCATCAATAATCGTGCGGATATAGGTGCCTTTCGAGCAGTGAATCTCCAGCTCGAGCTCCGTCCCCTCATGGCGAATAAACAGCAGCTCGTACACCGTAATCGGCCGGGATTCACGCGGTACTTCAATCCCCTGTCGGGCATATTCGTACAGCTTTTTCCCCTGGTATTTCAGCGCCGAATACATCGACGGTACCTGCTGGGTTTCGCCACGGAAGCCGTCGAGCGCTGCCGCCAACTGCTCCGGGCTAAACGTCAGCGGACGCTCCTCCACCACCTGGCCATCGGCATCAGAGGTATCGGTGCGCTGGCCAAGCCTGGCAATCACGCGGTAGCGCTTGTCAGAATCGAGCAGATACTGGGAAAACTTTGTCGCTTCCCCGAGGCAAATCGGCAGCATACCGGTCGCCAGCGGATCCAGCGCCCCGGTGTGCCCTGCCCGATTAGCATTATAAAGCCGCTTAACTTTCTGCAGCACGTCGTTGCTGGATGCGCCCTGCGGTTTATCCAGCAACAGTACGCCATGCACGTCACGGCCGCGACGACGAGGACGACTCATTAGTCCTCCTTACTGTCGTCCGGGTTCACACGACGTTCATCGTCATGTTTTACCACGCTGGTCACCAGGTTCGACATGCGCATCCCTTCGACTAATGAATTGTCGTAGAAGAAAGTCAGTTCCGGCACGATACGCAGGCGCATCGCTTTGCCCAGCAGCGAGCGGATAAAACCAGACGCTTCCTGTAAGGCCTTGATCCCCGCTTTCACGGCGGCTTCGTCTTTGTCGTTCAGGAAGGTCACAAACACTTTGGCATAGGCCAGGTCGCGGGACATTTCAACGCCTGAAACGGTCGTCATCATGCCCAGACGCGGGTCTTTAATTTCGCGCTGCAGGATGATTGCGATCTCTTTTTGCATCTCCTGGGCCACGCGCTGCGGGCGACCAAATTCTTTCGCCATAATAAATTCTCCAGACAAATAAGGGGGCCACGCGGCCCCCTTTAATTTTGTATAACCGGGTGGCGCTGCGCTTCCCCGGCCTACTAAACGATTAATCGATGGTACGTTGAATCTCGATGATTTCGAACACTTCGATCATATCGCCAACGCGAACGTCGTTGTAGTTCTTAACGCCGATACCACACTCCATACCGTTACGAACTTCGTTAACGTCATCTTTGAAGCGGCGCAGGGATTCCAGCTCGCCTTCATAGATAACCACGTTGTCGCGCAGGACGCGGATTGGGTTATGACGCTTGATCGTACCTTCGGTAACCATACAGCCTGCGATGGCGCCGAATTTCGGCGATTTGAACACATCACGGACTTCAGCCAGACCAATGATCTGCTGTTTCAGTTCCGGAGACAGCATGCCGCTCATCGCTGCTTTCACTTCGTCGATCAGATGGTAGATGACGGAGTAGTAGCGCAGATCCAGGCTTTCCGCGTCGATAACTTTACGTGCGGATGCATCAGCACGTACGTTGAAGCCAACCAGAATCGCGTTGGATGCGGCCGCCAGGGTCGCGTCGGTTTCGGTGATACCACCTACGCCGGAACCGATAATCTTCACTTTCACTTCGTCGGTAGACAGTTTCAGCAAGGAGTCGGAGATCGCTTCCACAGAGCCCTGCACGTCCGCTTTGAGGACGATGTTCACTTCGTGAACTTCGCCTTCGGTCATGTTGGCGAACATGTTCTCAAGCTTAGATTTCTGCTGACGAGCCAGTTTAACTTCACGGAATTTACCCTGACGATACAGCGCAACTTCACGTGCTTTTTTCTCGTCACGCACAACGGTCACTTCGTCACCGGCAGCCGGTACACCTGACAGGCCAAGGATTTCCACCGGAATGGACGGACCCGCTTCCAGCACTTCCTGACCCAGTTCGTTACGCATCGCACGAACGCGACCGTATTCGAAACCGCACAGGACGATGTCGCCTTTATGCAGCGTACCTTCGCGTACCAGAACGGTGGCAACCGGACCACGACCTTTATCGAGGAAAGATTCGATAACCGCGCCGCTCGCCATACCGTTGCGAACCGCTTTCAGCTCCAGAACTTCAGCCTGCAGCAGGATAGCATTCAGCAGATCGTCAATACCGGTACCGGCTTTAGCGGATACAGGGATGAACTGCGCTTCGCCACCCCACTCTTCCGGCATAACGCCGTACTGAGAGAGCTCGTTTTTAACGCGATCCAGGTCCGCTTCCGGCTTATCGATTTTGTTCACCGCAACCACCAGAGGTACCTGCGCCGCTTTCGCATGCTGGATAGCTTCGATAGTCTGCGGCATTACGCCGTCGTCTGCCGCCACAACCAGAACCACGATATCCGTCGCCTGCGCACCACGAGCACGCATAGAGGTAAACGCGGCGTGACCCGGGGTATCCAGGAAGGTGATCATACCGTTGTCGGTTTCGACGTGGTACGCACCGATGTGCTGGGTAATGCCGCCCGCTTCGCCAGAGGCCACTTTCGTTGAACGAATGTAGTCCAGCAGAGAGGTTTTACCGTGGTCAACGTGACCCATGATGGTCACAACCGGTGCGCGCGGTTCAGCCGCAGCGCCGGTGTCACGGTCGCTCATTACCGCTTCTTCCAGCTCGTTTTCACGACGCAGGATAACTTTGTGGCCCATCTCTTCGGCAACCAGCTGTGCGGTTTCCTGGTCGATGACCTGGTTAATCGTCGCCATGGCGCCCAGCTTCATCATCGCTTTGATGACCTGAGAACCTTTGACGGCCATCTTGTTGGCCAGATCGCCAACGGTGATGGTTTCGCCGATGATAACATCACGGTTAACCGCCTGAGCCGGCTTCTGGAAGCCTTGCTGCAGAGCAGAACCTTTACGATGCTTGCCACCTTTACCGCCGCGAACGGCCGCACGGGCTTCTTCACGATCGGCTTTCGATTCAGCGTGTTTGTTGCCTTTCTTAGCCGGACGCGCTGCTTTCGCATTACGTCCACGGCCGCGACCGCCTTCAACTTCACGATCGTTATCGTCTTCAGCCTGACGCGCATGCTGAGAAGTCGTTACGTGATAGTCAGTGGTCTCTTCAGGGGTTTCTGGCGCTTCAGTCCAGTTCTTTTCATTTTCTTGAGCCATACGGCGTGCTTCTTCCGCTACACGGCGCGCTTCTTCTTCAAGTTTGCGGCGTGCTTCTTCTTCCGATTTGCGCTTCAGCTCCGCAGCTTCGTTTTCGCGGCGTTGCTTTTCAGCCTGGGCGGTTTTGGTCATATCGTCGGTTTGTTGATTGCTCACTTTGTCTTTTTCCGCGGCTTCACGTTTCGCTTTATCGGCGAGTTCACGTTTCGCTTGTTCTGCGGCCTCACGTTCAGCTTTTAATTGCGCCTCGCGTTTGGCAGCTTCTTCTGCCTCACGACGGGCTTGCTCTTCCGCTTCACGCTGCGCCTGCTCTTCCGCGGCAAGGCGTTCGGCCTCTTGCGGATCGCGTTTCACAAAGGTGCGTTTCTTGCGGACTTCGATTTGTACCGACTTACTCTTTCCACCGGTACCCGGAATATTTAACGTGCTGCGCGTTTTGCGCTGCAGCGTCAGCTTGTCGGGCGCTGAGCCGTGTTCACGGTTCAGGTGCGTCAACAAGGTTTGCTTCTCTTGCGCGGTCACAGAATCATCAGCCGATTTGCGGATCCCTGCATCAGCAAATTGCTGTATCAGGCGATCCACAGAGGTCTGAATCTCCGAGGCCAGCGCTTTAATGGTCACATCTGTCATGCTGTTCCTTCCTGCTACAGTTTATTACGCTTCGTCGCCGAACCAACAAATATTACGAGCGGCCATGATAAGTTCTCCGGCTTTCTCGTCGGTCAAGCCTTCGATATCAGCCAGATCATCAATGCCCTGCTCGGCGAGATCTTCCAGCGTACAAACACCACGGGCGGCCAGGGTGAATGCCAGAGCGCGATCCAAACCTTCCAGATTCAACAGATCGTCGGCAGGTTTGCTGTCACCCAGGCTCTCTTCTTTGGCCAGCGCCAGCGTGGTCAGCGCGTTTTTCGCCCGCTCACGAAGTGCTTCAACGGTCGCTTCATCCAGACCGTCAATTTCCAGCAGTTCTTTCATTGGCACATAGGCCAGCTCTTCCAGAGTGGCGAAACCTTCTTCAACCAGCAGCGTGGCGAAATCTTCATCAATATCAAGATATTTAGTGAAGGTATCAATCGCTGCATGGGCTTCAGCCTGATGCTTAGCCTGGAGGTCATCAACGGTCATGACGTTGAGTTCCCAGCCGCTCAGCTGAGACGCCAGACGGACGTTCTGACCGTTACGGCCAATGGCCTGCGCCAGGTTGCCCGCTTCTACTGCGATATCCATGGTGTGCTTGTCTTCATCTACCACGATAGATGCGACGTCAGCCGGAGCCATGGCGTTAATCACGAACTGCGCCGGGTTATCGTCCCACAGCACGATATCGATACGCTCGCCGCCCAGTTCAGTCGAGACTGCCTGAACGCGCGCGCCGCGCATACCGACGCAGGCGCCAACCGGATCGATGCGCTTGTCGTTGGTTTTAACCGCGATTTTGGCACGAGAGCCAGGATCGCGAGCCGCCGCTTTAATTTCGAGAACTTCTTCACCGATTTCCGGAACTTCAATGCGGAACAGTTCAACCAGCATTTCCGGCTTGGAGCGAGTCACGAACAGCTGCGCGCCACGCGCTTCCGGACGAACTGCGTACAGTACGCCGCGGATACGGTCACCCGGACGGAAGTTCTCACGCGGCAGCATGTCTTCGCGCAGGATCACGGCTTCAGCGTTGTTGCCCAGATCCAGCGTGATATTGTCGCGGTTCACTTTCTTCACTACGCCCGTGATGATTTCACCTTCGTGCTCACGGAATTGATCGACGACCATTGCGCGTTCGGCTTCACGTACTTTTTGTACGATAACCTGCTTCGCGGTCTGCGTAGTGATACGGTCAAAGGTGACAGACTCAATCTGGTCTTCGACGTAATCGCCAGGATTCATGCTTTCATCTTCGAAACGCGCAGCTTCCAGCGTGATTTCGCGAGTCGGCTGGGTCACTTCTTCAACAACCAGCCAGCGACGGAATGTGTCGAAATCACCGCTTTTACGATCGATTTCTACGCGAACGTCGATCTCTTGCTCATATTTTTTCTTGGTAGCCGTTGCTAGCGCACTTTCCAACGCTTCGAAAATTTTCTCACGCGGCAGCGCCTTTTCGTTGGAAACGGCTTCAACAACAGCCAAAATTTCTTTGTTCATCGGGGCCTTTCACCTCAATCCAGACTGTTAAAAGTGGGGAACCAGGTTCGCCTTCTGGATGTTACTCAGCGCGAACACTTCATCTTTGCCTTCGACGGTTACCGTGATCATCTCACCGTCTACCGCTTTGATAAGGCCCTGCCATTTGCGTCGGTTCTGTACCGCCATGCGCAAAACCAGCGAAACTTCTTCGCCGATGAAACGCTCATAGTGCTCGGCGGTAAACATAGGACGATCGAGACCTGGAGAAGAAACTTCCAGGTTATAAGCGACTGTAATCGGGTCTTCTACGTCCATAACAGCACTGACCTGGTGGCTCACATCAGCACAATCATCAACATTGATGCCATCTTCACTATCAATATAGATGCGCAGTGTGGACGTGCGACCGCGAATAAATTCGATGCCGACCAGCTCAAAGCCAAGCGCTTCAACTGGCGCTGTGAGCATCTCTGTTAATTTTTGCTCTAATGTGGACAAACCCACCCCCAAGACATAAAAAAAGGGCGTATAGCCCAGTTATTCTGAAGTCAGATAACAAAAAACCCCGATAAATCGGGGCTTTAGATAACTGAACCCTGAGATCGCAACTGCGATCTGGAACACTTTCCAGAAGAATTCTTTCAAATTCGTCTACGAAGGACCCGGTCCTCACAGTATATTTGAAAAAGTACTTAATGGGAAAGTGGTTGCGGGGGCCGGATTTGAACCGACGACCTTCGGGTTATGAGCCCGACGAGCTACCAGGCTGCTCCACCCCGCGCCTGAAACGTGGCATATTTTACTCGTTTTGAGTAAAAGACGCAAATACTGCTGGGATTTGGTACCGAGAGACGGGACATAAAATCGTAGTGAATTGTATTGATACTTCATATATTTTGTCAACATGAATTTCACATTGCCAGGTTTCGGTTCATGCTGGTATTTCTGGGTTTTTTGGCAAAAAGCGGCTCAGCCTCTTCCTGTCGCCAGCAAAAGATGATTAAATGAAAACTCACAATTAATGCATAAACATGCAATAAAGATTGTTGAGTCAAACTCACCACAGTCTATCTAGCAGGGTTTTATTTTATGACGACGATTCTCAAGCATCTCCCGGTTGGCCAACGTATTGGTATTGCTTTTTCTGGTGGGCTGGATACCAGCGCCGCGCTGCTGTGGATGCGTAAAAAGGGAGCAGTCCCTTATGCATATACCGCCAATCTGGGACAGCCAGACGAAGACGATTACGAGGCCATTCCTCGTCGTGCCAAAGAGTATGGTGCTGAAGGGGCTCGTCTGATCGACTGCCGTAAGCAGCTGGTTGCGGAAGGCATTGCCGCGATCCAGTGCGGCGCATTTCATAACACCACCGGCGGGTTGACCTACTTTAATACTACGCCGCTGGGCCGCGCAGTGACCGGTACCATGCTGGTCGCCGCAATGAAGGAAGACGGTGTTAACATCTGGGGCGACGGGAGTACCTATAAAGGCAACGATATCGAACGTTTCTATCGTTACGGCCTGCTGACCAACGCTGAGCTGAAAATTTACAAACCGTGGCTGGATAGCGACTTTATCGACGAGTTAGGCGGCCGCCAGGAGATGTCAGAGTTTATGATCTCCTGTGGGTTTGACTATAAAATGTCCGTTGAAAAAGCCTACTCAACCGACTCCAATATGCTGGGCGCGACGCACGAAGCTAAAGATCTTGAATTCCTGAACTCCAGCGTCAAGATTGTGAACCCGATTATGGGCGTCAAGTTCTGGGATGAAAGCGTCAAAATCCCTGCGGAAGAAGTCACCGTTCGCTTTGAACAGGGCCATCCTGTTGCGCTGAACGGGCAGACCTTTAGCGATGACGTTGAACTGATGCTGGAGGCTAACCGCATCGGCGGCCGTCATGGTCTGGGTATGAGCGATCAGATCGAAAACCGTATCATCGAAGCGAAGAGCCGCGGCATCTATGAAGCCCCGGGAATGGCGCTGCTGCATATTGCCTATGAGCGTCTGCTGACCGGTATTCATAACGAAGATACCATTGAGCAATACCACGCGCACGGTCGTCAGCTGGGTCGGCTGCTGTATCAAGGGCGCTGGTTCGATTCCCAGGCGCTGATGCTGCGCGACGGCCTGCAGCGCTGGGTAGCAAGCCAAATTACCGGCGAAGTGACGCTTGAACTGCGTCGCGGCAACGACTACTCCATCCTGAATACCGTCTCTGATAATCTGACCTATAAAGCAGAGCGTCTGACGATGGAAAAAGGTGACTCGATGTTCTCCGCTGAGGATCGTATCGGCCAGCTGACAATGCGCAACCTGGATATCACCGATACTCGCGATAAGCTGTTTGGCTACGCGCAGTCTGGACTGCTGACCGCGTCTTCCGCAACTGGCCTGCCGCAGGTGGAAAACCTCGAAAATAAAGCGAAGTAACGCTCCAGAGAAATTCGCAAAGGCCGCTAACGCGGCCTTTTTTATGCAGAAAAATCCCGAACCCAACCGGAGTGACATATCTGCCGCTAATGCTGCTGCTCAACTTTTTCGGGACGAAAAAAAAGACGCTTTTCAGCGTCTTTCTTCAGGAAATTGGTACCGAGGATGGGACTCGAACCCACAAGCCCGTTAGGGCACTACCACCTCAAGGTAGCGTGTCTACCAATTCCACCACCTCGGTACGGATACTGCTTATCAGTGCGGGATGTCGCTGCTCGGCTGCGCCGGCGCGGTCGGCTGAGTTTGCTCAGTTTTCGGCGCGCTCAGGTTATCCCACTCACTTCCTTTATTGGTCTTGTTGCTGTTGATATTGCCCAGCGCCAGACTGATGATGAAGAACAGCGCAGCCAGGATACCAGTCATACGGGTCATGAAGTTACCAGAACCGCTGGATCCAAACAGAGTGCCGGAAGCGCCTGCTCCGAAGGAGGCTCCCATATCAGCGCCTTTACCTTGCTGCAGCATAATCAGACCCACAAGGCCAATTGCCACAATAAGGAAAACAACTAAAAGAGCTTCGTACATAATCAACCTGTTCCTTGCGGATTTGCCGCATACCAAGTGCTTCGACCAATAAAGCGGGACGTTTTAACGTTTCCCACTGAAGCGGGTGTGAATACTAACCAAAGCGAATGACCTTCGCAAGGGCAATTTCAGCGCATTGTATCAAGTGCGGAAAAAAACAGCAAAAAGCGATTTTTTGTCGATTAAAAAGGCGGCAAGCGTCGCCTTTTTAATCACTTAGCAAGAGAGATTAAACGCTTTTTACGGCATCGGCGATACGGTGGGCAAATTCGTGCACCTGCTCTTCGTGCTCACCTTCCACCATAACGCGAATCAGCGGCTCTGTGCCTGATTTACGCAGCAGTACGCGCCCCCGATTACCCAGCGCCGCTTCTACTTCCGCGGTTACTGCTTTTACATGCTCATGTTCCAGCGGGTTGCCGCTACCTTCAGTAAAGCGAACGTTAACCAGAAGCTGCGGGAACATTTTCATTCCGCTGCACAGGTCGTGCAGGCTCATATGGTTACGCACCATCGCCGCCACCACCTGCAGGCTGGCGACAATTCCATCCCCCGTCGTGGTTTTATCCAGTAAGATCACATGACCGGAGTTTTCTGCGCCAATGCGCCAGCCTTTCTCCTGCAGCTTCTCCAGCACATAGCGGTCGCCCACCTTCGCGCGAACGAAAGGAATGCCCAGCTGTTTAAGCGCCAGTTCAAGGCCCATGTTGCTCATGAGCGTCCCGACGGCGCCGCCCCGCAGCTGCCCCTGGCGTAGCCCCTCACGGGCAATGATATAGAGGATCTGGTCACCGTCGACTTTGTTGCCTTCGTGGTCCACCATGATGACCCGATCGCCATCGCCATCGTAGGCAATACCCAGGTCGGCTTTCTCCGCCAGCACGCGCGCCTGCAGAGCACGAACGTCCGTCGCCCCGACCTCTTCATTGATGTTGAGGCCATCAGGCTCACAGCCCATCGCTATAACCTGAGCGCCCAGCTCGCGGAAAACATTCGGCGCAATATGATAAGTCGCCCCGTGAGCGCAATCGACTACCACCTTCAAAGCATTGAGGCTCAGTTCGTTCGGAAAGGTGCCTTTGCAAAACTCGATATAGCGACCGGCGGCGTCGACGATACGACTGGCTTTACCCAGCTCGGCGGAATCCACGCAGGTCAGCTCTTTTTCCATTTCGGCTTCAATGGCTTCTTCTACCTCATCCGGAAGCTTGGTACCTTCGATAGAGAAGAATTTGATGCCGTTGTCATAAAACGGATTATGTGAAGCGGAAATCACAATCCCGGCTTCCGCGCGGAAGGTGCGCGTCAGATAGGCAATTGCCGGCGTTGGCATCGGGCCGGTAAAAGAAGCGGATAATCCCGCGGCGGCCAATCCAGCCTCCAGCGCGGACTCCAGCATATACCCTGAAATACGGGTATCTTTACCAATAATAATCTTCCGTGAACCGTGGCGTGCCAGCACCTTACCCGC
The DNA here is from genome assembly GCF_040062275.1 of Klebsiella sp. GW_Kp182. Lineage (NCBI taxonomy): Bacteria > Pseudomonadati > Pseudomonadota > Gammaproteobacteria > Enterobacterales > Enterobacteriaceae > Klebsiella > Klebsiella sp. GW_Kp182. Next base: position 48,891 of record NZ_JBEAFQ010000014.1, on the reverse strand, counting down.
CGCCCAGCCCAGCTTTAATACAAATTCTGGCGTTATTGGCGCATCGCCTACGCGGCCACGAATACCATCCGTACCAAAATATTTGCGGTTACTCATAACGTTTATTTTCCTTAGCGGCCAGGGTAGCTTCCACCACGCGCAGCGCTTCTACCGTTTCTTTGACATCATGGACGCGAATAATCTGCGCGCCCTGCATTGCAGCAATGACTGCGCAAGCCAGGCTGCCATTCAGGCGTTCCGTCGGCCCGACATTCAGCAACTGACCTACCATCGACTTACGTGACATGCCTACCAGCAGCGGAAGACCAAAATGATGGAACTCTCCAAGTCGGGCAAGCAGTTCATAATTATGAGAAAGATTTTTACCGAAACCAAATCCCGGGTCGAGCAACAATTTATCTTTTGCGATACCGGCCCGTTCGCAACGCACAATATGTTCGATAAAAAAGCGCTCAACGTCAGCAAACACGTCCGCGTACTTCGGGGCATCCTGCATTGTCTTCGGCTGACCCTGCATATGCATCAGGCACACCGGTAAGCCCGTTTCAGCCGCCGCCTCCAGCGCTCCCGGTTCGGTCAGCGAGCGGATATCATTGATGATATGCGCGCCAACACGCGCTGACTCGCGGATCACCTCCGGCTTTGAGGTATCAACGGAAATCCAGACTTCAAAGCGCTGGGCAATCGCTTCTACCGTCGGAATGACTCGCGCCAGCTCTTCCTCGACGCTGACATCTGCCGCCCCCGGACGCGTCGATTCCCCACCGATATCAATGATAGTCGCCCCGGCATTGATCATCAGATTGGCATGCTTCACGGCTTCGACCAGCGTGTTGTGGGTCCCGCCATCAGAGAACGAATCCGGGGTAACGTTAAGAATACCCATCACATGTGGGTGAGAGAGATCGAGGGTTGAGCCCTGGGCTACAAGTTTCATCGCTAAATCCCTGAGTCAGAGAAAGATTGAAAAAGAAAAACCCCGGAGCAAACGCTCAGGGGTTTTAGAAAAGTACAACAGCATCAATAACGGCTAACTTATTTGTCGCCCAGCTGTTCTGACATCGTATTACCCGGGTTTGGCGTACGCGGTTCATCGACCGGACGCGGCGCACGAGGCGTGCCATTGTTGTCAGAATTGTTGGACGAGCCCGGTTCTTCCCAGCCAGCTGGCGGGCGAACATCGCGGCGAGCCATCAGGTCATCAATCTGCGGGGCGTCGATGGTCTCATATTTCATGAGCGCGTCTTTCATCGCGTGCAGGATGTCCATATTATCGTTCAGAAGCTGGCGTGCACGATTGTAGTTACGCTCAATCAGTGACTTCACTTCCTGGTCGATGATACGCGCCGTTTCATCGGACATATGCTTCGCTTTCGCAACGCTGCGGCCAAGGAATACTTCACCTTCTTCTTCGGCATACAGCAGCGGGCCGAGTTTGTCAGAGAAGCCCCACTGGGTCACCATGTTACGCGCCAGGTTGGTCGCGACTTTAATGTCGTTCGACGCACCGGTAGAAACATGCTCTACGCCGTAGATAATCTCTTCCGCCAGACGACCGCCGTAAAGGGTAGAAATCTGGCTTTCCAGCTTCTGGCGGCTGGCGCTGATCGCGTCGCCTTCAGGCAGGAAGAAGGTGACACCCAGCGCGCGACCGCGCGGAATAATCGTCACTTTGTGCACCGGATCGTGTTCCGGCACCAGGCGACCAATAATTGCGTGACCGGCTTCGTGATACGCGGTGGACTCTTTCTGCGCTTCCGTCATCACCATGGAGCGACGTTCCGCACCCATCATGATTTTGTCTTTCGCTTTCTCGAATTCAACCATCGATACAACGCGCTTGTTGCCACGAGCGGCAAACAGCGCAGCTTCGTTCACCAGGTTTGCCAGGTCAGCACCGGAGAAGCCAGGCGTACCGCGGGCGATAATTGCCGCGTCGATATCCGGCGCCAGCGGTACGCGACGCATATGCACTTTCAGAATCTGTTCGCGACCGCGGACATCCGGCAGACCGACCACAACCTGACGGTCAAAGCGGCCTGGACGCAGCAGCGCAGGGTCAAGAACGTCCGGACGGTTGGTTGCTGCGATAACGATGATACCTTCGTTACCCTCGAAGCCGTCCATCTCTACCAGCATCTGGTTCAGCGTCTGCTCACGTTCATCGTGACCACCGCCCAGGCCAGCGCCACGCTGACGGCCGACGGCGTCGATTTCATCGATAAAGATGATGCACGGAGCCGCTTTCTTGGCTTGTTCAAACATGTCGCGCACGCGGGATGCACCCACACCGACGAACATTTCAACGAAGTCAGAACCGGAAATCGTAAAGAACGGTACCTTTGCTTCACCCGCGATGGCTTTTGCCAGCAAGGTTTTACCGGTACCCGGAGGGCCGACCATCAGGACGCCTTTCGGGATTTTACCGCCCAGCTTCTGGAAACGGCTCGGCTCGCGCAGGTATTCAACCAGTTCACCGACTTCTTCTTTCGCTTCGTCACAGCCGGCGACGTCGGCAAAAGTGGTTTTGATCTGGTCTTCCGTTAGCATACGCGCCTTGCTCTTACCGAACGACATGGCGCCTTTGCCACCGCCGCCCTGCATCTGGCGCATAAAGAAGATCCAGACGCCGATAAGAAGCAGCATCGGGAACCAGGAGATGAAGATAGAAGCCAGCAGGCTCGGTTCTTCTGGCGGCTCACCTACCACCTTGACGTTTTTAGTCAGAAGGTTATCAAGCAGCTTAGGATCGTTCACCGGGATGTAGGTCGTGTAACGGTTACTATCTTTCTTGGTAACGTTTATCTCACGTCCGTTGATACGCGCTTCGCGAACCTGGTCCTGATTGACCTCCTGCAGGAAGGTAGAATAATCCACCTTGCGGCCATTCGACTCGCTGGGCCCAAAGCTCTGGAATACTGACATCAGCACAACGGCAATGACCAGCCAGAGTATTAGGTTTTTCGCCATGTCACTCAAGGGATTAACCTCATATTACAACTGTGTTAAAAACAGCGTCAGGATACTCTATATCCAGCGTCTTTCAAACTTTCGTTTGAAATCTGCCGGTTATGGTTTACGCCCGGTCGCTACAATATACACTTCACGCGAACGGGCGCGAGAAGAGTCCGGCTTACGAACTTTGACCTTCGTAAACAGGGAGCGAATCTCTCTTAGATACTCATCGAAGCCTTCGCCCTGGAACACCTTCACTACAAAACTACCACCTGGCGCTAATACATCACGAGCCATTCCAAGCGCCAGTTCCACCAGATACATGGCCCGGGGAATATCCACCGCCGGTGTTCCACACATATTTGGCGCCATATCGGACATGACAACTTGTACTTTACTGTCACCTACACGCTCAAGTAACGCTTTCAGGACTAATTCATCACGAAAGTCGCCCTGAAGGAAGTCCACACCAACGATTGGATCCATAGGTAAAAGATCGCAAGCAATGATGCGGCCGCTGTTACCGATCTGCGTAACCGCGTATTGCGACCAGCCACCGGGTGCAGCGCCGAGGTCAACTATCGTCATCCCCGGTTTAAAAATCTTGTCACTTTGCTGTATTTCATCAAGTTTAAACCAGGCACGGGAACGTAACCCCTTTTTCTGTGCCTGCTGAACATATTTATCGCTAAAGTGTTCCTGAAGCCAACGACTTGAGCTGGCAGAACGCTTTTTACCTGTCATTTAACATTCCCATTTCGGGTTCATCGTACTTCGCGACGTAAAAATCGACGCGGTAGTTTGGCGATATATGAGAGATGGCGGTAGAATGAACCGTTTTCAATCCCAACGTAAGCAAAAAAATACGATGAATCTGAGTACTAAACAAAAACAGCACCTGAAAGGTCTGGCACATCCGCTCAAGCCGGTAGTTATGCTTGGCAACAATGGTTTGACCGAAGGGGTACTGGCCGAGATTGAACAAGCGTTAGAGCACCATGAACTTATCAAGGTGAAGATCGCCTCGGAAGATCGCGAAACTAAAACCTTGATCGTGGAAGCTATCGTGCGCGAAACCGGCGCCTGTAATGTACAGGTCATCGGTAAAACGCTGGTTCTGTACCGCCCGACTAAAGAGCGTAAAATCTCGCTGCCACGCTAAGAATATCCTGGTTATCGACACAACTTTGTGTAAATCGAGGGTTTTCTGCGGGTAGACGAGCAAAATGCCATGCTCCGGACGCTGATAAAAGGCCGCTACGCGGCCTTTTTCCTTTCTTTACAATCCATCAACATCGTAGCGTTAAATTCGAATTAAAGGTACTCAACCTTAAGAATTTCGAATTCGACTTCCCCGCCCGGTGTACGGATAACCACCACATCGTCCTGCTCTTTACCGATTAAACCACGTGCAATCGGTGAGTTTACAGAAATCAGATTTTGCTTAAAATCGGCCTCGTCATCGCCAACGATACGATAAGTTTGCTCTTCATCCGTATCGAGATTCAGAACGCTGACCGTCGAACCAAAAATCACCCGGCCATTGTTGGGCATTTTGGTGATATCGATGACCTGCGCGTTCGACAGCTTCGCTTCGATATCCTTAATGCGACCTTCACAGAAGCCCTGCTGTTCACGGGCAGCATGATACTCAGCATTTTCTTTCAGATCGCCGTGCTCGCGGGCCTCAGCGATGGCCGCGATGATTTCAGGACGACGTACGGACTTCAGAAAATCCAGTTCTTCGCGCAGTTTTTCAGCGCCACGTAAGGTCATCGGAATAGCTTGCATTTGTTATACCTCTTTTTCATTCCTTCATGGAGCAGACAACGCCGCTCCGCAGCCGGTCAAGACTTGAGCAGGGCCGGAGCAAAAGAAAACCGACCCGGAAAGTCATCCCCAGGCCAGCAGCAATTTTCAATTTGATACGTATTTTACCCTGAAGTTCACTATGGGTCATCGTTTACTTTACAGGGCGATGCACCGTAGTATGACGGACTGGTTTCAGGTTGTTAGCGCGAGATTATGCGATTTTCCAGATTTATCATCGGATTGACTGCCGGTATAGCGCTTAGCGCTCAGGCGGCGAATATTGACGAGTACATCAATCAGCTTCCTGCGGGCGCAAACCTTGCCTTTATGGCGCAGAAGGTGGGATCCCCGACGCCGGAGATAGACTACCATAGCCAGCAGATGGCGCTCCCCGCCAGCACCCAAAAAGTGATAACCGCGCTTGCTGCGCTGCTGCAGCTGGGTCCGGACTTCCGCTTCACCACGACGCTGGAAACGAAAGGCAGCCTCGATGGCGGCGTCCTGAAAGGCGACCTCATTGCGCGCTTTGGTGGCGATCCTACCCTCAGGCGTCAGGATATTCGTAATATGGTGGCCACGCTGAAGAAAGCAGGCGTCCAGCGAATTGAAGGTAATGTGCTGATCGATACCTCCATCTTCGCCAGCCATGACAAAGCGCCGGGCTGGCCATGGAACGATATGACGCAGTGCTTTAGCGCCCCGCCGGCGGCGGCGATTGTCGATCGGAACTGCTTCTCCGTCTCGCTCTATAGCGCGCAAAAGCCGGGCGATCTGGCGTTTATTCGCGTGGCGTCTTACTACCCGGTGACCATGTTCAGCCAGGTGCGTACGCTGCCCCGGGGCTCTTCTGAAGCCCAGTACTGTGAGCTTGACGTGGTTCCCGGCGATCTGAACCGTTATACCCTGACCGGCTGTCTGCCGCAGCGCAGCGAGCCGCTGCCGCTGGCTTTTGCCATTCAGGATGGCGCCAGCTACGCCGGTGCGATTCTGAAAGCTGAGCTGACCGACGCCGACATCACCTGGAGCGGCACGCTGCTGCGCCAGACGCTGGCAAACGATCCGGGTACCGTCCTGGCAAGTACACAATCTGCGCCGCTGCACGATCTGCTGCGTATTATGCTGAAAAAATCGGACAACATGATCGCCGATACGGTATTCCGCACCATTGGGCACGCTCGCTTCAACGTACCGGGTACCTGGCGAGCCGGTTCCGATGCGGTACGGCAGATCTTACGTCAGCAGGCCGGCGTCGATCTCGGGAATACCATCATTGCCGATGGCTCAGGTCTGTCGCGCCATAACCTCATCGCACCCGCGACGATGATGCAGGTGCTGCAGTACATCGCCCAGCACGATAATGAACTCAACTTTATCTCGATGCTGCCTCTGGCCGGCCATGATGGTTCTCTGCAGTACCGCGCAGGCCTGCATCAGGCAGGTGTCGATGGCAAAGTCTCGGCGAAAACGGGTTCACTGCAGGGGGTGTATAACCTGGCCGGTTTCATCACGACGGCCAGCGGGCAGAAGATGGCGTTCGTGCAATACCTGTCTGGCTACGCCGTGCCTCCGGCCGACCAGCGTAATCGCCGCATTCCACTGGTGCGGTTCGAAAGCCGATTGTACAAAGACCTCTATCAGAACAACTAAAGCAAAAGGGCCGCATCATTGGCGGCCCTTTTCGTTTGTTCAGGATTAACGTTTGTAGATGAATTCAACGCCTTCTTCGTCGTCTTCATCCCAATCATCATCCCAGTCTTCATCATCTTCCACTTCAGCTTCTTCAAGCTGCTGGCGGTGGTAGTCGTCCCACATAAACTCGACTTTTTCGGCAGGCTTCGCTTCTTCCGCATGCACAATCGGGTTTTCGATGATAAAGGTCATCACGTCCCAGCACAGGTCTTTTACGCCCTGCTGGCTGGCCGCCGAAATCAGGTAGAACTTATCTTCCCAGCCCAGCGCCTGCGCGATAGCTTTCGCTTTCGCTTCCGCCTCTGCTTTGTCCATCAGGTCAATCTTGTTAAAGACCAGCCAGCGCGGCTTAGAAGCCAGTTTCTCACTGTATTTTTCCAGCTCACCGATAATAATCCGCGCGTTCTCCACCGGATCGGAACCATCAATCGGCTCGATATCGATGAGATGCAGCAGCACGCGGCAGCGCTCCAGGTGCTTCAGGAAGCGAATACCGAGACCCGCGCCTTCAGCGGCGCCTTCAATCAGCCCCGGGATATCCGCCACCACGAAGCTCTTCTCGTTGTCCATACGCACCACGCCGAGGCTCGGCACCAGCGTAGTAAACGGATAGTCAGCGACTTTAGGCTTCGCGGCGGAAACGGCACGAATAAAGGTCGATTTACCCGCATTCGGCATTCCCAGCATGCCGACGTCCGCCAGCAGCATCAGCTCCAGCTGCAGATCGCGCTTATCGCCCGGCGTCCCCATCGTCTTTTGACGTGGAGTACGGTTAACGGACGATTTGAAACGGGTGTTACCCAGACCGTGCCAGCCGCCTTTGGCGACCATCAGGCGCTGACCGTGCTTGGTCATATCACCCATCGTCTCGCCGGTGCCCTGATCGATGACGCGAGTCCCTACCGGTACCTTCACCGTTACGTCTTTACCGCGTTTACCGGTACAGTCACGGCTCTGACCGTTCTGCCCGCGCTCAGCGCGGAAAGACTTCTCAAAACGGTAGTCGATCAGGGTGTTGAGGTTTTCGTCCGCCTCAAGCCAGACGTCGCCGCCGTCACCGCCGTCACCGCCGTCCGGGCCGCCTCTCGGGATATATTTTTCGCGGCGGAAGCTAACGCAACCATTGCCGCCATCGCCTGCTACGACCAGGATCGTTGCTTCATCAACAAACTTCATTTTACTCTCCGTAAATCATTCGCCTGAGCGGGGGAGCGGCACAACCGCTTCTCGCTTACGCCATCGTCCCCAAAGACGATGACCGACGGCGGAATACATCGCGCCCGCAACCACGACAAACGCACCGAGATAACCCATCAGGTTCAACAGCGGTCTGGCGAAAACGTCGGGCCAGGCCAGTGATAATAAATCTGAAAACAGCAGCGTAAACAGCGGCGTTAAGGTAATCAACGCGCTCACCTGCGCCGCCTGCCAGCGCGCCATTGCTTCCGCCAGAGCGCCGTAGCCGACCAGGGTATTGAGCCCGCAAAAAACCAGACAGGCCAGCTGCCAGTCGCTTAATGCCAGCACCTGCGAAGGCTTCGCTAATGGCAATAGCGATATCGTACATAAAGTGTACAGCAAAAAAAGGATTTGCTGTGATGCCAGACGGCGCAATAACACCTTTTGCGCGACGCCGTAGCACACCCACACCGTCGCCGCACCTACGCCGAAAATTACCCCCCACGTGTAGTCCGTCAGGCGGGTAAAAATCTCGATCAGGCTGGTGTTAAAAAACATCACCAGACCGCTCACCAGCATCAGCGCTCCCACAACCTGAGTGCCGCGCATTTTCTCTTTAAGGACAAAAACGCTGGCCACCATCATGCCGACCGGAGACAGCTGGCCAATCACCTGGGAAGCGGTGGGGCTGAGATATTGCAAGGAAGAACTAAACAGAATGAAGTTACCGAACAAACCCGCTGTCGCAATAACCAGCAGTACCAACCACCGCGGCTTGCGAAAAATCCGCAGCGGGGGCAGCTTTCTTTTCATGGCGAGGATAGCGCCAAGACCAAAACTTGCCATCAAAAAGCGGTAAAACACCACCGTCGGCGGTTCCATCACTTCAAGAACCTGCTTCATTGCTATCGGCAGGGCACCCCAGCACATCGCCGTGGTGAGCGCTAAAATAATGCCGATGCCGGCCTGCTGCTTCATGCCCGTTTTCCCTGCAGAAAATTTTCCGGGGTTTCAATGTAAAAAGCCCCGCAACACGTTGCGGGGCTTTAATCCGTTACCGGACCACGAAAAACTTACTCAGCAACGATGCTGATGTATTTACGGTTGTTCGGGCCTTTAACTTCGAATTTCACTTTACCGTCTGCTTTAGCAAACAGAGTGTGGTCACGACCGCAACCTACGTTAGTGCCAGCGTGGAATTTGGTACCACGTTGACGAACGATGATGCTACCGGCCAGAACGGATTCGCCACCGAAACGCTTAACGCCCAGGCGTTTAGCTTCTGAATCGCGACCGTTACGAGTTGAGCCGCCAGCCTTTTTATGTGCCATTTAAATCTCTCCTCAGGTCTTAGGCGCTGATGCCAGTAATTTTCACATCAGTGAACCACTGACGATGGCCCTGCTGCTTACGGTAGTGTTTACGACGACGAAACTTAACGATTTTAACTTTCTCGCCACGACCGTGTGCAACAACTTCAGCTTTGATTACGCCGCCCTCAACGAAAGGAACGCCGATTTTAATTTCTTCACCGTTTGCGATCATCAGCACTTCTGCGAACTCAACAGCTTCGCCAGTTGCGATGTCCAGCTTTTCCAGGCGAATGGTTTGACCTTCGCTTACTCGGTGTTGTTTACCACCACTTTGGAAAACCGCGTACATATAAAACTCCGCTTCCGCGCACCTCTTCGTATGATTCAGAGTGCGCTATAAATATTCACAATAGGGCGCGAATATTACGCAAAACGCGAGCCTTTGACAAGAGCGATCAGCGATCAACGCAGAAAAAAAACACAACTTTCACTCCAGCGTTTAACTACGGCAATTTTTCAGTACAATCATAGCTTCTTTTAATTCTATCTTAATCCTTCTGTGATCCCATTCGGATACGCGGTAACAGGACATTTGGCCCGGCTTTTGCGATGAATTTAGAAAAAATCAATGAGTTAACCGCGCAGGATATGGCGGGCGTCAATGCGACAATTCTTGAGCAACTCGACTCTGATGTTCAGCTTATCAATCAGTTAGGCTATTACATTGTTAGCGGAGGCGGTAAACGCATTCGCCCGATGATTGCCGTACTGGCCGCGCGTGCCGTTGGATATCAGGGAAACGCTCACGTCGCCATTGCCGCGCTGATCGAATTTATCCATACCGCCACCCTGCTGCATGATGATGTCGTCGATGAGTCTGATATGCGCCGGGGAAAAGCCACCGCAAACGCCGCTTTTGGCAATGCGGCTAGCGTGCTGGTCGGTGATTTTATCTACACCCGCGCCTTTCAGATGATGACCAGCCTTGGGTCATTGAGAGTGCTGGAAGTGATGTCGGAAGCCGTTAACGTCATTGCCGAAGGCGAAGTCCTGCAGTTGATGAACGTTAACGACCCGGATATCACTGAAGAAAACTACATGCGGGTCATTTACAGCAAGACCGCACGTTTGTTTGAAGCCGCAGCCCAGTGCTCCGGCATTCTGGCCGACTGCAGCGCAGAACAAGAGAAAGCGTTACAGGATTACGGACGCTATCTGGGTACCGCTTTCCAGCTGATCGACGATCTGCTTGACTACAGTTCAGACGGTGAGCGTCTGGGTAAAAACGTCGGTGACGATCTGAATGAAGGCAAACCCACCCTTCCGCTGCTGCATGCTATGCAACACGGCAACGCAGAGCAGTCCGCCATGATCCGTGGGGCGATTGAGCAGGGTAATGGCCGTCATCTTCTCGACGCCGTACTGGAAACGATGGCAACCTGCGGCTCGCTGGAATGGACCCAAAAACGCGCGGAGGAAGAGGCTGATAAAGCGATTGCCGCGCTTCAGGTCCTTCCCGATTCTCCGTGGCGTGAAGCGCTAATCGGTCTTGCCCACATCGCTGTGCAACGCGATCACTAACCCCTCCTCTTGCTTTCCCGCGCAAACCGCGGGAAAGTTCCAGTAAGCGTCAAAAAACCAAGAACCAGCCGTATACCTTGATATATTCCTAATATCAAACCCATTAAAAGAACTTGTTAGAACATTACTGGAACCCACGGTATAGTCATTTTGTCGTCCATTAAGGACGCCAGGCATGTTTATTACCAGGAGAATTTATGGATAAGTTCATCGACTGGCATCCGGCGGATATTATTGCCGGATTACGCAAAAAAGGGACGTCGCTGGCAGCTGAATCGCGGCGTAATGGTTTAAGTTCTTCAACGCTCGCCAATGCGCTGACCCGGCCCTGGCCCAAGGGCGAGCTGATTATTGCTAACGCGCTGGAAACCGATCCGTGGGTAATATGGCCATCGCGCTATCACGATCCCCATACCCATCAGTTTATCGACAGAACGCAAATGATGCGCCCAAGGAAGAACAACAAGTAAAGCGAGGTTGCAGACAACAGCCCCCGGACAAACGTCAGAGGGCTGCTGCTACGGCTTATTCGCCTTTGACGCGTTCGATATTCGCACCAAGCGCCTGAAGCTTGTCTTCGATACGTTCGTAGCCGCGGTCAATGTGGTAAATACGATCGACAATCGTCGTACCTTCCGCAATACAGCCCGCCAGTACCAGGCTGGCTGACGCACGCAGATCCGTCGCCATCACCTGGGCGCCAGAAAGCTGCTTCACGCCGTGGCAAATCGCCGTATTGCTTTCGATTTCCGCATGCGCGCCCATACGGATCAGTTCCGGGATATGCATGAAACGGTTTTCGAAGATCGTCTCGGTGATCACGCCGGTGCCCTCGGCAACCAGATTCAGCAAGGTGAACTGAGCCTGCATGTCGGTCGGGAAGCCTGGGTGTGGGGCAGTACGCACGTTGACGGCCTTCGGACGATTGCCGTGCATGTCCAGGCTAATCCAGTCTTCGCCCGTTTCGATATCCGCACCGGCGTCGCGTAGCTTGGCCAGAACCGCATCAAGGGTATCCGGCTGGGCATTGCGGCACAGGATCTTACCGCCAGAAATCGCCGCCGCCACCAGGAACGTCCCGGTTTCAATACGATCCGGCAGAACGCGGTAGACGCCGCCGCCGAGGCGCGCTACGCCTTCGATGGTGATGCGATCGGTACCCTGACCTTTGATCTTCGCACCCAGCGTGTTGAGAAAGTTCGCGGTATCGACAATTTCCGGCTCGCGCGCGGCGTTTTCGATAACGGTCGTACCTTCCGCCAGCGTCGCAGCGCTCATGATGGTCACGGTAGCGCCAACGCTGACCTTATCCATCACAATATGCGCGCCTTTCAGACGTCCATTAACCGACGCCTTGACATAACCCTCTTCCAGCTTGATTTCCGCACCCAGCTGCTCAAGGCCGGTAATGTGTAAATCAACGGGGCGCGCGCCGATGGCGCAGCCGCCGGGAAGAGAAACCTGCCCCTGGCCAAAACGCGCCACCAGCGGTCCCAGCGCCCAAATAGACGCGCGCATGGTTTTGACGAGGTCATACGGAGCACAGAAAACGTCGACCGGGCCGGCATCGATCCATACGGAGCCGTTGCGCTTAACGTTCGCGCCCAGCTGGCTCAGCAGTTTCATGGTGGTATCGATGTCTTTCAGCTTCGGTACGTTTTGGATCTCAATCGGCTCTTCGGCTAATAGCGCGGCAAAGAGGATTGGCAGGGCGGCGTTTTTCGCGCCGGAAATGGTGACCTCGCCCTGAAGACGAGTTGGCCCCTGAACACGGAATTTATCCATTGATTCTGTTCTCTGTTAAGAATTCACATACGCTGCGGGGAACATCCCCACAGCTTATAAGCCATTAAGTTTGCGGTCTCGCGCCCACTCCTGCGGAGTAAACGCTTTAATCGACAGAGCATGGATGCGGTTATCGGCAATATATTCCATCAGCGGGGCATAGATAGCCTGTTGCTTCTTGACCCGACTCATGCCGTCGAACATCTCACCCACAGCAATAACCTGAAAGTGGCTGCCATCGCCAGAGACGTGGACTTCCTGAAGGGAGAGTGCGTTCATCAGCACGGTCTGAATTTCATGATTTTCCATGGGCTACATTTATCTGATAGTGAAAACAGCCCAACATCTTAGAGGAAAGTGGCGCCGTCTTAAACAAGCAAAAAGCCCCATCGAAAAGTTTGATGGGGCTTTCAGAATAGCTTCAGCACTAAGGCACTGAAAAATTTATGGGATCATATCAGCAGGAAGGTTATACAACCTGACCAGGGTTTGCAGATTTTCACTCTTCCCGGTCAACTTCGCTTCCCCGCCCTGCCGACGAACCAGTGCGATAAAATGCACTAATAGCGCCAGCCCGGCGGTGTCCACGCGGGTCACGGCGCTCAGGTCGATGGCGGACACGCCATCCGTCGCCTGCGCGCGCGCTTCCCACAGCGGGACCAAAAGATCCTGGTCCAGCTCTCCGCGCAGCGCCAGCGTCTCACCATCGCGAGCCCAGCTCAGCTGCCCGGTCATTATTTTTTCTGTTCCAGCGTAATCGGCTGCGCGGAGCTTGCCTTCAGCTGCGCCGTCAGACCATCAACGCCTTTAGTACGCAGCAGATCGCTCCACTCGTTTTGTTTAGTGGTGATCATGCTCACCCCTTCCGCAATCATGTCGTACGCCTGCCAGTTACCGGTCTGGGTATTTTTACGCCACTGGAAATCCAGGCGCACCGGCGGACGGCCATTCGGATCAAGGATGGTGACGCGGATAGGAACAATGGTCGCGCTGCCCAAAGGCTGCTCAGGGGCAATCTGATAGGTCTGACCGTGATACATCGCCAGCGCCTGGCCATAGGCCTGCTTCAGATATTCGCGGAAGGCGGCAAAATAGGCTTCACGCTGCGCCGGGGTCGCTTCTTTGTAATAACGACCTAACACCAGCGCGCCGGCGTATTTCACCTGAACATAGGGCAGCAGTTCCTGATCGACGATATCGCGCAGGTAGTTCGGGTTGGCCTGAATCTTCGGCTGCTCGTTCTTGAGGCGATCGAAGGTTTTCTGCGCCGCTTCGTCCATCAGCTTGTACGGATTGGACTGATCCGCGGCGGTGGCCGCAGTCAAGGGGGCAATCACCAGCATGGCGACCATTAGTAAGCGTTTAAACATATCTTAACTCTCCTGAAATTAGTGCGTCGTGCCGGCTGGCGGCGTAGCGTCAGTATGACTCTCTCCAGCAGCCTGTTCATCGCCAGAATTCTTATTGTCGCTACCTTTACTGTTATAAAGGAACTGGCCTATCAAATCTTCCAGCACCATTGCGGATTTGGTGTCCTGAATGGTACCGCCATCTTTAAGGATAGTGGTTCCCAGCTCAGGATCTTCAAACCCGATATTCATCGCCAGGTACTGTTCGCCCAGCAGACCGGAAGTTCGGATCGCCAGCGAGCTGGTATCCGGAATATGGTTGTAGCGCTCATCAATATCGAGCGCGACGCGAGGCAGGTAGGTCTTAGGATCGAGCGTAATATCCGCCACGCGTCCAACGACAACGCCGCCAATCCGCACCGGAGAGCGCGCTTTGAGACCGCCGATATTGTCAAAAGTGGCATAGAGCCGATAAGTCGGTTCGGTACGTAAAGAGGTTACGTTTGCCGCCTTCAGGCAGACAAACAGCGCGGCCAGCAGCGCAACCAGTAAAAACACCCCTACCCAGATTTCATTTTTTCTCGTTTGCATGAACTCAATTCCCAAACATCAGCGCAGTCAGCACAAAATCCAGCCCCAGAACCGCCAGCGACGCATGCACCACGGTACGCGTCGTCGCCCGGCTAATCCCGGCGGAAGTGGGGATAGCGTCATAACCGTTAAATAACGCGATCCATGTTACCGTAATGGCGAAAACCAGGCTCTTAATCAGGCAGTTAACCAGATCCATCCGCCAGTCAACGGCGTTTTGCATCGCGCTCCAGAAGAATCCGCCATCGATGCCCTTCCAGCTGACACCGACCAGCGAGCCGCCCCAAACGCCGACCGCCACAAAAATAATCGTTAACAACGGCAGTGAAATCACCCCCGCCCAGAAACGCGGAGAGATCACGCGGCGAAGCGGGTCGACCGCCATCATCTCCATACTGGAGAGCTGCTCCGTTGCGCGCATCAGGCCAATTTCAGCAGTCAGCGCCGAGCCGGCACGCCCGGCAAACAGCAGCGCGGCGACCACCGGTCCCAGCTCACGCAGCAGCGACAGCGCCACCAGCATGCCCAGACTGGTTTCGGCGCTATAGGTGGTCAACACCAGATAGCCCTGCAGACCCAGCACCATACCGATAAACAGCCCCGATACAATGATGATCAGCATCGATAGCACGCCAACGTTGTACAGCTGACGCACCAGCAGCGGCGCATGCTTGCGAAACTCAGGCTTGCCCACAACCGCGTTGAAGAGCATTAATCCAGCACGCCCGAACGTCGCGATAGTTTTTATACCGCGATGCCCAAGCGCGGCTAGCGCATTTAACAACATGAGTCGCTTAACTCCCTTTGCCCAATAAATCATGATGATAATCACCCGCCGGATAGCGGAACGGCACCGGGCCGTCGGCGATACCATCAATGAACTGACGAACCCGAGGATCGGAATTTTCACGCAGCGACTGCGCGCTCCCATGCGCTACGACCTTTTTGTCCGCCACGATATATGCAAAGTCCGCGATGCTGAGCACCTCCGGCACATCATGCGAAACCACGATACAGGTGACACCCAGGGTGCTATTGAGTTCAGAAATCAGCTTCACCAGCACCCCCATCGTAATGGGGTCCTGCCCGACAAAGGGCTCATCGAACATGATTAAATCAGGTTCGAGCGCAATCGCCCTCGCCAGGGCGGCACGGCGCGCCATGCCGCCGGAAAGCTCAGAAGGCATCAGCTTCGCGGCTCCGCGTAGCCCAACGGCTTCCAGCTTCATCATCACCGTGGTGTGCAGCAGCGCTTCCGGCAAACGCGTATGCTCGCGCAGCGGATAAGCGACGTTATCGAACACATTCAGATCGGTGAACAGCGCGCCGGACTGAAACAGCATGCTCATGCGCTTGCGGACGGTATACAGGCGCGAACGCGACATCTGCGGTACGTTTTCACCATCAAACAGGATCTCGCCTTTATCGGGCGGGATCTGACCGCCGATGAGACGTAACAGGGTGGTTTTGCCGATCCCTGATGGCCCCATTATCGCGGTGATCTTGCCGCGGGGTACCGATAGCGAGATATCATCGAAGATCACGCGATCGCCCCTCGAGAAGCGAATACCGCGCACTTCGACTAGATTCGCCGAACTCTGGCTCATAAAATCATCCTTACTAGACACCCGTCGGGCTAAGCATGGCGCTTTCTTTCACCACAAACCCAACATTTTTACAGAATCTTACCCGCCCGGGTTAGCGAAAGCTGGCATTTGTTTTACTTTTGGCACACATAAAGTCAAAATTAAGAATTCGTTACGCTGCCTACGGACGGCCAGCGAGGCGACGATTATACCTGAAGAAAGGACTTTAGATGCTCTTAGCGACGGCTCTGTTAATTATTGGTTTATTGCTGGTTGTCTAC
The DNA here is from genome assembly GCF_040062275.1 of Klebsiella sp. GW_Kp182. Taxonomy (NCBI): domain Bacteria; kingdom Pseudomonadati; phylum Pseudomonadota; class Gammaproteobacteria; order Enterobacterales; family Enterobacteriaceae; genus Klebsiella; species Klebsiella sp. GW_Kp182. The sequence continues at coordinate 32,770 of NZ_JBEAFQ010000014.1, read as the reverse complement.
AGCGCCGATCGTCTGGTCTACGCCGCTTCAATACTCTGCCGTATGCTGGGGATCCCTCCCATGATTATTGGCATGACGGTAGTCAGCATCGGTACCAGTTTGCCGGAAGTGATTGTTTCCGCCGCCGCTTCCTTGCATGGGCAAACCGATCTGGCGATCGGCACCGCTCTCGGATCGAATATCACCAATATCCTGCTGATCCTCGGCCTCACCGCGCTGTTTCAACCTTTTACCGTGCATTCTGATATCCTGCGCCGCGAATTGCCGTTAATGTTGCTGGTTAGTTTACTGGCAGGATTTGTGCTGTACGACGGCCAGCTTACGCGGATAGACGGCCTTTTTTTGCTGGCGCTGGCCATTCTGTGGCTGCTGTTTACCCTTAAAATTGCCCGCCTTGCGGAACGCCAGGGTAACGACAGCCTGACCCGTGAACAGCTGGCGGAGCTGCCGCGAGAAGGCTCGCTTCCCGTCGCGCTGCTCTGGTTGGGCGTCGCGATGATTGTGATGCCGATGGCTACGCGGATGGTGGTCGATAACGCCACGGTGCTGGCAAACTTTTTTGCTATCAGCGAACTGACCGTCGGCTTAACGGTCGTCGCTATCGGCACCAGCCTGCCCGAGCTGGCCACGGCCATCGCCGGAGCGCGAAAAGGCGAAAATGACATCGCTATCGGCAATATCATTGGCGCTAATATTCTTAATATTGTACTGGTCCTCGGACTCCCCGCGCTGATTGTGCCAGGCACCTTTGCCGCCGAGGCCTTTACCCGCGATTATGGCGTCATGCTGCTGGTCAGCCTGATCTTCGCCGCGCTGTGCTGGCGCCGTAAGCAGCAGCCAGGTCGCCTTGCCGGTGCCCTGCTGCTGGGTGGTTTTGTGCTTTGGTTAGCGATGCTGTACTGGACAGCGCCGCTCTTCGTTGAATGATTCGGGATAACATTATGTCGCAAATAGATTTGCCAGCGGATTTTGACTTTCAACGGGCAGGCCGCGAGGTTCTGGACATTGAACGTGAAGGTCTGGCCCAGCTCGATCAATACATTAATGAAGATTTTACCCGTGCCTGTGAGACCATTTTCCGCTGTACCGGTAAAGTTGTGGTGATGGGAATGGGGAAATCCGGCCATATCGGGCGAAAAATGGCAGCCACTTTCGCCAGTACCGGAACGTCATCTTTCTTCGTTCATCCCGGTGAGGCCGCGCACGGCGATTTAGGCATGGTAACTCCATGCGACGTGGTGATCGCGCTATCCAACTCGGGCGAGTCAAATGAAATCCTCGCCCTGATTCCGGTGCTTAAGCGCCAGCAGGTGGCGCTGATTTGTATCACCAGCCGACCGGAAAGCAGTATGGCGCGCGCGGCGGATATTCACCTGTGCGTGAAGGTGCCCAAAGAAGCCTGCCCGTTAGGGCTGGCCCCCACGTCAAGCACCACCGCCGCGCTGGTCATGGGCGATGCCCTTGCCGTAGCGCTGCTGGAAGCCCGCGGTTTTACCGCTGAAGATTTTGCGCTATCGCACCCTGGCGGCGCTCTGGGCCGTAAGCTACTGCTGCGGGTCAATGATATCATGCACACCGGCGATGAAATTCCGCACGTTGGCCTGGAGGCCACGCTCCGCGATGCGTTGCTGGAAATCACGCGCAAAAATTTAGGCATGACCGCCATTTGCGATGATGAAATGAATATCATCGGCATCTTCACCGATGGCGATCTGCGCCGCGTATTTGATACCGGCGTTGATATGCGTAACGCCAGTATTGCCGAAGTGATGACGCGAGGCGGAATCCGCATCCGTCCCGGCACGCTGGCCGTTGATGCGCTGAACCTGATGCAGTCCCGTCATATCACCTGCGTGCTGGTTGCTGATGGCGACCGTCTGGTAGGTGTGATACATATGCACGATCTCCTGCGCGCGGGCGTAGTGTAAGTAAGGAAAAAATAATGAATAATGCTGATGCCCTGATAGCGACCTGCTACGGGCCGGTAAGCCAGGACTTTCTTGACCGGGCGGCGAAGATCCGTTTACTGATACTTGATGTAGACGGCGTTTTGTCCGACGGTCTTATCTATATGGGTAACAACGGCGAAGAGCTGAAGGCGTTTAACGTGCGCGACGGCTACGGTATCCGCTGCGCCCTGACTTCAAATATTGAAGTGGCGATAATTACCGGGCGAAACGCTAAACTGGTGGAAGATCGCTGCCAAACGCTGGGCATTACGCATCTCTACCAGGGGCAGTCGGATAAGCTGCTGGCGTTTCGTGAACTACTCAATAAACTGGCCGTTAGCGCGGATGAAGTCGCCTATATTGGCGACGATCTGATCGACTGGCCGGTGATGGCTGAAGTAGGTTTAAGCATAGCGGTAGCCGATGCGCATCCGTTGCTGCTCCCGCGCGCTGATTACGTTACTCGTATCAACGGGGGTCGCGGAGCGGTACGCGAAGTGTGCGATTTGCTACTATTGGCGCAGGGCAAGCTGGATGAGGCCAAAGGGCAATCTATATGAGTAAAACCAGACGTTGGGTTATCATTTTACTGTCGCTGGTCGCGCTGATCCTGATCGGCCTGAACCTGGCGAGTACGGACGATACCACCCAGCAAGCGATCAATCCTGACGATCCAACGTATACCAGCGAGCATACTGATACCGTCGTGTATAGCCCCGAAGGGGCGCTTAACTACCGGCTCATCGCGGAACACGTGGAGTATTTTTCCGAACAGCAGCTCTCGTGGTTCACAAAACCGGTGATGACCACCTTTGATACCAATAAAGTACCAACCTGGTCTATCAAAGCGGATAAAGCTAAGTTGACGAATGACCGCATGCTGTATCTTTACGGGCACGTTGAGGTAAATGCGCTGACGGCGGATTCTCAACTGCGCAAAATTACGACGGATAACGCCCAGATAAACCTGGTGACGCAGGATGTTACCTCCGATGACATGGTGACGTTGTACGGAACAACATTTAATTCCAGCGGCCTGAAAATGCGCGGGAACCTGCGCAGTAAAAATGCCGAGCTGATTGAAAAGGTTAGAACCTCATATGAAATTCAGAACAAACAAACTCAGCCTTAAGATTGCGCTCGCCAGCGCCTTACTGGCCGCCAGCCTGTCGGCACAGGCAAAGACAGGTGATACCGATCAGCCGATTCACATTGAATCCGATCAGCAGTCGCTGGATATGCAGGGCAACGTCGTCACCTTTACGGGGAATGTTGTCGTCACTCAGGGAACGATCAAAATCAACGCCGACAAAGTTGTTGTGACCCGTCCGGGTGGAGAGAAAGGCAAAGAGGTTATTGATGGCTACGGTAACCCGGCCACCTTCTACCAGATGCAGGACAACGGTAAGCCGGTAAAAGGCCGCGCGTCGAAAATGCACTATGAACTGCAAAACGACTTTGTCGTCCTGACCGGCAATGCGCATCTGGAACAGATCGATAGCAATATCCAGGGCGACAAAATCACTTACCTGGTGAAAGAGCAAAAAATGCAGGCCTTCAGCAATAAAGGCGGGCGCGTGACCACGGTTCTGGTTCCTTCGCAGCTGCAGGACAAGGGTAGCGATCAGTCAAAGAAGGGTAAGTAATTCGTTATGGCAACATTAACTGCAAAGAATCTTGCTAAAGCCTATAAAGGCCGCCGCGTTGTAGAAGACGTCAGCCTGACCGTGAATTCGGGCGAGATTGTTGGTCTGCTCGGTCCGAACGGTGCCGGTAAAACCACCACGTTCTATATGGTCGTTGGTATCGTACCGCGCGACGCCGGCAACATTATCATCGATGATGAAGACATCAGCCTGCTGCCCCTGCACGCGCGCGCGCGTCGCGGAATCGGCTATTTGCCGCAGGAGGCCTCCATATTCCGCCGCCTGAGCGTTTACGATAACCTGATGGCGGTACTGCAGATTCGCGACGACCTGAGCAACGAGCAGCGTGAAGACCGGGCGAAAGAGCTGATGGAGGAGTTTCACATTGAGCATCTGCGCGATAGCCTCGGCCAGGCGCTCTCCGGTGGTGAACGCCGCCGCGTCGAGATCGCCCGCGCGCTGGCCGCTAACCCGAAATTTATCCTGCTGGATGAACCCTTCGCCGGCGTTGACCCCATCTCCGTCATCGATATCAAACGCATTATTGAACACCTGCGCGACAGCGGTCTTGGCGTCCTGATAACCGACCATAACGTCCGGGAAACGCTGGCCGTGTGTGAGCGTGCTTATATCGTCAGCCAGGGCCACCTGATAGCTCACGGTACGCCACAGCAAATCCTTGAAGACGAGCAGGTTAAGCGCGTGTATCTTGGGGAAGACTTCAGACTCTGATAGGGTAGAGGTTACAGACGTTTTAGCCGGAGATATTGGCCCTGAATATGAAGCAAGGTTTGCAATTAAGGCTAAGCCAACAGCTTGCCATGACGCCACAACTGCAGCAGGCGATTCGTCTACTGCAGCTGTCCACGTTAGAACTCCAGCAAGAACTCCAGCAGGCGCTGGACAGCAACCCGTTGCTGGAGCAAACCGATCTTCACGATGAGGTAGAAACCAAAGAGGCCGAAGATCGTGAGTCTCTGGATACCGTCGATGCCCTTGAGCAGAAAGACATGCCCGAAGAGCTGCCGCTTGATGCCAGCTGGGATGAGATTTACACCGCCGGAACGCCGTCAGGCAACGGCGTTGATTATCAGGATGATGAACTGCCCGTCTACCAGGGCGAGACCACGCAAAGCCTGCAGGATTATCTGATGTGGCAGGTTGAACTGACGCCCTTCACCGATACCGATCGCGCCATCGCGACCTCTATCGTCGATGCCGTTGATGATACTGGCTACCTGACCGTTCCTGTCGAAGACATCGTGGAAAGTATTGGCGATGATGAAATCGGGCTTGAAGAAGTAGAAGCGGTTCTCAAGCGCATTCAGCGTTTCGATCCCGTCGGCGTGGCGGCAAAAGATTTACGCGATTGCCTGCTGGTTCAGCTTTCACAGTTTGCCAAAGAGACGCCGTGGATTGATGAAGCTCGCCTGATCATCAGCGATCACCTTGATCTGCTTGCCAATCACGACTTCCGTAGCCTGATGCGCGTGACCCGCCTCAAAGAAGACGTGCTAAAGGAAGCGGTAAATCTGATCCAATCGCTGGATCCGCGCCCGGGCCAGTCGATCCAGACAGGTGAGCCAGAATACGTCATTCCTGATGTTCTGGTGCGTAAAGTGAACGATCGTTGGGTCGTTGAGCTCAATTCAGATAGCCTTCCGCGCCTGAAGATCAACCAGCACTATGCCGCCATGGGTAACAGTACGCGCAATGACGCTGACGGCCAGTTTATCCGCAGCAACCTGCAGGAAGCGCGCTGGCTTATCAAGAGCCTGGAGAGCCGCAACGACACCCTTCTGCGCGTCAGCCGCTGCATTGTCGAACAGCAGCAGGCTTTTTTTGAACAAGGTGAAGAGTTTATGAAACCGATGGTGCTGGCGGACATCGCTCAGGCCGTCGAAATGCATGAATCCACCATTTCACGCGTTACTACGCAAAAATACCTGCACAGTCCGCGCGGTATTTTTGAGCTGAAGTATTTCTTCTCCAGCCATGTGAACACCGAAGGCGGCGGCGAAGCATCGTCGACGGCCATTCGTGCGCTGGTGAAGAAATTAATCGCCGCGGAAAACCCCGCGAAACCATTGAGTGACAGTAAGCTCACCACCCTGCTATCCGATCAGGGTATTATGGTGGCGCGGCGAACCGTTGCTAAGTACCGAGAGTCTTTATCCATTCCGCCGTCAAATCAGCGTAAGCAGCTGGTTTGACCCAACCGATAAGGAAGACACTATGCAGCTCAACATTACAGGACACAACGTTGAAATAACCCCCGCGATGCGCGATTTCGTTACCGCGAAGTTCAGCAAACTGGAGCAGTTTTTCGACAGGATCAACCAGGTCTACATTGTGTTAAAAGTGGAGAAGGTGACGCAAATAGCGGACGCCAATCTGCATGTCAACGGTGGTGAAATCCATGCCAGTGCGGAAGGGCAGGATATGTATGCTGCGATCGATGGTCTTATTGATAAGCTGGCAAGACAGCTAACAAAACATAAAGATAAACTGAAACAACACTAATTGTCCGGGCAATAGCCTACGCCAACCGCCCGCAGGCGGTTGGCCAGGAGAGCTCAGGTGAAATTATGATAAATAACGATTCGGCTCTACAACTGAGCAATGTCCTTAACCAGGAATGTACCCGTAGCCAGGTTCACTGCCAGAGCAAAAAACGCGCGCTGGAAATCATCAGCGAGCTGGCGGCAAAGCAGCTAGGCTTACCGCCCCAGATCGTCTTCGAGGCGATCCTCACCCGTGAGAAAATGGGCAGTACCGGGATTGGCAACGGTATTGCGATCCCACACGGTAAACTCGAAGAGGATACGCTGCGGGCCGTGGGCGTTTTTGTTCAGTTGGAAACCCCAATTGCCTTCGATGCTATCGACAATCAACCCGTCGATCTGCTGTTTGCCCTTCTTGTCCCGGCCGATCAAACTAAAACGCATCTGCATACGCTCTCGCTGGTGGCGAAACGTCTGGCAGATAAAACTATTTGCCGCCGCCTGCGCGCTGCGCAAAGTGATGAAGAGCTGTATGAAATCATTACTGAAGCGGGAAGTAATAATGAGGCGTAACGGAAGTCGCACCTTACTCTTTTTCGTACTGAGGAGAAACGGTACATGGTACTGATGATCGTCAGCGGCCGTTCAGGGTCGGGGAAATCCGTCGCCCTGCGAGCGCTGGAAGATATGGGTTTTTACTGCGTCGATAACCTGCCGGTTGTGCTGTTGCCCGAGCTGGCGCGCTCGCTCGCCGACAGAAACATCTCGGCAGCCGTCAGTATTGACGTGCGTAACATGCCCGAGTCGCCGGAAATCTTCGAGCAGGCGATGAAAAATCTGCCCGCAGAATTTTCACCTCAGCTGCTGTTCCTGGATGCCGATCGTAACACCCTGATTCGCCGCTACAGCGACACGCGTCGTTTACATCCTCTGTCCAGTAAAAACCTGTCGCTGGAAAGCGCCATTGATGAAGAGAGCGACCTGCTGGAGCCTCTGCGTTCCCGCGCCGACCTGATCGTCGATACCTCAGAAATGTCGGTGCATGAGCTGGCAGAAATGCTGCGCACGCGTTTATTAGGCAAACGCGAGCGCGAACTGACCATGGTGTTTGAATCCTTTGGCTTTAAGCACGGTATACCTATCGATGCCGACTACGTTTTTGACGTGCGCTTTCTGCCGAACCCGCACTGGGATCCGAAGCTGCGTCCCATGACCGGCCTCGATAAGCCCGTCGCCGCCTTCCTCGACCGGCACACGGAAGTTCACAATTTTATCTACCAGACCCGCAGCTATCTTGAGCTATGGTTACCTATGCTGGAGACCAATAACCGCAGCTATTTGACGGTGGCCATTGGTTGTACCGGTGGTAAACACCGTTCGGTTTACATCGCCGAACAGCTGGCTGACTACTTCCGCTCGCGCGGTAAGAACGTGCAGTCTCGTCATCGGACGCTGGAAAAACGCAAATCATGACCGTTAAGCAAACCGTTGAAATCACCAATAAGCTGGGCATGCACGCTCGCCCGGCGATGAAGCTGTTTGAATTAATGCAGAACTATGATGCCGAGGTGCTGCTGCGTAATGATGAAGGTACCGAAGCGGAAGCAAATAGCGTGATTGCGCTGCTGATGCTCGATTCAGCTAAAGGGCGTCAGATCGAGATTGAAGCCAACGGCCCACAGGAAGTGGAGGCGCTGGCAGCGGTTATCGCGCTGTTCAACGCCGGGTTTGATGAGGATTAGCTTTCATTCCCCCGGCGGCAGCGTGCCTTCCGGGTTACCGGTTGTGAAATCATCAATGCAGCTTATTCGCCTGCATAAACCCTTCCCCACCTAACTGCCTCATCTGGCGCAGGATCCACGCCTGACGGCTGCGAACATAACCCGATGGCGCATCGGCGCGAAAGCGTATTGGGTTAGGCAGCACCGCAGCGAGCAGCGCGGCTTCGGAAGCCGTCAGTTTACTGGCCGGTTTGTGAAAATAGCGCTGCGACGCAGCTTCAACGCCAAACGTCCCCTCACCAAATTCAGCGATATTGAGATAGACCGTGAGGATCCGCTTTTTACTCCATACTGTCTCAATGCCGACGGTCAGTCCCGCCTCCAGCCCTTTTCTCAGCCAGCTGCGGCCGTCCCACAGAAACAGGTTTTTTGCCGTCTGTTGCGACAGGGTTGAGGCGCCGCGAATGCGGTTCTCATTGCGTTCATTATGCGCCAGCGCCTTCTCAATGGCCGTGACGTCAAATCCCCAGTGTTCCGGGAATTTCTGATCTTCTGCGGCAATAACCGCCAGCCCCATCCACGGCGAAATTTCATCCATGTCCACCCAGTCGGAATGGGCGAGGTAATGAAAATCCCCTGAAAGCCAGGCGCCGACCTGCCGCTCCAGCATCACCGCCGAAAAAGGAACAGGTACGAAGCTAAACAGGGCAATCCCGCCGCCCCATAGCACCGCACAAGCCAACAATAGCCTCAGCACAAAGCGCTTAATCAACCGCAACGGCGAAAAGCGAAATGTCATGCCGTCAGAACCAATACGCGAGAGACCAGTTTTTCAATACCGCTCGCCGCTTCGGCGATGTTCTGCGCCAGCATATACGCGGGGGTCGTCACCACTTTGTTGTCTTCATCCACCACAATATCGTCGACCGGGCAAGGCACGTGTTCAGCCCCCATCTCCTCAACCGCGTCGGCAGTATCAAGATCGGTACCAATGGTCACGCGTAGCGGTATAGCAAATATTTTCGGCAACAGTGCCGGAGCGATACAGATAAAGCCCAACGGTTTACCCGCCTGATGCATCGCCAGCGCCAGCGCCTTGAGATCGCGATCGACTTCACATTCGCTCCCCTGTGAAGCAAAGCTGCTGAGGTTCTTTGCTGCACCAAAACCGCCGGGGACGATCAGCGCATCCAGCGCATCCGCTCGGGCATTGGCCAAAGGCTGAATCTCTCCGCGTGCGATACGCGCCGCTTCCACGAGCACATTACGGCTTTCCGCCTGCGCTTCGCCGGTCAGGTGATTGATAACATCGGTTTGCACTTTATCTGGCGCATAGCAGATGGCCTGAGCGCCGCTGCGGGCTATTGCCAGCAGGGTAATGACGGCTTCATGAATTTCACTTCCGTCATAAACGCCGCAGCCGCTCAGCACCACACCAATTTTCTTCATCACATCAGCCCCTTAGTACAAGTTTATGAAAGCAGTCAAAAATTTTGAATTACTCGCTATGCTTCACATATTTTACTGTTTCATGTAACAAACTATTTAAGGTTTGCTATCTTAATGAGCGAGTAAGCCAAATCCTCAGGTTGCGCCGTGTAAAAAAATCACTCAAATGATTCTGGCGTAACGACCAGTTCCCTGGTGTTGGCGCAGTATTCGCGCACCCCGGTTTATCCGGGGTCATTTTTTATCTGCCGCCGCGACCCACGCTTTCAGCACCGCGACATCGTTTTGCCACTCTGATTTCATCTCTTCAACCCATTCACCCACGTTATCCGACCACGCAGGTAAATCCGGCGTTTGAATCTGCTGCCCTAATTGCTGGATATGGCGCAAACCGATTGAGCCCGCTGCCCCTTTAATCTTATGACCCTCATCGACAATGCCTTTCTGGTCGCGAGCGGTTAAATTGGATTCCAGGACCGCCAGGTAGCCCGGCATCATTCTTTCAAAAACGGCCAGACCGTCATTAATCAGCTTCGGCCCTACCAGTTCGATATACTGCTCAAGCATCGGAATATCCAGTACAGAAGCCGATTTACTGCTATCTACAGATGGCATTGCATTCTCCTCTTCTTCCGGCGCATCCCAGAATTTTTTGATAATCGCGGTTAATGCCGGAACCGATAATGGCTTACTAAGAACATCATCCATTCCCGCATCCAGATACTCTTTCTTGTTCTTCAGCACGTTAGCGGTAAGCGCCACCAGCGGCGGGAGCTCATCGGCGGCAAAGCGTTGTTTCAGCTGACGAGAAATATCGAGTCCAGTCATATCCGGCAGCTGAATATCAAGCAGAACCAGATCGTACTCGCCGGGTACAAACATCTCCAGCGCAGCCTTGCCGGTCATCGCCACATCCACGCTGTTGCCCAGCTTCTCCAGTACCGAGCGCGCCACGATAACGTTGAGCTCAATATCTTCCACCAGCAGCACGTTCAGCGCAGGTAATGGCATTTCATCTTCCGCCAGCGTGTCCTCGACCTCTTCAGCCACGGCCGGAGCGTGTACGGTAAGCGTAAAAGTCGCGCCTTTACCCGGGAGGCTGGTAACGCAAATATCACCGCCCATATTCCGCGCCAGGCGCCTCGATACGGCGAGGCCGATGCCGGTACCCGTCGCTGGCTTGCCGCCCTGGCTATCTTTCACCTGGTAATACATAGCGAAAATTTTATCCTGTTCCGCTTCAGGGATGCCAATCCCTGAATCTTCTACTTCAAAGTGCAGGATATCTCCTTCGTCGTAGCGCACGCGGACGTTCACATTCCCGCCTTGCGGAGTAAATTTCACGGCATTACTAATAAGATTCCACAAGATTTGGCGCAAACGCGTTCCGTCGGTGATCACTTTATGCGGCAGCGGAAGCGTGGGGTCCAGCACAAAATGCAGGCCTTTCTGCTGCGCCTGCAGGCCGGAGAGATTTTCCAGGTCGGCCAGGAAGCCGGTAAAGTCCACCGGCTGGTTATCCAGCTGAATTTTACGCCGCTCCATCTTATCCATCTCAATAATATCATTGAAGATATTACCCAGCGTTACCGCTGAGACGTGGATGGTTTTCAGGTATCTTTCCTGTTCATCGGTAAGATCGGTATCCAGAAGGATTCGGCTAAGGCCTACGATGCCGTTAAGCGGCGTACGCAGCTCGTGGCTGATCGTTGAGATAAAGGTGGTCTTATCACGGCTGGCCCGCTCCAGCGCGTCCTGATAGCGCTTACGCTCCGTAATATCGCGGCCAAACCCCATCAGACCGCGGCGCTTACCGACGCGGTCATAATAAGGCACTTTGCGGATTTCAAAGCAGGCCTTGCGCCCGTCCGGATAATCCAGCCACTGCTCGTAGGTGAGCGATACGTTATGGCGGAAGACTTTCTCATCCGTCTCCAGCACTTTCTCCGCCACCTCTTCGCTGTAAACATCCTGCGGCTTAAGATGAATAAGCTGCTTTTCACTTTTACCGGTCAACAGTTCCATGGCTCGGTTACAGCCAGAAAACTCTTTATCTTCATTACGATAGAAAACCAGGTCCGGAGAGGCATCCAGGAAGGAGCGCAAGAAGGAGGATTGCTGTTCCAGCTGAATTTGCGCCTCTTCACGCTCTTTCATCTCAATTTTCAGCTGCTCAAGCGTCGTTTCACGTTCCGCTTCCGCCTTTTCACGTTCGCCGATTTCCTGATTAAGCTGGGCGATGTTGTCCTTAAGCTGCACATTCAGCTTGAGATCGCGTTCGCGCATCTCCTCCAGTTTCTCCACCAGCCTCGAGAGGCGCTGCCGGGACTCTTCCAGCTGCTCAACCACCACCGACAGGAAATAGACCGCCCACGGGGTAATCAGCAAGCCAAAGAAGATGGAGCGGATCACATCAATACTTTCCACCTGGCCGTGCAGCACCATCGTCACGGCCATCTGCACAACGATCGCCAGCACCACCAGCGCAAAGGCCAGCAGCATTGAAAAGCGCACCAGACCCAGCTTCATCATCAGGTCAACATAATACTGCGCCAGCATACGGATTTGCTTCATAAGGGATTCCTTCGCGACAACTTCGCACAATAATACTCAATTCTGAGCAAGACGCTGTAAGTTGTGCCAAAAATGCGGGAAGGATTGTAGTTACGCGCCTGACGGTGGAGAGCCGTCAGCCGGAAAAGACGTTATTCGGCAGCAGCCGGAGAGATCCAGCAACGCCCGATGGCTGACCCCTGCACGCCGTATTCATTGAGATATTTATCCAGCTCAACCATCCCGGTCCAACGGTTCTCACACCACAGCGGCGCCAGCAACGTCGGGCGTCGGGCGCTGGCGGAGATACGGTGATAAATCACGTCTGGCGGAGTATGGCGAATCATCTCTCCGGCAGTGACCGTATACGCTTCCAGCGCAATACCGTTTAACCTGCCGGCCTGCCACGCCCTGGCCATGATACTGCCCTTCACAATATGAAGTGGATGCAGCTTAATGCCGTCTACGCCGGTCTCTACCACCTGCGCTAAGGTCTCCAGACATTCGCGCTGCCCTTCGCCCGGCAGGCCCACGATAAGGTGGCTACACACTTTGAGGCCGCGTTCGCGTGCCAGACGGGTGGTTCGCTGATAGCAGGCAAAATCGTGGCCGCGATTGATTCGGTGCAGCGTTTTATCATGCGCGGTCTGTAAACCCAGCTCGAGCCAGACTTCATACCCCTGCTCCCGATATTCAGTCAGCAGATCCAGTACCGCGCCGGGGACGCAGTCCGGGCGAGTCCCTACGCATAGCCCGACAATATTCGCCTGGCTGACCGCCTGCTGATACATGGCGCGCAGCACCTGCACCTCGGCAAAAGTGCTGGTATAAGCCTGGAAATAGGCCAGATAGCGCTTTGCGCGATTCACCCGCTGTGCCTGATGGGCCAGCTGTTCCGCAATCGAGCGGTGCTGCTGCTCTTCATCGGCAAAAGAGGCCACATTACAGAACGTACAGCCGCCGCGACCAATAGTGCCATCGCGATTTGGGCAGCTAAATCCACCATGCAGCGTCAGTTTATGAACCTTTTCACCATAGCGGCGCATAAGATCCCCACCAAACATATTGACTAATTTTTGTAACTGCATAATCTGATAGACCGGCCTTAAGAAAGGGGCCAAGCCTGCCATTTTTAGCTACCGACGGCGATGACCTGGATCAATCGTCAACGCGGCTGCCTATCTCATTGCATAAACACTCAAGATAACTGCAATTTAATTCATCCTTATGGTAATGAGTTTTCCTTATATATAGCCGCTGATTTGCCATTATCTTTACCAGGGCATAAAACAGTATTAGTCACCGCAAATCAAACAAAAACCAGTTTAAAAAACTGCAATGAAAAAAAAATTCAGCACAGAAGGATAATGTCTCGCCGTCGATATAGTGAGACAGATCACACTCAATTATGACGACCGGTACGTTTCCCTGGCATTTAAAATGCCATTATTTTCTTAAAAATCATTAAGTTAGGTGTTGTATAGCACATTTTTGTATAAATAAGATTGCCATTTGACGTATGTGTGGATTCCCGATAAGTTGGGAATCCGCTGGAAGCTTTCTGGATGAGTGCTCTGCTCATCATATTTATGCAGTAATTGAGATTCCCTCTTAACAGCAAGTCCTCAAACTTGTGTACCGATGCGAAAAGGATTTAAAGAGGGCGAATGCGAGGTGTAAACCCCGTCGCCATGCTCTTTCTGTGCCCGTGCGCAATCGGTATCGGAGGGTGTCCCGTAGAGCCTGGGGAGGTTCACTGATATGTTGTACGATAAATCCCTTGAGAGGGATAACTGTGGTTTCGGCCTGATCGCCCACATAGAAGGCGAACCTAGCCACAAGGTAGTGCGAACCGCTATACACGCACTGGCCCGAATGCAGCACCGCGGCGCGATTCTTGCCGATGGAAAAACCGGCGACGGTTGTGGCTTGCTGCTACAAAAACCCGATCGTTTCTTCCGAATTGTTGCGGAAGAGCGCGGCTGGCGTTTAGCCAAAAATTATGCCGTTGGGATGCTGTTCCTTAATAAGGATCCTGAACTGGCCAAAGCGGCGCGCCGCATCGTCGAAGAAGAACTTCAACGCGAAACGCTGTCTATCGTCGGCTGGCGCGATGTGCCGACCAATGAAGGCGTTCTCGGTGAAATCGCCCTCTCCTCGCTGCCTCGTATTGAACAAATCTTTGTGAACGCCCCGGCTGGCTGGCGTCCGCGCGATATGGAACGCCGTTTATTCATCGCGCGTCGCCGTATCGAAAAGCGTCTGCAGGAAGATAAAGATTTCTACGTTTGCAGCCTGTCGAACCTGGTCAACATTTATAAAGGTCTGTGTATGCCGGCGGATCTGCCGCGCTTCTACCTGGACCTCGCGGACCTGCGCCTGGAGTCGGCAATCTGCCTGTTCCACCAGCGCTTTTCCACCAACACCGTGCCGCGCTGGCCGCTGGCGCAGCCGTTCCGCTATCTGGCGCACAACGGCGAGATCAACACCATCACCGGTAACCGCCAGTGGGCCCGCGCCCGTACCTATAAGTTCCAGACGCCGCTGATCCCGGATCTCCACGACGCCGCGCCGTTCGTCAATGAAACCGGCTCTGACTCCAGCTCAATGGATAACATGCTGGAGCTGCTGCTGGCGGGCGGGATGGACATTATCCGCGCTATGCGCCTGCTGGTTCCGCCAGCCTGGCAGAACAACCCGGATATGGATCCTGAGCTGCGTTCGTTCTTTGACTTTAACTCCATGCATATGGAACCGTGGGACGGCCCGGCGGGCATCGTGATGTCCGATGGTCGTTTCGCCGCCTGTAACCTCGACCGTAACGGCCTGCGTCCGGCGCGCTATGTGATCACGAAAGACAAGCTCATCACCTGCGCCTCCGAAGTCGGTATCTGGGATTACCAGCCGGATGAAGTGGTTGAAAAAGGCCGCGTCGGCCCGGGCGAGCTGATGGTTATCGATACCCGCGAGGGGCGTATTCTGCACTCCGCGGAAACCGACAACGATCTGAAAAGCCGTCACCCGTATAAAGAGTGGATGGCGAAAAACGTCCGTCGTCTGGTGCCGTTCGAAGAGCTGCCGGATGAAGAAGTCGGTAGCCGCCAGCTGGATGATGACACCCTCGCCAGCTACCAGAAACAGTTCAACTACAGCGCCGAAGAGCTGGACTCCGTCCTGCGCGTACTGGGTGAAAACGGCCAGGAAGCGGTCGGCTCAATGGGCGACGATACCCCATTTGCCGTGCTCTCCAGCCAGCCGCGTATCATTTACGATTACTTCCGCCAGCAGTTCGCGCAGGTGACCAACCCGCCGATCGACCCGCTGCGCGAAGCGCACGTCATGTCGCTGGCCACCAGCATCGGCCGTGAAATGAACGTCTTCTGCGAAGCGGAAGGCCAGGCGCACCGCCTGAGTTTCAAGTCGCCGATTCTGCTGTACTCCGATTTTAAACAGCTGACCACCATGGAAGAGGAGCACTATCGCGCCGACGTCATGGATATCACTTTTGATGCCACCGAAACCACGCTGGCTGAAACCGTGAAGGCGCTGTGCGATAAAGCCGAACAAATGGTGCGCAGCGGTACCGTTCTGCTGGTGCTCTCTGACCGCAACATCGCCAAAAACCGTCTGCCGGTACCGGCTCCGATGGCGGTAGGCGCGATCCAGACCCGACTGGTCGATAAAAGCCTGCGCTGCGATGCCAACATTATTGTCGAAACCGCCAGCGCCCGCGATCCGCACCACTTTGCCGTGCTGCTCGGCTTCGGCGCGACGGCTATCTACCCGTATCTCGCCTATGAAACCCTGGCGAAGCTGGTGGATAACAAAGCCATCGACAAAGCGTACCGCGCGGTGATGCTGAACTATCGTAACGGCATCAACAAAGGTCTGTATAAGATCATGTCGAAGATGGGGATTTCGACCATTGCCTCCTATCGCTGCTCGAAGCTATTTGAGGCGGTCGGTCTGCATCGCGAAGTGTCCGACCTGTGCTTCCAGGGCGTCGTCAGCCGTATCGGCGGCGCGGGCTTCGAGGATTTCCAGCAGGATCTGCTGAACCTGTCGAAACGTGCCTGGCTGGCGCGTAAACCGTTGGATCAGGGCGGCCTGCTGAAATACGTCCACGGCGGCGAATATCACGCCTATAACCCTGACGTGGTGCGCACGCTGCAACAAGCGGTACAAAGCGGCGAATACAGCGATTACCAGCAGTACGCGAAGCTGGTTAACGAGCGCCCGGCGGCAACGCTGCGCGATCTGCTGTGCGTAACGCCGGACGGAACCACGGTGAACCTGGACGACGTTGAGCCGGCCAGCGAACTGTTCAAACGCTTCGATACTGCGGCGATGTCTATCGGCGCGCTGAGCCCGGAAGCGCACGAAGCGCTGGCGGAAGCAATGAACAGCATCGGCGGTAACTCCAACTCCGGCGAAGGCGGCGAAGATCCGGCACGCTACGGCACCAATAAAGTCTCGCGCATCAAGCAGGTCGCCTCCGGCCGCTTCGGCGTGACCCCGGCTTACCTGGTTAACGCCGACGTTATTCAGATTAAAGTCGCTCAGGGCGCGAAGCCCGGCGAAGGCGGCCAGCTGCCGGGTGATAAAGTCACCCCCTATATCGCCAAGCTGCGCTATTCCGTACCCGGCGTAACGCTGATCTCCCCGCCGCCGCACCACGATATTTACTCTATCGAGGATCTGGCTCAGCTGATTTTCGACCTGAAGCAGGTTAACCCGAAAGCGATGATCTCCGTGAAGCTGGTTTCTGAACCGGGCGTCGGGACTATCGCCACCGGCGTAGCCAAAGCCTATGCGGATTTGATCACCATTGCCGGCTACGACGGCGGCACCGGCGCCAGCCCGCTCTCTTCCGTGAAGTATGCGGGTTGTCCGTGGGAACTGGGACTGGTGGAAACCCAGCAGGCGCTGGTTGCCAACGGGCTGCGCCACAAAATTCGTCTGCAGGTGGACGGCGGTCTGAAAACCGGCCTTGATATCATCAAAGCGGCCATCCTCGGGGCTGAGAGCTTCGGCTTCGGTACCGGCCCGATGGTCGCGCTGGGCTGTAAATATCTGCGTATTTGCCACCTGAACAACTGCGCAACCGGCGTAGCGACTCAGGATGACAAACTGCGTAAGAACCACTATCACGGTCTGCCGTTTAAGGTCACCAACTACTTTGAATTCATCGCCCGCGAAACGCGCGAGCTGATGGCGCAGCTGGGCGTGAAGCGTCTGGTGGATCTGATTGGCCGTACCGACCTGCTGAAAGAGCTGGACGGTTTTACCGCCAAACAGCAGAAGCTGGATCTGAGCAAGCTGCTGGAAACCGCGGAGCCGCATCCCGGCAAAGCGCTGTACTGCACAGAGAACAATCCGCCGTTCGACAATGGCGTACTCAATGCTCAGCTGTTGCAGCAGGCAAAACCGTACGTTGACAGCAAGCAGAGCAAAACTTTCTGGTTCGATATCCGCAACACCGACCGCTCCGTTGGCGCATCGCTGTCCGGCTATATCGCCCAGACCCACGGTGACCAGGGCCTGGCAGCCGATCCGATTATCGCCCACTTTAGCGGTACCGCGGGTCAGAGCTTCGGCGTGTGGAATGCCGGCGGCGTTGAGCTGCATCTGACCGGCGACGCGAACGACTATGTGGGTAAAGGGATGGCCGGCGGCCTGCTCGCCATTCGTCCTCCGGTAGGCTCGGCCTTCCGTAGCCATGAGGCCAGCATCATCGGCAACACCTGTCTGTACGGTGCGACCGGTGGTCGTCTGTATGCTGCGGGTCGTGCAGGCGAGCGTTTCGCGGTACGTAACTCCGGTGCGATCACCGTCGTCGAAGGCATTGGCGACAATGGCTGTGAATACATGACCGGCGGTATCGTCTGCGTGCTGGGCAAAACCGGCGTCAACTTTGGCGCAGGCATGACCGGCGGCTTTGGTTACGTTCTGGATGAAGACGGCGACTTCCGCAAACGCGTGAACCCTGAGCTGGTAGAAGTGCTGGACGTTGACTCTCTGGCCATCCATGAAGAGCACCTGCGCGGTTTAATTACCGAGCACGTGCAGCTTACCGGTTCGCAGCGCGGTGAAGAGATTCTGGCCAACTGGCCGGCCTTCTCAGCGAAGTTTGCGCTGGTTAAACCGAAGTCCAGCGATGTTAAAGCACTGTTGGGTCACCGTAGTCGTTCCGCAGCTGAGCTGCGGGTGCAGGCGCAGTAAGGGGTTAAGATGAGTCAGAATGTCTATCAATTTATCGACTTACAGCGAGTTGATCCGCCAAAGAAAGCGCTGAAGATCCGTAAAATTGAATTTGTGGAAATTTACGAGCCGTTTTCAGAAGGCCAGGCTAAAGCACAGGCAGACCGCTGTCTGTCCTGCGGCAACCCGTACTGCGAATGGAAGTGCCCGGTTCATAACTACATCCCGAACTGGCTGAAGCTGGCCAACGAAGGGCGTATTTTTGAAGCGGCGGAACTGTCGCATCAGACCAATACCCTACCGGAAGTGTGCGGGCGCGTTTGCCCGCAGGACCGCCTGTGCGAAGGTTCCTGCACGCTGAACGATGAGTTCGGCGCGGTAACCATCGGTAACATTGAGCGCTATATCAACGATAAAGCGTTCGAAATGGGCTGGCGTCCTGACCTTAGCGGCGTAAAACAAACCGGTAAAACCGTCGCCATCATCGGCGCGGGCCCGGCGGGCCTGGCGTGCGCCGACGTATTGACCCGTAACGGCGTGAAGGCGGTGGTCTTCGATCGCCATCCGGAGATCGGCGGCCTGCTGACCTTTGGTATTCCGGCCTTTAAGCTGGAGAAAGAGGTGATGACCCGTCGTCGCGAGATCTTTACCGGTATGGGCATCGAGTTCAAACTGAATATCGAAGTGGGCCGCGATGTACAGCTCGACGATCTGCTGAAAGATTACGATGCGGTGTTCCTCGGCGTCGGAACCTATCAGTCTATGCGCGGCGGGCTGGAAAACGAAGACGCCAGCGGGGTCTTTGATGCGCTGCCGTTCCTCATCGCCAATACCAAGCAGATCATGGGCTTTGGTGAAACGGCGGATGAACCGTACGTTAGCATGGAAGGCAAGCGCGTCGTGGTTCTCGGCGGTGGCGACACCGCAATGGACTGCGTGCGTACCTCGATCCGCCAGAACGCCACCCACGTCATCTGCGCCTATCGCCGTGATGAGGAGAACATGCCGGGATCGAAGCGCGAAGTGAAAAACGCGCGTGAAGAAGGCGTGGAATTCCAGTTCAACGTTCAACCGCTGGGCATTGAAGTGAATGCCAACGGTAAAGTCTGCGGCGTGAAGATGGCGCGTACGGAGATGGGCCAGCCGGATGCAAAAGGCCGCCGCCGCGCGGAAATCGTGGCCGGTTCTGAGCATGTGGTGCCCGCCGATGCCGTGGTGATGGCGTTTGGTTTCCGCCCACACAGCATGGAATGGCTGGCGAAGCACAGCGTCGAGCTCGATTCTCAGGGCCGCGTGATTGCGCCGGAAGGTAGCGACAACGCCTTCCAGACCAGCAACCCGAAAATCTTCGCCGGTGGCGATATCGTTCGCGGCTCTGACCTGGTGGTCACCGCAATTGCCGAAGGCCGTAAGGCGGCTGACGGCATCCTGAACTACCTGGAAGTGTAAAAAACAAAACGCCGGATGAGAAAATCGTCCGGCGTTTAGCGTTTAGCTAAGTGCTATTTGATGAGCAGTCGCCAGGCGATATCCGCTTCAATTGTTGTGTTATCGGTATTTCCACTGAACATACTCTCGTTGAGCACGGGGAACAGCATCACGCGAAAACTCATCTGCTTCCCTTGCGGCACAACATTATTTTCTACGGCGATCACCGCCTCATTGTTACGCACATACAGAGGAGATGTTGTCCCGCTCTCCGGCGTAAAGTTCAGCTGGTCCACTGTTTTTCCAGCGCTGTAGGACTTGCCATCAACGGTAATATTTTCAACCTTAAGCCCAACCCCACCGCGAGCGCCAAACAAAAAGCGACCTTTCTCGCCAGCAGCACCCTGAACCAGCACCGCCATCTGATGCATTTCAGAACAGGAAACATTCACATTCACTTCCCACTCAGAAAGTTTGTGCCAATTCTGGGTAGTAGAAACAATGTCATCACGGCGTATCTGGTTATAATCAATTTTTGTCCGGGAGAGCGTAATCTGGCACTCTTCGGCACGAACGGCGCCTGACAGCAGCATTCCCGCAGATAACAGCATCCCTATCCACTGATTCATCGACATACGCCGTCCACCTCTTCGTAAAATGCGTCTTCATCCCTCTTGTCGCTTAAGATGTAATCAATCTTGCACAGTCGGTTATTATCGTCGTCCATGACATACAGTGCCGAAACCTGCTCAGCCTCATTAAGGAAAACATGCCCGTCATCCACGCTGGTGACAACATAATTGCCTTTCTCATCAACGATGGATAATCCCTTATCCAGCGCCCTGTTATCCGCACGCTTAACGCGGATCATCACCCGACGGTTATTCAGGACTTTAAAACCGACTTCGCTCACCGAAGCATGCGCAGCTGCCACATACTTTGTTCCATTTGCCAGCGTCATACTCGCAGGCAGCTTGTTCGCATCAATTTCAATGCGCGAATTACGCCACTCATTCAGCCCAGGGATAACAGCCTGCCCCCAATAATCGGTCCAGACCGTCCCCTGTGGAGTACTGATTTCAACGCCAGCTTTCGATTCACTCAGTTTTGCAATGGCAAACGTATTCCGAATGGTATAAGGCGTGAAGGTGACGCCGCTTTTATGCGCCGCAACCCCACCTGAGAGCGTGGCATTATAATTACGGTGGCGGGAACCCACGCGCCCGCCGCCAATGCCTAATTGCGTATAATGCAGATTGCTATTCAAACTGCCGTTAAGGCTATTTTCACTTCCTTTATTATCACGGTCAGCGGAGATGTAGTAATTCATATTCTGCGACAAGGAACCGGAATTCTGCACACCGTAGCTAGTATCTTTCCCTTGTTTACGCATATAAGTGCTAACACTCTGCGGACCACCGAGCGGAATACTTAGATTAACGTAGAACGTGTCATCATTCTGGCTCCCTATCGCTCTCTGCCAATTCACTGAAAGAGAGGCATATTTAAAGGTTTTTCCCCAGAAGAAAAACAAATTACGCGAATCACTGCTTCCTTTACTGTAGTTAAAACCTGCGCTGACCGTACCGGCCAGCGACGTAGACCAGGCCAGGCTAGTCGAGTATGTACTGGTATAGGGCTGGAAATCATCACTCAGAGCATCCGTCAGTTCACGATAGCCGTCGCTAAAATGTGCTGCACTTGTGGATAAACGCAGGGTTTCCGCCAGCTTGACCGAGGTCTGTAGCTCAGTTTTCACGCCATTTTTTTTCTCACCATACTTTTTCTGACTTGCAGCGACACCGGTGGATACACTCCAGTTATCCGCTGGTAAGTATTCAGTCTGAACACCCGAGGCAATATACTTTTCCGCCATTGCGCCAGAGAACAGTAGATTCAGTTGCTGTAATACACGCCAGTCGTTAGAAAGGTTAAACACCCAAGGATTTTCATGATCGCCCTTAATCTTGTTCACCTGACCAACTGAAACAGACACTCCCTGGGGACGAGAAAACGATGAACGCCTTACGGAGGCGGCAGGAACAATAAAGCGACTGGTTGAGCCATCGGATTCAACAACGGTAACCTCAAGATCCACATTACTACGGACCTCTGGCATATCCTCAATCGTGAATGGTCCGGCTGGCACCAGTGTGTTATAGATCAGCAGCCCGCTCTGGCGTACTTCAACGCGAGCCTGGGCATTACGTGCAATCCCTGAAATACTGATACCACTCCCGCGGCTTTGCAAAGCGCGTGTAGGCGTCAACTGAACACCAAGGATCGGCGCCCCACTCAATACGTACGATCTGGCATTAATCTCCCCGAGCTGCATTGTCATCTTCATTATGTCGAAAACATGCTCGGCGTAGGTATAAATACTTTCAGCATTTTTAATGCCATTATCGTCGGTGAGGATATAGCGGCTACGCAACGACCAGCTAGCAGCATTCAGGCCACCTTCCAGACTGGCCTGTGAGTAGAGACTGGCATCACTACCATCATATTCGCTGCGTGTACTGAACAGATTATAGTTAAGCGACCCGGCGATCCCGCCGCGCTGAAAACTCTTAATGTCGCCATTTAAGTCGTTCAACGCTTCTGCCGGTAGGAACAGCTCTACCGCTTCCTGACCCGGTAGGGCTTTAACCACTGCCTGTGCATAATCATTAACTATGTCATGACACTCTTCATCTTTTTTCAACGGAACCGGCATTAACCCGGCAAATTCAATAAAATCATTATCAATGCAAAGCGTACCATCCTCACCAAAACGCGCCGCCACGGTTCCTTTATCCCTATTATTAATTTTCACCTGCACTGAATGTGTACCGGGAAGAAAACGTGGAGCCAGGGCAAAGTAGCGGTTAAGGTTGATATTCAACCCACGTGAGTGAATCATTTCGGAGTCAAAAGTAACCTCTTCGGCTTGTAGAACAGCAGAAAAAAATATAGTCAGCGATAAGGTACAACATAAAGATACGTAGTTGCAGGAAGAAAAATGGCGTTGTTTATGCATAGATATTTCTTATCTTTCATTTAATTCCGTAATAAAACTTGGAACTTCAACACCATACCGACTGGCAGGGAAAAATTTAACTTTATTGTCACTAACGATATTTTTTGAAATAGTTATCTTTAATGTTTCCCCGGGCAAAATATAGCTTTTATTAATATACCCCGTTGCTTCCGAAGGAAGAAAAATCATATCACGAGCCAACCGCACAACATATTCACTTGGATTAACGACTTTCCCTTCATTTCCTTTTGCTGACCATTGAAGATACTTCCATGCATCAGTAACAACAGCCAGGTTAGCAGGGCGAATAAGAACTGGCAAATCCTGGCGAATATTAAAACCAATTTTAATTCTTTTATCATTATTTTTAGGCGGAATACCTTCAAACGTTACGCGTTTAAAATGCTCCACTTCCAGTGGTGTGTTATTCTGCAGAATAAACCGAATTTGTTGTGTTTGCCCAGGTTCGACGCGGATGACAGGCTGTGTAGGCATTATTTTTATATCTTCACTTTCATCTGGTAAATCGATAATAGCGGTATACAGTAATGCAGGATGCGCATCCGTGTTTTTAACATTCATTGTACCACTATGGGTAGCTTCATCAATCACCAGTAAACTTGTCTCCGGCACCATACCTTCCGCAAAAACTGAATGCGCGGTCAGACAAAATGCAGAGACAATACACAATCTGATAGCTGAAGAATTAAATAAACTCATAATAAAATCCTTCTTAAGCATTAACACTCCGTGTTAATCTGGTCGTTCTATATAGGGGATAGCCAAAACACTTCCCCTATTAATTATTAATTTATGATATTAAAAATTACAGATAACGCAGGCTGATGGTAAGTTGGCCATCCAGAGGGGTATCGTCAGTAATAGCCAGCGTGCTGGTGTTTTGAATTGCCAGAGAGGTTGCCATTGGGAAAGTGGCGGTTTTGAATGCCAGCGGTTCTACAGAACCGGTATTCGCAACAGTAATATCGCGATAGGAGCTACCTACCGTGGTACCATTAGTATTATTCCTCCAAGTTCCACCTAAATCATAATAATCGACAATGATATTGTCAACGTTATTCCCGTCTGCTGTTACGCTATTATTTTTTATAAAAAGAGAATATGAACCAATATTTACCTCGCCAGCCTTACCAACTCCGTAAGTCTGATCGATACTTTGAAGAGAAATTCCATTAAAGGTCGCGTTTTCAACGACAAGATTTGCGTTAGAACTGCTGCGCTCATCAACCAGGTTCCATGATACTTTGGTTGGTGAAGTACAATTAATAGTTAAATCGATATCTTTCTGCCCCAGCTGATTAACTTGAGTAGCAGAAAGCATACCCAAGTTAATAATGCCATAATCAACCACACCACCATTACTCAAAGTTGGGGTACATGCAGCATTAGTCAAAGTACCTTTTACTTTTAATACTGCGGAGGGGTTAGCAGCAATAGCAGAAGTCGCGCTCATTGCCAGAATGGCAGCCAGAAGTGTTTTTTTCATGAGTCAATCCTTAACGTATAATATGTTTATATATCTAATAAACGCATTTTAAATGAAAGCATGCGTATTAAATACGAAACGAACAATACATGAAAGGGTACAATAAAATACACTTAGAAAAATTAACTTTAAATGTAGAAAAACTTAATTAATAATTAAGCCATATAAATACCCTTCTGAAATTCACGTAAATAAAAACAAAAAAAACAATGAATCGTAGCAAAAACTCAACGATTTTTGCGCCTTAACATGAATATTCATTGACTTTAATTATAAAACCGCCATAAACGATAAAAATAATATTGATATATTTTATCCCCAGAGCGGCAATAAAACACCATTATTCCGAACAGTCATTTACAAGGAAAATAAGTTAATATCAAACACTAGAATATTAATTATATGAATTCAATAAATTCACAAAAATCTCCCGCGCTATATTTTAATTTCAACCGCACCCTGATTTATTACAGACTCATCAAGCTATTTCGCTCATCGGCAACCCAGCTTAATAGCTTAACTAAAGACGTACCAGATAGCGGATATACAGTTAAAAGGGGGTGGAAAGGGGAATACAATCAACCCAGGAGCCCTACACGTAGTGTAGTAGAAATATGAAGTTTATTAGCGGAGTTGAAATCAGCGCCACGTCCCCGCATCGGAGAGTATGAAATAGAGAATTAAAGAGGGATGCTTTACGGCAATCACGGTGAATGGCAGAAAGTAAAACAGGCCCCGAAGGGCCTGATAAAC
This sequence comes from Klebsiella sp. GW_Kp182, assembly GCF_040062275.1. Lineage (NCBI taxonomy): Bacteria > Pseudomonadati > Pseudomonadota > Gammaproteobacteria > Enterobacterales > Enterobacteriaceae > Klebsiella > Klebsiella sp. GW_Kp182. Next base: position 8,040 of record NZ_JBEAFQ010000014.1, on the reverse strand, counting down.
ATTATTTAACGACGCGCAGCGCCGGACGGCCGCCGCGAGGAGGCGGCGTATCGTCGGGATCGTCGTCGTGATTATCCGGCTTATCGCCATCGATCACCGACATGACCGTTTCGCTGTCAGGCAGCTCTTCGTCATCGTTCAGGCTAGTGACATCTTCATCATAAGCCGCTTCTGGTTCGAACATGGTTCCCGCACCATTCTCGCGCGCGTAAACCGCCAGCACGGCCGCCATCGGCACGGAGACATTGCGCGGCACGCCACCAAAGCGCGCGTTAAAACGCACTTCGTCGTTGGCCAGCTCGAGGTTACCGACAGCACGTGGGGCAATATTGAGAACAATTTGCCCATCGCGAGCGTACTCCATCGGGACCATTACGCCCGGCAGAGTGACGTCAACGACCAGATGCGGAGTCAGCTGGTTATCCAGCAGCCACTCATAGAACGCTCGTAACAGGTACGGGCGACGCGGCGTCAGCTGTGATACATCCATCATTTAGCCCCGACCGAGACGCATTTCACGTTCGGCTTCAGTTAAAGAAGCGAGGAAAGAGTCGCGCTCAAACACGCGAGTCATATAGCCTTTAAGCTCTTTCGCGCCAGCACCGACCAGCTCTACGCCGAGAACCGGCAGACGCCACAGCAGCGGTGCCAGGTAGCAGTCTACCAGGCTGAACTCATCGCTCAGGAAGTAGGGCTTCTGGGTGAATACTGGCGCAATCGCCTGCAGTTCTTCACGCAGCTGCTTACGCGCAGTATCAGCCTGCACAGCGGTACCGGTCTGAATGGTATTCATCAACGAATACCAGTCCTTTTCGATACGGTGCATGTACAGACGGCTTTCCCCACGCGCCACCGGATAAACCGGCATTAGCGGCGGATGCGGGAAACGCTCATCCAGGTATTCCATAATGATGCGAGATTCCCACAGAGTGAGCTCACGATCCACAAGCGTCGGTACGCTTTGATTCGGGTTGAGGTCAATCAGATCCTGAGGCGGGTTGTCCTTCTCCACGTGCTCTATCTCAAAACTAACACCTTTTTCGGCCAGCACGATGCGGACCTGATGGCTATAGATGTCAGTAGGACCAGAAAACAGCGTCATTACCGAACGTTTGTTGGCAGCGACAGCCATGAAAACCTCCAGGTATATTCAGAATTTTTGTACTGCTGCCGACCACGCATGGCCAGCCAGATGTAAAAACCCCATTTGCGTGACTTCATTTCGTTCGTCATCCAAACAAAAAATGAACAATCACCTGCATTTGGGCAGAAAATTGGATGATAGTTTACCAGATTTTGAAGACGTTGTGGTGAGGGGATTCTGGAAATGCTGAAAAAGTGGTAATAATGGGGCGTTTGTAGAGGGAAAATGGCAAATTTATCCATAAAAAAACCCGCCGAAGCGGGTTTTTTCGCAAATTGTTCTGCGTGAGCAGAAAACAATTAACGTTTGGAGAACTGCGGACGACGACGTGCTTTACGCAGGCCGACTTTCTTACGTTCAACCTGACGAGCATCACGAGTAACGAAGCCAGCTTTACGCAGTTCGCCACGCAGGGACTCATCGTACTCCATCAGAGCGCGGGTGATACCGTGACGGATCGCACCAGCCTGACCAGAGATACCACCACCTTTAACGGTGATGTACAGATCTAATTTCTCAACCATGTCGACCAGTTCCAGCGGCTGACGAACTACCATGCGGGCAGTTTCACGACCGAAGTACTGTTCCAGAGAACGCTGGTTGATAACGATTTTACCGTTGCCCGGTTTGATGAAAACGCGAGCTGCGGAACTTTTGCGGCGACCGGTGCCGTAGTATTGATTTTCAGCCATTGCCTATAATCCCGATTAGATGTCAAGAACTTGCGGTTGCTGTGCCGCGTGGTTGTGCTCGTTACCCGCGTAAACTTTCAGCTTACGGTACATAGCACGACCCAGCGGGCCTTTTGGCAGCATGCCTTTAACCGCGATTTCAATCACACGCTCAGGACGGCGGGCAATCATCTCTTCAAAGGTCGCTTCTTTGATACCACCGATGTGGCCGGTGTGGTGGTAGTACATTTTGTCTTCGCGCTTGTTGCCGGTTACAGCAACTTTTTCTGCGTTCAGAACGATGATGTAATCACCGGTATCAACGTGCGGAGTGTATTCCGCTTTATGCTTGCCGCGCAGGCGCAGAGCCAGTTCGGAAGCCAGACGGCCCAGAGTTTTACCGGTCGCGTCAACAACATACCAGTCGCGTTTTACGGTTTCTGGTTTAGCTGTAAAAGTTTTCATTAAAAGCTTACCCAAATAAATAAGTTACACGTTGGTGAACACCCAAACGTTTAGTCAGTTGAGGTTCACACGACATTGTCCAGCAAACCTACCCCTTCGAATAGCCTATGCCGGCACATAGAAAGTTTTGGGAAAAAAACCTTCTCGTAACGTGGGGTCGCAAGATTATAGAGAAGTCGGGGTCAAAGATCGACCCCTTTATGTGATTTGTCCCCGGTTTTACCCCGCCAGGTGTTCCCGCTTCAGATACTCCTCGCTCTGCATCTCCTGCAGGCGCGATAAACAGCGCTGGAACTCGAATTTTAATCTCTCGCCCTGATAGATCTCATACAGCGGTACCGCCGCGCTGACCACCAGTTTAACGTGGCGCTCATAGAACTCATCGACCAGGGCGATAAAGCGCCGCGCCTCGCTCTCCATCAGCCCGGTCATCACCGGCACATCTAAGAGCATCACGGTATGAAACAGACGCGAGAGCGCAATATAGTCGTGCTGGCTACGCGCATCCACGCACAGCGTGGCGAAGGAAGCCGCCAGCGTCTGGTTCTCAACGCCCAGCGTCGGCAGCGGGCGATGGTTGATCTCCAGCGTTGGCATCTGCTGGCGCTTCGCCCCCGCCAGCGCCAGCCACAGTTTATCCATCTGCTGCTGCGTCTCAGCGTTCAGCGGCGACAGCCACAAATGCGCCTGGGTTAGCGTGCGCAGGCGGTAATCAATACCGGCGTCGACATTCATCACATCGCAATGCTGTTTAATGGCGTCGATGGCGGGCAGGAAACGAGCGCGCTGAAGGCCGTTGCGGTACAGCTCGTCAGGCGGAATATTCGACGTCGCCACCAGGGTTATGCCGCGGGCAAATAGCGCTTTCATCAGGCCGCCCAGCAGCATTGCATCGGTAATATCAGAAACGAAAAACTCATCGAAGCAGAGCACATCGGTTTCAGCTTTAAAGCGATCCGCGACGATTTCCAGCGGATCGCTGTGCCCCTGCAGCGTCGTTAACTCTTCATGAACCCGCAGCATAAAGCGATGAAAGTGCAGACGTTGTTTACGTTCTCCCGGCAAACTTTGATAGAACAGATCCATCAACCAGGTTTTTCCTCTGCCGACGCCGCCCCACATGTAGAGGCCGCGAACGGCAGCCGTTTCGGCAACGGGTTCGCGCTTGCCCAGCAGTTTGCCGAATTTGGCCCGCAGACCGCCGCCGGTTTGCGGCGCGACCGAAGGTTTATTCTGCAGTTCTTGATAAATCGTATCGAGGCGGCTGACCGCTTCTCGCTGGACGTCGTCAGGTTGATGGCTCCCCTCCTTGAGAGAGGAAAGGTAACGCGATGTTGGGGACAGGCTTTGCATGATCTAATTGTTATTCCTTGAAAACCGTAATGCCGTAGCTCACGATTGACGAAAAAAAGGCCGCTCTACACTACGTGATGATACGCCAGGATTCCACTTCTGTGGAATTAGCGGTTATAGTGGCACTATCGGGCGCAGGCGGAGAGCCTCACAGCCACCCTACGGAACCACAAAACAACGGGAGATGTTCATGACCTGGGAATACGCGCTAATTGGGCTAGTTGTCGGCATCATTATCGGCGCCGTCGCGATGCGTTTTGGCAATCGCAAATTACGCCAACAGCAGGCGCTGCAGTTCGAACTGGAAAAGAATAAAGCAGAGCTGGAAGAGTACCGCGAAGAGCTGGTGAGCCATTTTGCCCGGAGCGCAGAGCTGCTGGATAACATGGCGCATGATTACCGCCAGCTGTATCAGCATATGGCGAAAAGCTCCAACAACCTGCTGCCGGACAGCATGGCGGACGCCAACCCGTTCCGCAATCGTCTGGAAGAGTCCGAAGCGGGCAACGATCAGGCCCCGGTCCAGATGCCGCGCGACTACTCTGAAGGCGCATCCGGTCTGCTGCGCGGCGGCGTAAAGCGCGACTAAACCGGCAACGACAGTAAAAATATTTTCCGGGCGCACCCTCTGCGCCCGTTTCCACCTTCCATCCCAGCTACAATTTAACGATTGCCCACGTTGTTACCGGGTCGAAAATTCAATAACATCAGGCCATTCGGGACGTTTACCATACACCTTAGGTTACGAGAGCCAGCAACTAATGAATAAACCGACTTTGCTGTTGAGTGCGTTAGCGTTAAGCATTGGGTTGTCGTTGTCCGCCTTACCTCCGGCAGCAGCGTCTTTACCGACACAGGTTCCCGGCCAGGGCGCGTTGCCAAGCCTCGCGCCGATGCTGGAGAAAGTGTTGCCGGCGGTGGTGAGCGTACAGGTTGAGGGTACCGCGTCACCCGCGCAAAATATGCCGGAAGAGCTGAAGAAGTACTTTGGCGACAACGCGCCGCAAGAGCAGGCGCAGCCTTTTGAAGGCCTGGGCTCAGGGGTCATTATTGACGCCGCAAAAGGCTACGTGCTGACCAATAATCACGTCATTAATCAGGCCCAGAAAATCAGCGTCCAGCTCAACGACGGGCGTGAGTTCGATGCCAAACTGGTCGGCAGCGACGAGCAGAGCGATATCGCCCTGCTGCAGTTGCAAAAACCCAGCAACCTGACGCAAATCGCGATCGCCGACTCCGATAAACTGCGGGTGGGCGACTTCGCCGTCGCCGTCGGTAACCCGTTTGGCCTGGGCCAGACCGCCACTTCAGGGATTATTTCAGCCCTTGGCCGCAGCGGCCTGAACCTTGAGGGGCTGGAGAACTTTATCCAGACTGATGCCTCAATCAACCGCGGCAACTCCGGCGGCGCGCTGCTGAACCTCAACGGCGAGCTGATTGGTATCAATACCGCTATTCTGGCCCCGGGCGGCGGCAGCGTCGGCATTGGCTTCGCGATCCCCAGCAATATGGCGAAAATCCTCTCCCAGCAGCTTATTCAGTTTGGTGAAATCAAACGCGGCCTGCTGGGTATTAAAGGTATGGAAATGAGCGCGGATATCGCCAAAGCGATGAACCTTGACGTCCAGCGCGGCGCGTTCGTCAGCGAGGTGCTGCCAAACTCCGGATCGGCCAAAGCGGGAATTAAATCTGGCGACGTTATCGTCAGCCTCAACGGTAAACCGCTCAACAGCTTCGCCGAACTGCGTTCACGCATCGCCACGACCGAGCCGGGCACCAAAGTGAAGCTAGGACTCTTGCGCGAAGGAAAACCCGTTGAAGTGGAAGTCACTCTGGACAAGAGCACCTCTTCTTCCGCCAGCGCCGAGCTTATCGCACCGGCCCTGCAGGGCGCATCGTTAAGCGACGGTCAGATGAAAGACGGAACCAAAGGCATCGTCATTGATAATGTCGATAAAGGCAGCCCGGCCGCGCAGGCGGGCCTGCATAAAGACGATATCATTATTGGCCTCAACCGCGAGCGCGTGCGCTCCATTGCCGAACTGCGCAAAGTGCTCGAAAGCAAACCGACGGTGATTGCGCTGAACGTCATTCGCGGCAGCGAAAGCATCTATCTGCTGCTGCGTTAACTCGCCTTCCGGGCATCGCGTGCAGTGCGATGTCCGGACAAGACGTGTTATGCTGCGCCTGTCTATCCATCAACGATATCTGCATCATGCCTGGAAAGTTTTTACGTTCGATACTTATCGGTTTGATTGTCGGCGGCCTGCTGCTGGCCGTTATGCCTTCGCTGCGCCAGTGGCAGCTTTCGCCGACCACGCAGTACGATAGCGCGGATGAATCCCCCGCCAGCTATAATTCCGCCGTTCGCCGCGCCGCCCCAGCGGTCGTGAACGTCTATAACCGCGCCCTCAACAGCACCAGCCATAACCAGCTAACGCTCGGTTCCGGCGTGATCATGGATCAGCGCGGCTATATCCTGACCAATAAGCACGTTATCAACGATGCCGACCAGATTATTGTTGCTCTGCAGGATGGACGGGTCTTTGAAGCGCTGCTGGTCGGCTCCGATACCCTCACCGATCTGGCGGTATTAAAAATCAACGCCAGCGGCGGCCTGCCGGTCATTCCGATTAATCCGAAACGCGTGCCGCATATCGGTGACGTCGTGCTGGCGATTGGCAACCCGTACAACCTCGGGCAAACCATTACCCAGGGCATTATCAGCGCCACCGGCCGTATCGGCCTGAACCCCACCGGGCGCCAGAACTTCCTGCAGACCGACGCGTCGATCAACCACGGTAACTCAGGCGGCGCGCTGGTGAACTCGCTGGGCGAGCTTATGGGTATCAACACCCTGTCATTTGATAAAAGCAACGACGGCGAAACGCCGGAAGGCATCGGCTTTGCGATCCCCTTCCAGCTGGCAACCAAGATTATGGATAAGCTGATCCGCGATGGCCGCGTGATTCGCGGCTATATAGGGATCAGCGGCCGCGAAATTGCGCCGATGCATGCGCAGGGCGGCGGCGGTATCGATCAGCTGCAGGGGATTGTGGTGAATGATGTTGCGCCGGAAGGCCCGGCCGCCCAGGCGGGTATCCGCGCCAACGACGTGATTATTTCCGTTAACGACAAGCCCGCCGTTTCCGCCCTCGAAACCATGGATCAGGTCGCAGAGATTCGTCCGGGTTCGGAAATTCCGGTGGTGATTATGCGCGACGATAAAAAAATCACGCTGCATATCGCCGTACAGGAATATCCGGCAACCAATTAACAGGCTCCCCCGCCGGGGGAGCACCTTTCAATCAGCAAATAGCGGCCCGGCCGGGAATGTCGCCAGAAACCCGGTTATGGCCAGCAGCGACCGCAGGTCAGGCCACGCAAACTGGCGCTCCCGCAGCTCGTCATCCAGCGTCATGAGCGCAAACTCGCCTTTATCCCCCAGAACGCCGCCCTGCCAGAGCAACCGTTGAGCCTGCTGCCGGGCCCAGGGGGAATCGCTCTTCCAGGCCAGCAGGTGCAGCAGCGCCTGCTGCAGACAGATGCCAGAAGGATGCTTATCCCGCAGCAGCCGCCGGTAAACCGGCAGCGATATGCTGCGTACGGTATAAAAACCGCTGCGGGTTTCGGCATCAGCATCCGCCACGCTGGCGCAATACTGACCGGCCAGATCGCATAGACGATTGTGCGTCAGCGGCTGGCCCAGGGCGTTCAGGCGACCCGCTGCGGCACACAGCAGCGCGCATCTTTGCTGCTCATGTGACAGCGAATCAGGCAGCGCTGATACCGTTTCAGCGACTCCCGCTTGCGCATGCTGTACGCCAGCGTCATAACACTGGAAAAAGAAATCATGACTCCCCTGACCGATTGATGGATGCGCCAGCAGATTCAGCGCCGGATGCAGTTGCTCGAGCTCGTTGAGCGACGCCAGCATGTCATCCACGACCACACCCTTTGTCGATATCGATGCCCTGCTTTCGGGGCGTAATGTTATGGTTTCATTCATCAAAGCCTCCTTATAGGAAATCTCCCGGTGGCGCTGCGCTGACCGGGCTACGGGTCCGTGCAGTCTGGTAGCCCGGACAAGGCGCGTTAAGCGCCGCCTCCGGGATAATCCCCGGGTCGCGGCTGACGCCTTACCCGGGCTACAGGTTTACAGCCGTCTGCGATCCGGTAGCCCGAACAGGCGCAGCGCGCCGCCTCCGGGAAAGGTAACGATTTACATCGCCAGCACGTACTTGAGCATCACCCCGGCGGCAATCGCCGAGCCAATCACCCCCGCCACGTTCGGGCCCATCGCGTGCATCAGCAGGAAGTTCTGCGCGTCCGACTCCAGACCCACTTTGTTTGACACCCTGGCCGCCATCGGCACCGCCGACACCCCGGCCGAGCCAATCAGCGGGT
>NZ_JBEAFQ010000013.1:0-160178 GCF_040062275.1 Klebsiella sp. GW_Kp182 | reverse complement strand
ATTGTATTCGATGCCCGGTTAAATGGCCGGGCATCGCCGGTTCTGCCGGGCAGGAACAACGGGTGTCTATTGTATGCGACAACTAACGCACCGGTTAGGTGCTGTCAGGCAATGGGTTACTGTATTTTATGCCCGATTAAATCGCGGATCAGTGCCGGTTATCCGTGGTGGAAAGAATTTACTGTCTACTGTATGCGACAACCAGTGAGACCTGGCAGAGATGGTAACGGTCTACTGTATCCGACGCTCTGCCTGGTAGCCGGGAAGCGCCAGATATGCTGTAAACCCACGTTTAATGTCTACTGTGTGCGACCCCAACATATTTGGCGAAGGTCTACTGTATTCGAGTTTTTGTTCAGGGGCCGGATAATACCGGTCGAACTGGTGGCCGACATAATGTGTCTACTGTGTGCGACAACCAGGGAAGCCTCGAGGGTAAAGGTCTACTGCATGCTACAACTATCATACTGGCCATTGGCTGGTATGTGCGGCTGTGGTGAGGTTATCCGTAAATGTAAGCTTTTTAAGGAAAGCTGGTGGAGGAAATCACTATGTCTATTGGATGCTATGCCATGGCCCGGGACTGGTCAGTATTGGAAGCACCAGCGTCGAAACCAGGAATGTCTACTGTAGGCGACAACGATCTAAATTTTGCATCGAGCGTTATTCTGGCTTCGTTGTGTCTACTATATGCGATACCCTCTGCTTCGTGATTAAAACTCAAACAATATTATCAGGACATACCGAGGTTCCTGTCTTTTGTGTCGACTACAGTAGACCAGCGGGAAAAGAGGGGGGAGGGGCAACCTGTATACCAGAACGCAAAAGCTATAATTCAAAAGAGACAGCCACCTGCACTGAATCAGATCGGTTTCCTGATTTTTGTTTAACCTGATACTTAATGCTAATGTATGCGTACATTAGCTTTGGCTGAGGACAAGATTCGTGAGAGCTGAAACGAAAGAAGCTATGCGGATGTTTCTGGGGGGACGTTGCTACACGGCTAAACAACTCGAGAAGGACTATCTCTCTGAAGTGGCAGGTTACAGCGACGACCGCTGGGAAGCGCCGCAAAGAGCTGCCCGGCTGGCGGCAGCGGTAAAACGCTACAAAACCTCTGAGATGCTGCGTTTTATTTTTGCCACCATCGCGTATGATCCCGACCCGGATCTGACCCCGCTTGCCGTGAGGCGGCTGTGTCAGGCCTTGTTCGGCAGAACCGGTAGCCAGTGGCTTATAGTGGAAATTTTCGGGGTGAAGGGACGGCAGCACCGCAGCGATGACAGCACTCCGGAGGCCGTTGAAAAAATGGCAACCAGATATCGTCACGCCGCAGGGCTGCACTGGGCGGCAACTCTGGCGGAAATTGAGCGGGTAAAGCGCAACTATCAGACCCAGGTTAAGGCATCCAGGAAGGGAGAAGGGTAAATAACATAAATTTTATGCTAATGTACGCATACATTAGCTTTAAGCTAAAGTGGCTATACCACCAGTTTTTGTATCCCGATGGCTTACTGACATGTTTCCTTGCACGGTAATTCAGGTCTGAATGCGACAGGGGCCTACAGCACAGAACGGGATTGAGAACTGGAATGCGCTGGTCTGTTTTGCACCAGCGCTACGGGGTTTTTATACCACACACAGGTTTCAGCTGGTGGGCATCACGGCAGCTACTTGAGCTTACTGTAGTGTTTTTGCCCAGCCCGATACTGTTTTATTGCAGCCTGTTGGCAGGCTACAGAGTCAGCCGGGGCGATGTCTGGATTTTCTTTCAGTGCGTCAATTGTGGCCTGCACCATGCCCTTGTCCAAACCCCATGTGGGGGAGGACGGATTATTGGCTTCTAAAGGGACTTTCAGTTCCAGTACATCTCGTTTAGCACACGTTTTATTTGCCTGGTTAGTAAGGTCTGGCTCTGCAAGGATTTTAGCGGATACACCAAAACTCGCCAAAACCAGACACAGGGTGATACTTGTCGTTCGCATGTTTTATCCTTATTAATCGTCACTGATAATCAGAGTGGTCTGGGATGCTTCTTTCTCCACGCCATCCACATTCTGTGTTCTGTCCTGATGTTTCCTTCAGAAGTTACTTTATTGTGCTTCGTGGTCGGTGGAGAGGCTAAAACGCTTTCAAGCGTTTCACCAGCATCGAATCGCGCGTACAGCTTGTAATCGGCGGCATTCGTGTTTGTCGGCTCACATTTGCCATGGCTCATTTTTATCATCCTTTGCGATAAGAACTTAACTCTGCCAGGTACCAGCTGCTGGCGCCATAAACGAATTTTTACTCCCGGTGGTAAATCACCTCAGGCATCGTCATCCCAGAGTTCCAGGTTTTAATACGTAGTGAAGGTCTTGCTCAATACTCGCCGGACGGAATTATTCATCATCACCGGCAGGGGCTGCAGTGCTGGTATGCACTTTATAGCAGTCCACCCGGCGGGACAATTCATGAAAGCTGGTGAGCTCGTAACCATCACACTCAAAACGTAAGACAACATGCCTTATAGCCCTGCAAAGCCTTTGCTCCGGAGTGCCACGCTCTGCGTGGGTCTCGACTGTGCACATTTTCGGCATATTCTTTTTTTCTTTTTTTTTATTTTTTCTCTTTTTTTCGTCCGCGCGGCGGGGGCCGGGTCGGGCACGGTAAAGGTCCAAAGACCTTGGGGTATGTTGTCTTACGTTTGCTATTTTATCGCCTGATGGTCGTGCCGGCATTCAGAAATTATGGAGATGGCCATCTCCGTGTTTGCCCACCTTGTCGCATACAGTAGACACCTCTCCGGGGTCAGGTGCCGGTACCCACTGGACTATTCTGCCCGGAGCTGCTGGTCGTTACGGCTCTTAACTGTTACCCTGGATAATGACTGCATATCGGGGGATATAGGACATGGGCAAAGTCCAGGGGATTTTTGTTGGTCACCGAAAGTTTGCTGTAGATAGCGACTGGAAAAGACGGGAAGAAGAGCGACGCTATCAGCTGCGTTGCCAGAAATTTGATGCATGGTCTGAAAAATGGATCACGGTCTACAGGCTTAAGAACTCCCGTCTGTGGACAGACGCCGCCATACGCCGCTGGCTTGGCGTGCCCCTGCAGCAGGGCAAATATAAGGTATTCTCTGTTGAAGCCGTCAGGAAGGCGGAAACACGCCCGGATTTTCAGGCGTGGCTACAGACTCGTATCGATAAAAAACGCACCATGGATAAATTCTCAGAGATCCCGTCTCTCTGAATGTGAATACCCGGCTTATTCCCACGCTTCTCTTTTTCCGATTGTGCTGAAATGCCAAGGATAGGGACTAAGCGTGTAGCATAGTTGCTACACAAATATCACTGTGATATGTTGTATAGCAAACTCACTACACGGGAAGTGTGTATGGCACTGTCACAGATCAGCGTTCGCATTGATGAAGAACTCAAACAACGCACGGATGAAACAATGAAACTGCTGGGAACCAACCCCACGCAGGCCATTACTTTGCTCTATCAGTATATTGCTGAAAACGGAAAACTCCCCTTTACGGTCAGCTCCCGGCTTTTTAGCTCAGAGGAATACACTCGGAGGTTAATCACCACTGCCCGGTCTGTGTTTGAATACTGGCGTGTGCTTACTGAAACATCGTCAACACCCAGAACGAAAAATGGAATGGCGTACTCAATGACGATGGCAGGACATATTTCAAAGCTGCATAACGATCTGATATATGACTGCGGCACCCTGAGCGGTGAGGAGGTCGCGTCATTGATGGACGTTATGGAGGCCATTCTCTCTACTCCTCCAGCTTTTTATAACGGGGAAGCGGGAGGCCAGGAATTGCAGGATAAATTACACGCCGCCGACCAGACAATTCTGGCGATTCAGAAAAATCATGGTATGGAAGTTCAGCGCCGGGAGGATTTTGACTTTCTCAAATGAATGCGTTGACGATGCGACGGCCCCCAAAAGGAGCTTTTTGGTGTTGTGAAGTTCTGTGGGGGCCGCTTGGAAAACGGAAAATATCCTACGCTAAGCCAGTGACTAAAGCAGGTATGACGGTCCGCTTTGTGCTGTGAGTTCAACAGGTGGATGCAACACATTGGTTAAAACGCTCTGCGGGTGATTCATAGTCTAGCGTTTTTCTTGGCCTCTCGTTGAGCTGCCTGGCAACACTGTTTAGTCTTTGCTGGCTGTGAACTGATAAGTCAGTTCCTTTTGGAAAATACTGTCTGAGTAATCTGTTTGTATTTTCATTTGAGCCGCGTTGCCAGGGAGATTGAGGATCGCAGAAGTAAACCTGAATATCTGTGGCTACGGTAAACCGGGTATGGCTGGTCATTTCAGCACCCCGGTCCCATGTTAATGTTTTATAAAGCTCAGCAGGTAATTCTCGGGCTTGTCTGATGAGTGCTGATATAACCGTTATGGTCTTGTTGTCCCTAACTTTGGCCAGCATAACAAAACGGGAATGACGTTCTACGAGGGTGATGATATAGGAGTTTTTAGAGCCCTGGATCAGGTCACCTTCCCAGTGACCGGGTATGGCTCTGTCAGCTGCTTCAGGTGGCCTTTCGCTGATAGAGATCGTATCCGGGATTGATCCTAATCCTTTCCCTTTAAGCGATGATGTTCTGGATCTACGCACGACTCTTCCGCTTCTGAGGCATTGCTGCAGTTCTTTTTTTAATGCACCCCGGGTTTGTATAAAAAGCGTTTTATATATCGTTTCGTGTGACACATGCATTTCCTGACTATCCGGATAACAGCGTTTCAGCCAACCGGCAATCTGTTCCGGCGACCAGTCCTGATGCATCTTCTCTGCAATGATTTTGCACAATGTGGGGCTTTCAATTAGCTTGCAAGGTTTTGGTCTCAGAGCATTTTCCCACGCAGCAGTATCGGCTTTTGCTGCACGATATTGTTTTGCACCGCCGTGCCTCCTTATCTCGCGGCTAATCGTTGAAGGGGCTCTTGATAATTTAACAGCGATGTCCCTGATGCTGCGTTTTGCTACCAATCCTCTGGATATCTCCTCTCCTTCATCAAGTGAAAGCGCTAACCGGTGCCGCTTTCGCACGGGAGGATGGTAGCCACCTGTCTGGTGGATTGTAGGCATAATAGAAGAGTGAAATCTGTCGAACATGCTGGCGATATCATGCAGGGAATCACCTTGCTTATATCTGTCCCAGATAATCGCCTTTTGTTCTGGTGTGTAGTAGATGCGAGTTCTTCGTTTCATGGCAACGTCCCCCTTCGATTAAGGATAGCGTTGCATCGACCCGTTGAACTCACAGCATCGAGCCGTCGTTGGTGCAGGAGTCGCGCATGATCCTCATCTTTTTCGGGTTTCGAGCATGCGCCGAAGCAACGCCTGAAGGGATTGCTGATCTGCTGCACTGAGTTGCTCGATGAGCGGTGCCAATGCCTGCTGTGTCTGTGCATGCAGGCGTTTGACGAGCTTGGCCCCCTCGCTCGTCAGAAAAACATCCGTCGCCCGGCCATCCTCCGCGTTGGGCGCGCGCGCCACGAGTCCCTTTTTTTCCGCCCGGGCAACGAGCCCTGACATCGTCTGCTTCTCCAACCCCAGGTAGTCGGCAAGCTCGGTCATCCGTGGGCGCCGGTCCCACAGGATGCCCAGGACGCGGATCAGCGTGAGGGACAGGTCGTTCTCGGCGCCGATCTTGTTGAGTATGGCCATCGTGACAAAGGCGGTCGGCACGAGCGCATCGGCCAGTCCTTCGCCAGGTGGGGTTGGTTGTTTCATGGATTTTTTCTTCTTCATCTTGGCTCCATCTTGACATAGTTCGCATTACGTATCAACAATAGATCGCAATACGAACTATGTGGGTTGCATGCCCACCCTAGGAGAGCCTCTTGAAAGCAGCCGTCATCACCTCTTTCGATCAACCGCCGCACTATGGCGATTTCCCTGAGCCAGAACCCAAAGGGTCTGGAGAAATGCTTGTCGAAGTACTCGCCGCTGGCCTGCACCATCTCACCCGTGGGCGAGCTTCTGGCGCGCACTACTCCAGCGCTGGCACTCTGCCGCTCGTTCCAGGTGCCGATGGTGTCGGGCGCGGCGCCGACGGCAAGCTACGCTACTTCGCGCAGAGCCCCGGGCAGATCGGTACGATGGCCGAGAGGACGGTGATCGAACTCGACCATAGCATCGAGCTGCCGAGCGGCTGCGACCCCGTCACAGTCGCTGCCGCAATGAATCCCGCGATGGCGTCCTGGCTCGCGCTGCGTTTCCGTCTGCCCTATCAGCGCGGGCGGAAGGTACTGGTCCTCGGCGCCACCGGCAGTTCGGGAACCATGGCCGTGCAGATCGCCCGACACATGGGCGCTTCGCAGGTCATCGCAGCAGGTCGCGACGAGCAGAAGCTCGCGAAACTTCCCGCGCTCGGGGCTACCGAAATCGTGACGCTGGGCGATGCCCGGTTGGGCGCCCTCACGCGCGAGTTGGATGTCGTGCTCGATTTCCTCTGGGGCGAGACCGCAGTGCGAGTCATGGACGCCATGCTCAAGCAGCGGGCAGATCGCAGCCTCCCGCTAACCTGGATACACGTCGGCTCGATGGCAGGTGAAGTCGCTGCAATTTCGGGCGCGTTCTTGCGCTCTGCGAATCTCCAGATCGTGGGCAGCGGACAAGGCTCAGTGTCGGGGCGCGAGATCCTCATGGAACTGCCTACGCTGGCGAAAGAAATCGCACGCGGCACGTTCCACATCGACATGACAGCTATGCCGCTTCGAGATGTTGAGCAGGCATGGTGCGAGACTTACCATACCGGCGGGCGAATCGTCTTCACGCCATTACAGACAGCCAACGATCAGTTCGACAGGAAGCTGAGATGAAAACAGTCAAACCCCTCGGCTTACGCACCTGGTCTACGCCATTGGTCATCGGGTCCTTCATTCTGATGAGTGTCACAGGCGTCCTGATGTTCTTCGACATAGTTCCAGGATACCTCAGCTTCGCGCATGAATGGTTCTCGTGGTTATTCCTTGTCGGCGCAGGCGGCCACATTGCTGTTAACTTCCGTCCGTTCACGAAGCACTTCCAATCCAATTGGGGGCGAGCCAATGTTGCTATTTTTGCTCTCGTTCTTGTCGTATCGACGTTCTCTTTCGGGCGCATCACGGTACCGCAATTGAAGTGGCCAATCTACAACGCACTCATCGACGCTCCGCTGTCTGCATTGGCCGACGTCACACGAAAGGACCGAGCTGCTCTTCTGGCAAAGCTCAAGACACACGGCATCACGGCGACCCCTGACCAGAACATCAAGGAACTGGCAGCAACACACGACATAGATGAGTTCCACATATTGGGTATCGTTATCATTCGCGAGTGAATACCGCACGCCAAGCGCGTAGCAACAATCTCTGTAGTTCATCGCCGCGCTTGGCGTGTGGTGTCTTACCCTCAACCTGGAAGCAAGCACATGAACATACCATTGCTGACCAAGAACCTGACGACAACGCCGGCTGGCGCTGTTCCGTTCCTCAACATCGTGGCGGACCTGGCACAAAAGCGGGGCTACACGCTCAACTACCTCGTCCGCCTGTTTGCGCAGACGGATCAGGCACAGGCCCGATTCCGACTGTACTACATTCTTGGCTGTGGCTGGAACGCCGGCCCAAGACTCATCAAACAACGGGCTATTCAACCATGAAGCATCCTCTCGTTTTTCTCTTCGCCGCGACTGTCGCCCTTTGCATTGCCTGCGCAGTGCTGCTCGTTACCAAGCGCAGCGCTGCTCAAACCACCGCTGCCTCTAATTCATCACCGGCACTGACGGTCAAGAGCACCGTAGCCACCTCACAGCAGTGGCCACAGACATTGAGCGCTGTCGGCAGTATCGCCGCCTGGCAGGAAGTCGTGATCGGCGCCGAGATCAGTGGGCAGCGCCTGTCGCGACTGCTGGCCGACGTCGGTGACCGAGTGGAGCAAGGGCAGCTTCTGGCACAGCTAAATCCTGGCACGCTCGAAGCCGATCTGAACGTCAGCCGCGCGGCGCTTCAAGAGGCCGAGGTCAATGCCGCAGAGGCGCGCCGGGCATCTGATCGCGCCCGAGCACTGCAAGGCACCAATTTCTTGTCGGAGCAGGTCATCGACCAAGCGCTGGCAGCCGGCGATGCGGCGCAGGCACGACTGGCCGCAGCCCGTGCGCGCGTGCAGGCCGACACGCTGCGACTGGCCTACACCCAGGTGCGGGCGCCGGACGATGGCGTGATCAGCGTCCGGCTTGCGGTTGAAGGTGCGCTCGTCCAAGAAGGGGCAGAAATCATGCGCCTGCAGCGCCAGGGCCGGCTTGAGTGGCGCGCCGAATTGCCGGGACCCGAACTCGCACGGATAGCGCCAGGGCAGACCGTGCGCATAGCATTCGGTGGCACACAGTCTGTTGAAGGCCGTGTGCGAAAAATCTCGCCACAGGTCGATCCGCAAAGCCGCACCGGCCTCGTGTACGTGGATCTCAAGTCTGTCCCTCGGGTGCGCGCTGGCCTTTTCGCACGGGGCGAGTTTCTGCTGGACCAGCACACGGTGCTGACGCTGCCGGAAACCGCCGTCCTGCTGCGCGACGGATTCAGCTATGTCTTCCGCATCGAGGGCGACAAGGTGCGTCAGCAGAAGGTGGCGCTGGGCGCGCGGCGCGGTGACCGGATAGAGATCCGCGAAGGACTTGCCGCCGATACGGCGGTCGTCGAGTCCGGAGTCGGCTTCCTAGCGGATGGCTTGACGGTGCGTGTCGTCAGCACCACCCCGAATCGATCTCCCCAGCCCTCCCCGCACGGAAGGAGCCGACTATGAACTTCTCCTCCTGGTCGATCCGCAAACCCGTGCCAGCCATCCTGCTGTTCATTATGCTCACGGCAGCAGGGTTGATCGCCTTCAGCAGCGCCAAGGTTCAGAACTTCCCGGACGTTGACCTGCCGATGGTAACTGTCGTGGCCAGCCTACCAGGTACCGCGCCAGCCCAGATGGAAACCGAGGTCGCGCGCAAGTTGGAGAACGCGATGGCCACCATGAAGGGACTGCGCCACCTGCACACGACGGTACAGGACGGCGTAGCCACGGTCTCGGCCGAGTTCCGTCTGGAGAAGCCGCCACAGGAAGCCCTGGACGACACCCGGGCCGCCGTGGCTCGCGTGCGGGCCGATCTGCCGGCAGCTCTGCGCGATCCCATCATCAGCAAGATCGAGTTCCAGAACGATCCGATCCTGACCTACACGGTGGCATCGACGCGCATGGACGATGAAGCACTGTCGTGGTTCGTGGATGACCATATCACCCGGCGTCTGCTCGCCGTGCCCGGCGTCGGAGCCGTCACCCGCGTGGGTGGTGTGAGCCGTGAAGTGCGCGTGGAACTGGACCCGGACCGGCTGCTGGCGCTGCGTTTGAGTGCGGCCGATGTCTCGCGAAGGCTTGTCCAAGTGCAGCGCGAAGCTCCGGGCGGGCGCGTCAAGCTGGGCAGCGGTGAGCAGACCGTACGCACGATCGGCACAGTGTCCTCGGCTGCAGCGCTGGCCGCCATCGAAATTCCCTTACCCAATGGGCAAGTCGTGCGCTTGGATCAGGTGGCCACCGTGAGCGATGCGATGGCCGAGCGCCGCAGTGGGGCCTTCCTGAACGGCAAACCGGTGGTCGGATTCGAGATACTCCGTACCACGGGCGCCGGTGTCATCGATGTTGCCGACGGCGTGCGTCAGGCGCTCGCCGCATTGAAGACGGAACAACCGGACATCGAACTCACCGAGGCATTCAACGCCGTCGATCCCGTGGCAGAGAACTTCGAAGGTAGCATGTGGCTGCTCATCGAAGGCGCCGTGCTCGCAGTGCTGGTGGTGGGGCTCTTCCTGCGCGACTTCCGTGCGACGTTCGTCAGCGCCGTGGCACTGCCGCTATCAATCATCCCTACCTTCCTGGTCATGCAGTGGATGGGGTTCACGCTGAACGTCATCACCTTGCTGTCCCTGTCACTGGTGGTCGGCATTCTGGTGGATGACGCCATCGTGGAGATCGAAAATATCATGCGCCATCTGGCGCAGGGCAAGGAACCGCTGGTGGCCGCCCGCGAGGCGGCCGACGAGATCGGGCTGGCGGTGATCGCCACCACGTTCACGTTGATCGCCGTCTTCCTGCCCACCGCCTTCATGAAGGGCCTGGCCGGCAAGTTCTTTGTGCAGTTTGGCTGGACGGCATCCATCGCCGTGTTCTTCTCGCTCGTCGTGGCCCGGCTGCTCACGCCCATGATGGCGGCCTACCTGCTCACGAAGCCGACCCGGCCCCATGCCGAGCCATTCTGGATGGCGGCCTATCTGAAGGCCGCGCGCTGGGCCTTCACGCACAAGGGCGCGGCCTTAGCGATCATGACGGTATTCGGCATCGCCAGTTGCACGCCACTGCTCACGGGTGCGATCAAGGGCGACTTCATGCCGCCGGACGACCTGAGCCGAACCCGTATCAGCGTCGAACTGCCGCCCGGCAGTACATTCGAGCAAACGCGCGCCATCGCCGACGAAGTACGTGCCGCCGTGGCCGCACATCCGCATGTGACGATGATCTACGCCGCCATTGGCGGCGGCAGCACCGGAGACAGTCCAGTGCGCAACGCGGCCGAGGCCCGCACGGCGAACTTCACGCTGAACCTGACGCCACGCAAGCAGCGCACAGGTCTGAGCCAGCAACACATTGAGCGCGAGCTGCGCACCCGCCTGCAGGACGTTGCCGGTGCACGCATCAAGGTGGCCGCGAATGAAGCCTACACGCTGGTGCTTTCCGGTGAGGACACTGATCTGCTGGCGCAGCATGCGGCCACGGTGGAGCAGGAACTGCGCGGCCTAGCGGGGATCAACCAAGTGACCAGCAATTCAAGCCTGCAGAGGCCCGAGTTGATCGTGCGCCCGGACACGGCGCGCGCGGCGGATCTGGGCGTGAGCACCGACGCCATCGCAGAGACGGTGCGTGTGGCCACCCTGGGCGACTATGACCAGTTCCTGCCGAAGCTGAACCTAAGCCAGCGCCAGGTGCCGATCGTGGTACGGCTGCCCGACGAGGCGACGCGGGACCTCGAACTGTTGCGTCAGCTCACGGTGCCGGGCGCGCAGGGTCCGGTGCCGCTGCGTGAGGTGGCGGAGGTGGAGATCGTCAGTGGACCCGCGCAGATCAATCGTCTCGACCGGCTGCGCAACGTGAACTTCGAGATCGAACTCAACGGGCAGGCCTTGGGCGATGTGCAGCTGCGGGCCGCCGCGCTGCCCAGTTTGTCTCACCTGCCGCCTGGTCTGTTCAAAAACGACATCGGTGAAGCGGAAACCTCCAACGAACTGGGCAAAAGTTTCCTGTTGGCGATGGGAACAGGCGTGGCCTGCATCTACATCGTGCTGGTGCTGCTGTTCCACGCCTGGATGCAGCCGGTGACGATTCTCGGGGCACTGCTGTTGTCGATCCCTGGCGCCATCCTGGCGCTCTTCGCGACCGGCACTAACCTCAGTATGCCCGCCATGATCGGAATGATCATGCTGATGGGCATCGCCACCAAGAACTCCATCTTGCTGGTGGAGTACGCCATCGTGGCGCAGCGCGATCACGGCATGTCCAGGCTCGATGCGCTGCTCGACGCCTGCCACAAGCGCGCACGTCCCATCGTAATGACCACTCTGGCAATGGGTGCCGGGATGCTGCCCATTGCCTTGGGCTTCGGCGCAGATCCGAGCTTTCGCGCGCCGATGGCTATCGTCGTGATCGGCGGCCTCATCACTTCAACATTCTTGAGCCTACTGGTGATCCCTGTGCTTTACGAAGTGGTGGATGACCTCGCTCAGCGTTTGATGCCAAGACGCTGGATGGCTCGATGGGGAGGAACTTGAATTGGAGCTTCGCCGTTGCTTTCAATTGCAACTTCAAAAAGTAATAAATGAGCAGGATGAAAGAGACCGATGTAGAAACGGTAACCTTCGTCAGTAGTGAAATAGTGCATAACCACTGCCAGGCGCATTTCGAAAGGATATTTACGTTTTGACATGGGACTCTCCAGTAAGAGAGTCCAACTAAATGGGTGCAGTACAGGTAATGCCAGGGTTGCGGCTGGCTATTTCGTCCATTGCCGAACGCATCATCGACGGCAGGATGCTGGCATCCTTTATCGCGGCGTATCCTCATGTCGAACTGGACATTACCATCACCGATGAGGCGTTCGACATTGTGGAGCAGGGGTTCGACGCGGGCGTGCAGCTGGGGGAGGTCATCGCCCGGGATATGATAGCGGTGCCGGTGTCCGCTATGCAGCGGCAGATCGCCGTCGCATCGCCGGCCTATCTTGCGCAATACGGCATTCCGCAGCATCCACAGGAGCTGCTTAAGCATCGCTGTATCGGCTGGCGAAAATCCCCTGGTGTGTCGCCGTATCGCTGGGAGTTTGCCGAGCAGGGCCGCGAATTTGACGTGGACGTTAATCCCCAACTGACCACCAACGATATGGGGGTGATGATCCGCACCGTATGCGCCGGGGGCGGGATCAGTTTTGGTATGGAAGAGACCTATGTGCCTTTTATCGCGCGGGGTGAGCTGGTGACGTTATTAGATGAGTGGTTGCCGACGTTCCCTGGCTTTGATCTCTATTTCTCTGGCGGAAAACATATGCCGCCGAGGCTGAGAACTTTTATTGATCATGTGAGGATGTGACGGAACGGTTGTTGCGAGTAGCCGCTTTGTGGCGTGCAAGCTGTTAAAGGCAGTTTTACTACGCCGATTGACGACGCACTTAAAGCATTCGGGCATAAACGTAACGTGGTGATGTCGGCAGCTTCATTTTTATTTATTCCTGAAATCGTTAAGAAAAGTGACCTTGTTGCGCTTATTCTCCGGCGTTTATTGCAAGCACACTCGGGACCACTCATCGTCACAGAATTACCCTGGCTTGCCGAATAATTTGATAGTTGTCTGATCTGGCACGACCGCAGCCACAGCCACGCTGGGCATCGCTGGGTTAGAGAATTGATTATTGAAATGAATGGCAGAGAAACGTCCGCTCCTCGCTCATTGCTGCCTGTCATTCCTGCTTAAAAAACAGGCTTAACGTAGGATATTTTCCGTTTTCCAAGCGGCCCCCTTCTGTGGTCGGATCGGCAAAAAATGCGCCTTGATTGTCGTCAAATCGCAGCTTCGCTCCCACTGATCCGCACAGCGCGTGTGTACCCCCTATTGCTATACGCCGTTTTCCGTTGATTTTGTCCAATCGGATAACCTAAATGCCATACCACTAAGGCGATAATTTAAAAGCTATAGGTATTGAGACTAAAAGAAAGGAACGCAGGAATGGCTAAGAAAAAATATTGCTGCCCGGAATGCGGTGCAGAGATTACCGTCTGGTTTGATATGAACGCCGAGCTTCAGTACAACGTGAAACCCAGTGGGAGTCTGTCAAAGGTTGTAGTAGTGAGCTGCGACTCCGGAGAGGCGCGGTTTGGGATTAAATGTCAGAGCTGTGAGTGGTCCGTACATGGTCATGATGATGTGATTGAAGAGTATGATGCGCTTATTCAGCTGGCCGCCGATAAAGCGGAAGGTGTTCATCTGGTCGCGAAAAAATAAGACACACGCCGCGAAAGCGGCTTTTTTATGGGCGCTGGACAGAACCTCCTGTACGTCCAAGCTGGCAAGGTGGTTAAATAATGCGCTTAACAATAATTTCCGATCTCCAAACCGACCCCTACAAAGACAATATTCAGTCTGGAGATTCGTTTAACGGAGTGATTGTATTTTGGAATAGATTCGGGCAACTGCAGTTAAATATATCAAGCTGGGAGAGGGAGGCGAATGGGAACGTGAGTGCCTGACATCTGGCATTATTAGGTTTGGTTACGACAAAACACCCCATCAGATGTGCCTTGAGGGAAAGTGGGAAGAAGTCAATAAAGTCTGGTTAGAAGAGAGGAAATATAACCAGTCCACTGCCACCAGTGATGTCAGGCAGATAAAGACATTTTACACAGCCACCCCCAATATACTGTTCATAACTTTCAGCCAGGGATTATTGTATTGGTGCCAGCCTTCCGGGGGGGTCACAGAACTGGATGATGGCAGCAAGATCCGCCCCACTGTGAACGGATGGCACAGCCATAGTCTGGCCGGAAACCCTCTCTCCCACAGCGTCCTGAGCGGTGCTTTACTCGCTACACAGAATTACCGGGGCACCATCTGCGATGTGCGTTTGGCCGATTACGCTCTGCGGAAAATTAACGATGAGCAATCGCCGGAAATCATAGACGCGGATATTGCTGAAGATCAGTACCTGAAGGCTATTAGCAGGCTTTGTAGTTTACTTACCTGGCAGGACTTTGAGTTGCTGGTAGATCTGATTTTTTCCGCCAGCGGATGGAGAAGAACCGGGAGCCTTGGGAGGACACAGAAGACGGTCGACATTGAGCTTGAACTGCCCACCACCGGCGAGCGGGCATTTGTGCAAGTGAAGTCTGTTGCTGACCAGTCTGTATTCTCTGAGTATCTGTCACTGTTCCGGAGCAGTGACAGCTATGATCGAATGTGTATGCATCGCCCTACCATAATCATGGGGAGATATGAAATGAATTAATGGTGATAGGAATTTTCTTGGCAATAAGCTAGTTTAGTCACTGATCCCATATATACGGAGATACATGATGACCAACCTGATTGCACTGCTCGCCGCTATCGTTCTGCTTTGCATCGCTGTGTATTCATTGGTGTCCTACCTTAAAGACCAACGTAGGACTAAAGGCAGCTTTAAACGCTGAAATCATGACCGTATTAGCTCCGGTCACAGTGCATCATTCACAGACGGGGCGGATACCATACATGGAGTGACAAAGAGGTTGATTTACGTCATTACGGACAACCAGTTTCTGTATGCAGGAATTGAGTTGCTACTCAGAAAATATGAGATCACCGTATGCCAACTTTCAGCGGACGATCTCCGTAGCCATATGGTCCGTAAGGAGCATGTATTTTTCATTGAATGCCCACTCCGTGAGGAAAATTTCCACTCACTGAGTAAGCTTTATCACTATGGTGCACGTGTCTGCTATCTGATGCGGAGTTCAATAGGATGTGACCGTAAGAATGTCTCACAGTTTATCGATATCACAACCGAAATGAATGTATTCATCGCTACTGTTCTGAAAACAATCAATAACTCTGCAGGTCCACCAGCAGTAAATACTGTCCGGTTAACTAATCAGGAATTCACTGTCGCCCGTCTCGTTCTGCGTGGCCGTTCCGATGTAGACATTGCGTCTGAACTGTTAATCACCAAACGGTCATCTCAGGACCATATTAATCGAGTGCTGAAAAAACTGGGTGGTAAATCCGTCGCTGATATCTATCTTCAGAGGAATATTATTTACGGGAGTGGCTCCACGCTCCAGAAACAGAAAAGACCGTAATTTGATGAAGGTAACGTTTGGGCTGTTCGGCCCCTCTTGACAGGTAAATAAGTCACTCGTACGTTACGTAGCGATCTAAAGAAGGCACAAAGATTTTCTGACTGTGCCCCCTGGGAGGATGATTCAACCGGTTGTGAAATAGGGGCCCATTCTGCAGGTAACCCCAGATTAATTCTCTGCAGGGAATGATTTTATTCCGGTTTATTTTTCAACTGAATTGCCTTAATAAAGTCCTCGACCTTCATTTCAGCGAGAGTCTCTACCGCCTCACTTCGTGACGTACCGGTAAGTTCGGCCAGTTTGTCTATTTTCCGGAGTATCCGGCGTCGGATGGATAAAGAAACTGTCGTCTTCAGTTCTTTATCCAGCACCACTTTCGTCGAAATATCCTGCGCTTTCTGTTCAGCGTTTTGAGTGAGTGCTTCATTCATACGGCGCAAAGTTTTTTTATCGAGCTGCCCGGGACTAACTAACTGATAGGAATGACCGGCTTTACTGTATTTTATTTCAGCTGCATAGGACTCCCGAAGCTCCTTCAGCGCACGACTGAGGGTAGGTTCAGAACAGTCAAGAATGCTGATGATTTTTGCCGCAGAAACGGGTTTTCCCGTACCCAGTAAGCTCGCCAGAGTATAAATTCGTTCCTGTCGGGTATTTAGTTGCATAGTCAGCTGGTGCCTGCAGTTATCATAATAGGGTCAATAGCCTGAAACAGGAAAGTTGCGCTCATTTTTCGGACCAACGCCTGAACACTCAGCACCGTGATAGGGTCCACATCTTTAAGGTTCGTGTAGTTTATTTTTTCCATATGATGGCGGTCTATCCTGCAGGAAAGAATGTACTCATCTTCAAGGTAACCCGTTTGTTTGCTGATCCGCTGAGTAAAGCCGGAAAGCACGGCGTGTTCAAACGGAAGCGTCTGAAATACGATGGCAGCTAATCGCATCAGGCAACCGTGGACGTGTCTTGCATAACTCTCCCGGACCGCTTTCTGTGTCATCGTTTTTTCAGTGATATCGGTTCCCTTTGCATTGACGGCATATACTTTATCAGGCATATCCTCAATCTCAGGTAAATCAATATCAAGCCAGACCATTGAATCGTCAGGTCTGACTTCAAAAGTCACAAGTGTTTCTCGCGGCCATTCTGTTTGTGAGAGCACCTCTGCCAGGCAGTCTTCAAAGAAACGGGCATCCGATCGGAACTGCTCGCGTGCAACGCCAGCAGTGAGAGAAGAGTTTTTTTCATGTTCCTGAGCTTCAAACTGCCAGTTTGCATACTGCTCAGCCCAGGCGACACGTTGTTTCTCATACCGTTGTTTAAGCAGTGTGTTTTCGCGTTCAACGTCCGCCACTTCCTGTTGCCACTGTCGCTGGTTCTCATTCTGTCGTTCGGTGCGAGCCGCATCGGTTTCGAACCATCCCCCCAGAAAACCACGACCGCAACGTTCATCTGGTGCGGATGGGAAAGGGCTGTATTCAGGTTTGGCAGGACGAACGGGCGCGGGCAGGGTGAACGTCCTCTGGTGGAGCTCAAGATAATGTGATTCGAGCGATGCCCATGTGTTCCCGTCCACGGGTGAAGGGGAAAGCTCATGAATATTGGAAATGGCCGTTATAGCGGACATCAGCCTTTCCACTTCATGCTCCAGCTCTTCCCTCAGTCCCGGATTAGCCTGAGCTCTGCTGTTCTGACGCTCCCGTACTGTCCGGTCAATTCGGGTCCGATAACTCAGTCCAGTGCCCGGCAACCCCAGATTGGCATAGGTCCCGCGCTTCCCAAAAGACAGTGACGCCCCCCGGGGTCCAACACTCAGGCTGGGGGCTCCATTGCTCAGGTTTATCCTGACGCCGGGAATAATGCTTATCGACTTCCTGAATCTGAATCCCATGCTCTGCCCCTTATTGCTGCTGAGAGAACGGGATCAGCTTCATCCCGTCCGTTTTCTGTCCTGTCGTCAGTCCGTATACCTGGCCCCGGGCCAGGATCCCATGCGCCCACCGCCGGTGTGTCGCCGGTTCGCACATCGCTCCCTGTGATTTAAAGACCGCCTGCGTGGAGTTCAGAATTCGCAGTGCGTCAGAATGTTCCCCAGGAGAGACTTTCAGCGCCCCCTCAATCACACTGATCTGATCCGGGTGAATCGCCGTTTTTCCCACCAGCCCGTGAGCGATATCCATCGCCAGCTCGCGCTCCATGACGCCATGGTCATCAATGTGTTCGCATACCGGGGCCGTCAGCGCAAAATCACGGGGTGCAAAAACCGAAACCAGCATTTTAATGACATAGCCCATTGGCGTGTCGTAGAGAGTCAGATCCCGTGGCCGTCGCAGAGAGACCACGTTCATCAGGTCGTTCCCCCCGATGCGCAGCGCAATAATACGTTCCCGGCAGTCATGGTCCGACAGTTCAGAAGCCAGCGCCTGCATTTTCAGAACGTCATAGACCTCTTCTGTTTCAAGCGTCGGCATCATGCTCAACCGGGTACCGGCCATGATGTCCCACCATACCGGCAACGTGGAACGGGTGAATTTCGGTAGCACAAACCCATCAACTGCACTCAGCTCCATGTTTTCAGTCAGCCATCGCCCCATGTCCGGATGACGGGGGCGAATAAAAACCAGCGGCCACTCGTCGTCTCCATGTTGGAATTTCGCGTCATTCAGCCTTTGCAAAAACAGTGAGAGATTCTGAAGAGCAAAGGGAACATCATGCTCACTGACCGCATCTTCCAGACAGACCACCAGAGACCGCAGACCGGGTATTTTCCCTTCCAGCACAACTTCGGCAAGATCCATACGGGTTGCTGGCATATACAGCGTTGCACCGAGATCCCAGGGAGTGAATTGTTTTTTCATCAGCGTACCTTTTTGATGATGGTAACTGCACGATACTGGC
The DNA here is from genome assembly GCF_040062275.1 of Klebsiella sp. GW_Kp182. Lineage (NCBI taxonomy): Bacteria > Pseudomonadati > Pseudomonadota > Gammaproteobacteria > Enterobacterales > Enterobacteriaceae > Klebsiella > Klebsiella sp. GW_Kp182. The sequence goes on along the minus strand of NZ_JBEAFQ010000013.1, from coordinate 141,878 downwards.
CGAGAGCGTCCCCGGCTTCCGTCACCGCGATACCTTTCTCTTTTGCCAGACCGACCAGAAGAGCGACATCCGGGTCATCCATCTGCCGGACAAACACATGATCGGGCACACGGCGCAGAACTGCCCGTGTCGCTTCAGCAATGCCCGGTTTAATCCGGTTAATGCTGTCCACCTCATAACGTTCGGCCAACCCTCCGATGACGTCCCGGCTCAGCTGCCAGCGTGCGGCATTGTGCCCGGCGTCCCAACCTGAAGCGGGAAGGTCTCGACCGTCAAGTTGTTCGCGGAAATGCGCTACCGTATTCACTAGCATCTGGCTACATTCAAAAGACTGAAGGTGATCGCAGACCACGCAGCCATGCAGGCCTTCTTCAGTCCAGACAGAGCGCGAAATCAGACCTGATACAGGAGCACCCATGATACCGAATGGGATCAACCAGTCATCGTCACTGGCGGCAAGCCAGGCACATCCGCAGGGATCTGCCAGCACAACCAGACGAGGTTGTACCGGGTAGCCGGGGCGGTCCTTCAGCGTGCGTGACAATTCGCCGGTAATGGCTCCTTTTCCCGTCCAGCCGTCGACAAACACAATGCCCTTTGTGCCATGACGTGATTCGATGTAGTCGAGCGCCGCAGCGTCAATACCCCGATCGCGGATAATGCTGATACCGTAATGGTAAGACCGTTTTCCCATTGCCCGTAGCGCCTGATGGAGCATCACACCAAGAGGGACACCGGCTCTGACCAGACTGACCAGAACCACGGGGTCATCACCGGCGCGTAAGGCCAGTTCACGGCTAAGCTGAGAGACCTCCCGCGCCAGCCGTGCTGCCCCCGCGTCCAGCGCACGGGTGAAAAGATCCAGATGCCAGCGGGTTGGCTCAGGCTCCTGACTCAGCATGTCGGAGTAATGCATTTTCCCTGACTGAATCAGTTCTTCCTTCAGGTCAACCGGCGTCATCTCCATAGCAATGGGTTTCAGCAAAAACTGAACATCGTCCGGTTGATACGAACCAGAAAACGAAGTGATGTGAGACATGTTATTGCTCTCCAAAAATATGCTGTGAAATAGCCTCAGCAAACTGGCTCTGGCGTGGGAGACCAAACCAGCTGCACAGTTTCATGAACCGATGGTCACTCAGGCTGTCACCCAGCCCTATCACCGGGAAAACCCCGCGCTCCTGGCGGAGCTTCTCCAGCAACCAGGAAACGGCCAGTCCTTTTTCTACCGGGCAGGGTAACCAGGCAATGTTGTTGCTGTTGCGGTGGATGTAAAACCCTTCGGTCGAAAAGACGCGCTCGATCTCATCCCCGATAGCATTCAGTTCATCAAGCTTCGTGCTGTCGCAGTGCTTCATGACCAGATACACCGGCGTACCATCATATTCGTAGTTGAGCCGTGCCCAGGCATTGATGCCCCGTGCTTCCATGAGTTCGGTGATGATATGTTGCATTGACGTTAAGCGGTCGGCGTAGGAGGACAGGCTCTCCAGCATATGGGCTTTCCAGTCGCTGTCTGGCGTACCATCAGGACGAAGGATCACCGCACCATGAGTGGTTACGGCCCAGGAACGGAAGGGGATCTGCACCCGGCTGATTTCTTCCGTTCCTCTGGCCGTCACCGGAATGAGATCCGCATGCTCCAGCAACCAGTCCACCAGCATGGCCTGCTCTTCGGTCATAAAGCTGCGAGGTGTGAGACTGCGATCCAGTGCGCCGGTCCGGAAGGGTTCAAGGGCAAGTTCATCCACCATTTTTCGGCGGGTCTGGAACAGGGTGTCATCGAGATCGCTGAATACGACGGGCTTATTCATAGGTAATCACCTCTACGGCAGGAGCGACGGCGGAAAGCGCCTCAAGCAGGCGGGGGTCCACGCTCGACGCCGGAGTTTCTGTGCAAAGCAGGATGCGGTCAAACCGCTGGTGGGCGACGTTATAGACAAAATTCGGGATACCCAGGCCGTAATTATCGCTGAAAGCAATGGCGGACTGGATTGCAAAGCCGGTTGAAATCGGTGATCGGGTGGTGGAACTGTAAAGGACCTGAGCGCCCGCCGATCCCAGACGTTCAGCCAGCAGGAACGGTTCCCAGACGAATTCGCCGGTGCCCAGCACCAGAATGTTTTCCCCGTGCGAAACCTTAACCTTAAGGCCCAGGTCACTGGCCGGTATCTGCATCCCGAGTCGCCCCCAGGATTGTTTGCCGGTGATCGGGACGTTCCCCCTGGAGGTCACATTAACCGGGGGCATGACGGGCAGCGGGGCATCCGGTTCGGGTGTCCAGCGCCAGTTGCCTGAGATGAGCGATACAGCGTGAACGGGCAGGGGGCTGTTCTGACTGAGGGCCTCTCCGCTCCAGTCAGTCAGCGTGACAGCAATAACCCGTCGTACCTTCCGGAGTGCACCCGATGCACGTAATGAGGCCAGAAGATTGAGAAACGTTTTCCCCGTCGTGGCTTCATCATCCACCAGCACCAGCGTCTGAGCTTCTGCCACTGTGCGCCGCATATCCGGTGTGGAGGGACAGTAGATCAGGTGGTCAGTGGCATGGCTGTGCTCTTCTTTAAACTCGCACAGCAGTTCGCCATCGACCGGATGGCGGGTTGATGTCAGATAGACACAATCAGGGTGATGCTTACGCACCTCATCAAACACTCCCGCCCCAAGGCCGACAGCCGTCTCGGCCATCCCGATAAAGACCACAGGCCCGTCCAGTGTTCCAAGGAACTGCTCCGCCAGCTGTGTGTAAACATTGCGCATGACCTGAGGCGAGACAGGAATATGGCGACCCAGCACTTTACTGACAAACAGAAATGCGCGTTTAGGATTCCGCCGTTCGGCGATATCAAAGAGATCAGTAAGAGGATAATCGGTCACCTCGCTGCTTACCTCAATCCGCCCACAAGATAATGTCTTTTGATAAACGGAACATCCATCCATTACTGACATATTTATCTCCATTAATCGATTCTGTTGGTCAATAATGCCGGGTAGCGAATGACGTCGGTGACAGAGCGGACGACTGCAGGCGAAAAATCAGTTTTCGCTGACTGCCTGACCTGATCCTCATCCATCAACCCCAGTGTATGGAAGGCATACAGACCCGGCAGATTCACGCCACTGTGCTGCGTATAACCGATACCACCTGATGGTCGCATGTTAATTTCCAGCAACAGTGGTTTGCCTTCGGCATTATGGCGGGTCTGAACATTAACCAGGCCGTCTGCGTTCATTAAGCGGGCGCAGTCGATGGCAAGTTCAATCGCTTCCCCTTCATTCTCCAGATACTGAAGCACGCCTTCCTTACGCCGCCCGATAGCGGCCAGGACCGTCCCTTGACTGACCACCATATCCACGGAATATTCTGGCCCGGATAAATAAGGCATCAGCACCTGAGGTGTAAAGGTCTCCATTTCGGCATGTGCAGACAGATACTGTGACGGGCGGATAACACGGCTGTCGGGATTATTCAGAAATGCAACAGGGGAAACATTGTCATCAAAACGCCAGAATCCCATGCCATAAATACCGGTTACGGGCTTAATACAGAGACGATCAGAAGGATACGGGGAGTGGCTGAGCAAATGACTCAGTTCATCGGGAGAGTTGACCCGCACAGACGGCACAACCGGGAGTCCATTTTTTGTCATGTACTCCGAGAAAGTAACTTTTTCGTCAGCGAGCTCGAACCATTCAGTTCCGGTCGCGCCTGTTGTCAGACTCACGGACGGGGATTGAATGGCATCTCGCTGACTTTCAAACCATTTACAGTTTCGCCCGGTATGAATCGCATTAATGCCATGGTTCATCGTGACGGAGTGAATGAAAGAAAGACGGTCATCTTCATTTTTAGGTTCGATTAATGAGAGATCTGAAACAGAGAGAATTTCATTTCGTTCATTCCGGTGAGAAGATAAAACCAGAATATCTTTATTGTGTTTATCTGCAAAAGATTTCACACCGAGAATAATGTCTCGCTGGGAGGACAAACCTTCCATAAACCAAATTTTGTTTTTCATCTTTTATTATTTTTGCCTGAAGAGAGAAAAAAGTTTTACTGATACATGAGTCTAAGAATACCTCCGAACCATGTCAATCATAATATGATAAACTCTGGCTGTTTATGATTTTGAGAACAACTATATATTTTTGAATGCTATCAATTGGTTACGCTAATTTAATTCGTTAGTCCGGAATGTAATTAAAAGTAAATTATGAAAACCTACCCGTTTTTGTCTTGCAGGTGAACTTTGTCATGATATGATTTTGATGGTGCCTGCTTTACTACTAATTTCACAATGTCTCAGTCAATACCTTTTAAGGAATGAATATGGTTTCTTTAAGTAAAAACCAGACGGTATCACTCAGCAAACAATCATCCGCACTCAGCCAACTTAAGTTCGGTCTGGGATGGGATCCGGTAAAGAAAAAAGGATTATTTGGCAACATTTTTGGCGGCAATGACTCTATCGATCTGGACGCGGGTTGCGTTCTGTTGGACAGTGCCGGTAATAAAATTGACACAATATGGTTTCGTAAACTGAAATCGACCTGTGGCTCCGTGGTACATACCGGCGATAACCTGACGGGTGAGGGAGACGGTGACGATGAGGTCATCAATGTCTATCTCGGCCAATTGCCTGCAAAGGTTGAATATCTGGCTTTCACCGTTAACAGTTTCCGTGGGCAGTCTTTTAATGATGTTGATAACGCTTTCTGCCGTGTTGTTGATCAGACCAACAAAGAACTGGCCCGATACAAACTGACCGAGCAGGGAGCGCATACTGGCATTATTATTGCCTCACTCCGCCGTAATAACGGCAACTGGGACTTTACCGCCCACGGGAAAGCCAGCAGTGGACGCACGATCGATGATATGTACCCTGACATCATTAACACAGTGGTCAGCGCATGAACCTGACGCCAGGGGGAAATGCCCCCGTTCCCGCTCAGGAACTCCGCGTGCGGATCCTTTCAGGTGGCCCCGTTGATGCCTCCGCGTTCCGTCTGTTTGCTGCCGGAAAAGTGCAGGGAGACGCGGATATGGTCTTCTACGGACAGCCTCGTAACGACGACAGCACTGTCAGTTATCATCCTGAGGGAAATAACAGCTCTTTTATCGTTGACCTGAGCCGCCTCAAATCTGAGGTACAGAAAGTCGCTTTTACGGTGACCTGTGACGGCAGCCATACCGTCTCGACCCTGAATAATCTTTCTATCCTGGTTGAAAGTGGTGCTTCTCAACTGATCTGCGGGCAGGTTGAACTGACTGGACGGCAGGAGGCCGCACTTATCCTCGGCGAATTCTATCGGCGAAATGCTGAATGGAAATTCCGGTTTATTGCCCAGGGGTTTAATGGTGGTCTCAAACCACTGGCTGAACACTTTGGTGTGAACGTCTCTGATGATGCCGCACTAGCCTCTCCGCCGCCAGTCGCACCGCCTCCGGCTCCTGCACCAAATAAGGTGAGCCTAAGCAAGGTCTCGTTGACCAAAGAGAAACCGGCTATCAGCCTTGCCAAGAAGGACAACTTTGGCGAGATCCGCATCAACCTTAACTGGCATCGTGGCTCCGGCTCCGGTGGCTTACTGGGAGGGATGTTTGGCTCAAGCAAAGCGATTGACCTTGATTTGGGCGCGTTCGTCAAACTTCAGGATGGTCACAAGTCCGTGATCCAGGCACTCGGCAATGCCTTTGGCAACTATCATAACGAGCCCTATGTTCAGCTTCAGGGCGATGATCGTACCGGGGAGGCCATGGATGGCGAATGGCTGCATATTAACGGCCGGGAGTGGAAGCAAATCAATCAGGTTCTGATTTATGCCTTCATCTACCAGGGCGTACCCAGTTGGGATAAAACTGACGGTGTGGTGACGCTCCATATACCGGACCAGCCCCCCATTGAAACCCGTCTGACCGAGGGAGATAACAAACGTACTCTGTGCGCAATTGCCCGTCTGGTGAATGACAACGGGTCAATTCGCGTAGAACGGATTAACCAGTTCTTCAGAGGCCAGGAGGAGATGGACAAGGCCTTTGGCTGGGGGTTTCGCTGGTCTAAAGGTTCTAAATAACCAAATTGATGAGGAACGGAAAATGAGTTTTTTCGACAAAGTTAAAGGGGCACTGACCTCAGGCCGTGATGAGCTGACCCGCCAGGTTGGCCGTTACAAAAACAAGAAATTTATGCAGGGTACAGTCGCGGTATGCGCACGTATCGCGGTTTCCAGTGACGGCGTCAGCGCTGAAGAAAAGCAGAAAATGATTGGCTTTCTGCGGGCATCAGAAGAACTGAAAGTTTTTGAAACGACTGAGGTTATCGAATTCTTCAACAAACTGGTGACCAGCTTCGACTTTGATCTCGAAATTGGTAAAGGCGAGACGATGAAATACATCCTCGCGCTGAAAGACCAGCCTGAAGCGGCTCAGCTGGCAGTCCGTGTCGGTATTGCTGTTGCAAAAAGCGACGGTAATTTTGACGAGGATGAGAAAAACGCCGTTCGTGAAATTGCCCGTTCATTGGGCTTCGACCCGACTGAATTCGGCCTCTGATAAACATCCGCTAAGGGTACGCTATGGTTTCCACACACATCGGTTTTCCGACTGAAACAGTGATTGTTTTTATCGCGCTGTCGGTCGGCGCCATCTTTATTGACCTGTTCATGCATCGCCATGACAAGCCAATTTCCCTTAAGAGTGCGGCCTTATGGTCCGTTTTCTGGGTTATCGTTGCGATGGCATTTGCCGGTTTCCTCTATATCCATCACGGTGCAGAAGTTGCCAGCCTGTTTGTCACGGGTTATGCGCTTGAAAAGGTCCTGTCCGTTGATAACCTCTTCGTCATGATGGCCATCTTCTCGTGGTTCTCAGTGCCAGACCGTTATCGCCACCGTGTGCTGTACTGGGGGATCGTTGGGGCCATCGTCTTCAGGGGGATCTTTGTTGCGATTGGTACCGGTCTGCTCAGCCTTGGCCCTTATGTCGAACTGGTTTTTGCCGTGGTCGTTGCCTGGACTGCTGTCATGATGCTGAAAAGCGGTGATGATGGCGATGAAATTGAGGACTACTCCCAGCACCTCGCCTATCGCCTGGTCAAACGGTTCTTCCCTATCTGGCCGAAACTGTCCGGACATGCGTTCCTGTTAACCCAGAAAGAAGTTGATGCCGAGCTGGCGAAACCCGAAAACAACGATGTGAGCATTGGACGGGTAAAAAAAGCCGCCCTGTATGCGACGCCTCTTATGCTGTGTGTCGCGGTCGTTGAACTCTCTGACGTCATGTTTGCCTTCGACTCCGTTCCGGCAATCATTGCGGTCAGCCGTGAGCCACTGATTGTCTACAGCGCAATGATGTTTGCTATCCTTGGTCTCCGTACCCTCTATTTTGTGCTGGAAGCTCTGAAGCAGTATCTGTCTCAGCTGGAAAAGGCGGTTATCGTCCTGCTGTTCTTTATTGCGTTTAAGCTTGGCCTGAATGCCTCCGACCATATCTGGCACCATGGCTACAGCCTGTCCGCAACCACCAGCCTGTATGTCGTATTAGGCGTGCTGGCGCTCGGTATTCTTGCCAGCGTTATCTTCCCTGAAAAACCGGAAGCGGAAAATAAAGAAAGCTGATCTCCGGCTGTTTAATAATAAGTATGTGATTAACGAAAGAGGATAAATTGATGAGTGTTTCACTATCTAAAGGCGGCAACGTTTCACTGAGCAAAGCAGCCCCGACAATGAAAAATGTTCTCGTCGGTCTTGGCTGGGATGCCCGCTCTACCGATGGTCAGGACTTTGACCTCGATGCTTCCGCCTTCCTGCTGGCCGCAAATGGCAAGGTTCGTGGCGACGCCGATTTTATTTTCTACAACAACCTGAAATCTTCCGACGGTTCAGTCACCCATACCGGCGACAACCGTACCGGTGAAGGTGATGGCGATGATGAATCCCTGAAAATCAAACTGGATGCGATCCCTGCTGATGTGGACAAAATCATTTTCGTCGTGACCATTCACGATGCCCAGGCCCGTCGCCAGAGTTTCGGTCAGGTATCTGGTGCATTCATCCGTCTGGTAAATGATGACAATCAGACAGAAGTCGCCCGCTATGATCTGACTGAAGATGCCTCCACCGAAACCGCGATGCTGTTCGGTGAACTGTATCGCCACAATACGGAATGGAAGTTCCGTGCAGTCGGCCAGGGCTATGCCGGTGGTCTGGGTTCCGTTTGTGCGCAGTACGGCATCAACGCATCCTGATAATAAAGTTACTTTTCTCACTATTTTCACGCGGGGTTGGTCATCCGGCCCCGACGTCAACGATAAGCAGGAGCGATAAAATGGCAGTTTCTCTCGTAAAAGGCGGTAATGTTTCTCTGACCAAAGAAGCCCCTTCCATGAATGTGGCACTGGTTGGTCTGGGCTGGGATGCGCGTGTTACCGATGGTCAGGCATTTGACCTCGATGCCTCGGTCTTCCTGGTCGGCGAAGATGGTAAAGTGCTGTCCGACGCGCACTTCGTTTTTTATAACAACACCACCAGCCCGGACGGCGCGGTACAGCACCAGGGTGACAACCGCACGGGTGAAGGCGACGGAGACGATGAGCAGGTCAAAATCGAGCTGGCTAAAGTCAGCGCTGACGTTAAAAAACTGGTGTTTGCTGTCACTATTCATGAAGCTGAAGCCCGTAAACAGAACTTCGGTATGGTCAGCAACAGCTACATGCGTGTTGTGAACAACGATAACGGCGCTGAGATTGCCCGCTTTGACCTGTCTGAAGATGCGTCGACGGAGACCGCAATGATTTTCGGCGAACTCTATCGCCATGGCGCTGAGTGGAAATTTAAAGCAGTCGGGCAGGGGTTTGCTGGTGGCCTGGGTGCGCTGGCGCAACAGCATGGCATCAACATCTGATAAATAACCCCAACGAAACCCCGGCCTGTCCGGGGTTTTTTATATCAGCTTACTGAATGAATATTGCTCAAAATTAAAGAGGGATCAGATGCAATTACAATCAGGACAGAATATTCCACTACATACTACGGACCTGACGCTCAGACTTGATTATCTGTCATCGTACAGTTTTAGTAGTGAACCAGAAACCTGCCTGTTTATGCTGAATGCTGACGGGAAAGTCACCGGTGACGCAGACTTTATCTTCTACAACAATCGGAGTGCTGCCGGTGGAGCTGTAAAACTGCTTCCCGGCCACCAGCATGCGAACCTTCAGCTTGCGCTGGAACGCATTCCCGAAACCATTCAGAAAATCGCTATAACGCTGGTGATAGATGGCAATGACACGATCAGCGGACTCTCGCAACTCCGGCTGACGGCAACCGGCATCGCTGAATTCAATGTCGACCTGAAGGGCCGTAGTGAGAAAGCGGTGATTATGGGCGAGATTTACCGTCATCAGGGGCAATGGAAACTCCGTGCTCAGGGGCAGGGGTTTAACGGTGGACTGGAGCCACTTGCCGTCAGCTATGGTGTCGATGTCGCACAACCAGAAGATACCCCAACGCAACCAGCCCGGATCAGTCTGGAGAAAAAACTGGAAGGGAAAGCCCCCGCGCTTATCAGTCTGGCAAAAAAAGCCAGTGTTTCTCTTGCCAAACACAAGCTGGAGACGGTTGAAGCCAGAGTCGCTTTTGTTCTTGATGCCTCAGGCTCTATGACCGGTCAGTTTAAAAAGGGACATGTGCAGTCCGTTCTCGACCGTATAGCCGTCCTGTCAGTCCAGTTCGATGATGACGGTACGATGGATGTGTGGGGCTTTGCTGAGCGTCACAAGAAATACCCTGACGTCACCCTGGACAATCTTGACGGATATGTTGCGGCTATCCAGAACACGGGTAAACGATCTGCCTGGGAAATCCTTCCGGGCCTGGGCGGGACAAACAACGAGCCGCCGGTCATGAATGAGGTGATCGACTTCTTCAAGGACAGCATACTGCCCGTTTATGTTGTCTGCATTACGGATGGCGGGATTAGTAAAACCCGTGAAATCAAAGAAGCCATACGCCGCTCGGCCAACTACCCCATTTTTTGGAAATTTGTGGGCCTCGGCGGTTCAAATTACGGTATTCTCGAAAAACTGGATACCTTCAGCGATCGGCGAATCGATAACAGCAACTTCTTTGCCATCGATAACTTCGCAACGGTGAAGGATGAGGAGCTGTACGAGCAACTTCTGGAAGAGTTTAAAGACTGGCTGGATCAGGCAAAAATAGCGGGTATTCTGTGAGCCTTCGCCCCGGAAAGGGGCGATAATTTACCGGATAGGTAGTTCGAAAGGAACTTTTCCCCGACGCCAGGTCGCATGGAAGTGCCGCCAGTGAGGGTCGGCTGCAGCTGACAGTAGTTCGTAATCCCCTCGTGTGTCTCCCCATGCCCGCAGATGATAATTTTTCAAAGGACCGTACTCTTTTTCCAGCCGGATAATTTTCTGGCTACACCGGCAGTTATGCCCACTGATACGCCCGGTAAGTATCCCTTCTTTGACCTCAAGCTGTGTGCCTATCACTTTGATGCCCAGCCTGTCGGCAAATGGCCTGAGTACCATTTCTGGTGAAGCAGAACATAATGTCACTTCCGCGCCGGAATTCACTTCATTCGCCACGGCCATCAGGCCTGCAGGACGCATAAGCCGACTCCAGTAGACCTGGCAAAATTTCTCAGCATTTTTGGATAGCCATTTCTCGTCAACCCCAGTAAGGAAGGTTGTGATGAGAATTTCTTTCAGTTCATCACGTGTCATCTTCTTCCCCATACAGCGTAACGTGGGAAGAGCCATTGTGACGATACGACGGGAAAAAGCCCGATTGCCAAAGGCAAACCGCAGAAAAGGGATAAAGCTGTCATGCCGCGTTAACGTACCGTCAAAATCAAATACAGAGAGCATGCGGGGCTGAATGACATTCATCGTAATGTTCTTCCTGGAAAAATGGGGGAACTGCTTTCAACAGGTAACACTATACCATTCAGGCAATAATATCGGTATTGGTCCACCAGAAGGTGAAGAAAGTTACTTTTTATGATGTTCGATTCACTCATCAAAGCAAAAGCTAGTCACTTACCCTCCAGTTTTCTCGATTTCTTGCTCGGCTGTCACCGGCTCATTCTTCGCAGCACTTGTCAGTCTTAATACCGAATACATCGCGCCGGTGGCGACGGTTCCAGCGATAATAGATAACAGATATATCCCGACGTGACCTACCGCTGGGCTGCCCGGTTATACAGGGATACCTTTTTTCTGGAGCATTATCGGCGGACACTGTTCCCGGACAGGATCCGATCATTACGAGAAAAAGTGGAACAGCAGGGTCTACATAATTAACTGTTGTAAAAAAACAGACGCTAACGGACTTCTGTCCATATTCAGGCATTTCCCTGGCGGTGGGTACTTGGGAAAGTTACTTTTACTGAATGTAAGGCACTCTTTCTTCGAGGTTGCTGGATAAAATATCCCGCCGACTATCTGCCAGGCTCAACGGGATAGTATTGAGATTATGACCGGACAAGCAGAGATGCATTATCGTGATAGGCATAACGATCGGGTACAGCACAACCAATCTGTACCCCGGAATGGTCCGGAGTCAGAATCAGCCCACCTTGTGCAACATGTATATGCAGAAGGTTATCACCTCCGGCCACGTTTAGGTGTAGCGCAGGGACACCGTGATTGATTTCGATCAACACCCCAAAGCATGGCTCTCCAGTCTCGCCAACCAACTCCAGTGATGTCTGGTTCGCTACATGGAGGGTAGCGGTGTAAGAGCGCCCGTCTTCATCGGGGAGCATCTCACTGTCTTGCGCAATGCGCCAGTCTACCATTTTGAGCTGTAACTGTTGTTCGATACCCTGTGTCAGACCGGCATTACTTAAAATTCCCTGAATACCCGCTCGCTGTGATTTCACTGATACAGGAACAGATACTGCCTCTATATCATCACCTTCTAGCCAGCCTTCTATGTGATAGTTAGCCCAGACATTGTGCTCCGGTGACGGAAGACGATCATCTGCTTCAATATGCAGAATGGGTGTGCAGTCGACATCAGATAGATAGGGTCTCGATATATCTCCGTCAGTAACCCCGTTAACGACACCACCACAGAAATCGGCAACAACACATCCGATGGCCTTCATGAACTCCTGGTGAGCTACACGTGTGTCCAGTTCGCCAAGCAGTTCAGGTTTAACCAGAAGAGCCGTTACAATTTCGGCCAGTTCTGCAGGTAAAATTTGTTTTGTCATGTTGTCTCCGGTGTAACTTAATCAGGTTGGTTTACGAAAAGGGAACATTCATAGCTATTGAGCGTCAGATAACCGTCAGGAACTGCTTCAGCACCCGATATTCATCTGGCGTGAGAGTTTTAAGGGTGGTTTTCTTTATAGAGGAGCCAGTGACAAAATTAATGACTCCATCGGTATCTTTTTCACCCCCAGTGCGATAGTTAGGCAGTATTTCATCGAAGCGCTGCGCTGCGTTTACGTTAGCAGGGCAGCGAAGAATAAATCTCTCCGGATATTCCAGTTCACCGTGGACCTCGGTAAAAGAACAGAAGTAATAGTGCATATTTTCATTGAATGCGGTCCTTTCAGCTTCAAGGAACTCGTGGTTTCCAGTCCAGCGAATAAAGTCACGGGAAACGACACAAGCAGCGCCGCCATAGCCATCTGTGCGTCTGAAGTTATTGGAGGTGTGTGATATCTGAAACTCGATAAGTTCATTTTTTTCAAAGGCAATGAGTGATGCCTGAGCAAAAAGCGCTGCATGTTCTGAATTGAAATTACCGCAATCACTGTGAACAAGGAAACCTTCCGAACATATTTCACCATCCAATGACCAGTCGCTATCTTCAATAACTTCTTCGACAGTTCTGTCCGGATGATTCAGCACACAGTGACGCACAATACACTCCATTTCAGACAATCCTTCAGTGTTCGTAGAGGAGGTGAGTTTAGCAATGAAGTTGTCGTCAGGCTCAAATAACTCATTCATCGCTTCCAGTAAAACAGCGCTCTGAACGGGGGTGGCATTAATAACAAATGCAGAAAGCGAATAATAGTCTGCCATTTTAATCTCCATGTGATATTTAAGTATAAAGAGGCTAGGAAGTTTTAATACGCTCATCATAACAAATAGAATTAGCTCATCAAGAGGGTATTTTAAAAAGCATCAGACTAACGATTTAGGATTAGAATATCTGAATGTTTATAGGTTGCTGCAACAATAAAAATTACAGGTGCGATATCAATAACAGGAAGACAAGATGAACTTTTCCTTCCTGATTGTTGATTTAAATTATTAATCACAGTGAAAATGTAATGCGCAATGGCAATGCTGAGACACACAAATTGTATTCCCATAAAGTAATTGAGCTAAGAACATAATCAATTTCATCAAGCAACTCATGTAACGAGTTGCACCAGATATAGTCACTTCGATATTTAGTAATCCAGAATCTTGACCACCATGTTCTGAGCATCATGAAAATATCACTATCACGTAGACACTGACCATGGATCTCATCGTGCCAGTCCCTGAGCCATTGTTTGTGCTCCCCAGGACGGCAGAAATTGAGGCGCTGGCTTGAAATGGCCTTAGCGGTATGAAACGAGATTTCTTTTGATTGCGAATGGCTGGTGGTCTTGCGCTGGTCCCGCAGTTCCATAATCCTTTCACGGTGATCGCGGCGCTGTGTTACCCGGTTCTGTAAACCTGGAAACATCGCTACGGCCACAGTCCATGAGAGCGGCAGGGTAAAGGCTTCTCCACGGGTATCAATCAGGAGATCGATAGCACGGATGTAATCCATTTTTGTAGCCTCACCACGGACTGACGGGTCATAAGAAGCATCGACCTGACGTACATCACTCGATGTAATTTGAGCCTTACCTGTTAATGCTCTGAAAAAAGCTTTTGCATAGGCCAGCTCCCCCAGATTCCTGCCCATGGATCGACGGCGCTCCACGTAAGCAACAGAGGCCATTGCACAGTGTTGATATAAGCCAAGAGGAACAAGTTCTGTACCTGCCATGAAATTAAACCCTCATTTAAAAGCTGGTGTAGTTGACATGATTATCCTACCAGGTTTTATTTGTTACGTAAGGGGTATTTTAAAAAGTGAAATCACAGGAAGAAAAAAACCAGTATAAACACTGAATGTCTATGAAATCGGACAGTGAATTAAAAACTATCCATTTGTAAATTTCACTGTTAAGATAATTTTGTGAATTACTATGAGATAACTACCTTTTCACGTATTTTGAATATTTTAGCATCTGGCGCATTTAACATATTCGGTGTTTTATTTCACTACATACAGACGATGGCATTTATAATTTCCCTGCATTTAATTTATATCGTTTACTTTAGTGATGCCGGGTTATCCAGTTTGATGGGAAATATGATAGATGGAGTAGGGATGTGTCTGATTTTAAATCTATCGGAAGCATTTTTACATGTGACATATAAAACCCTGACAGATTACAAAAGTGATACAATTACGTCACCTTAAAATTATCTCAGGATGATCTCATCACGTTCAAATAACTACCACAAATAGACAATGGAAGCCCTGTAAAATTTCAAGGCTGCCCTTATCGAATTATCTTATAATGTTTTCAATTAAAGAAGAAATATAGTCTCTATCAGCATGGCAACCCGTTAGTGTTACAGGATCAAATACGATATTGTCTGAATCAACATAACGGAGACGTAGGTAAACTTCCTTTCGCAATTCATTTTTTCTGTTTTCCATCAGGACCGGAGAATAATCCCTTGGAGCTATTAGCATTATATATAATGCAGCAACAATACCTATATTCATATAAAAGTAAAACGAACTTTCAAATAAATCCACAGCTGTCTTTGACAACTCAAATCCAGTGAGCCTGAAAATTCCATATGCACCATAAGTGAGAATGTTCAATGCGATAAATCCCACAACCAGGTACATTAACAGCTCATGCATTCTCGATATATCCGGTTCAGCTGTTTTGCCCTGAGGAGGCGCAAAAATAGCCGATCGTCCCGTCTGATTTGTTTCGCTACCAGAGTAACCGCCACCACCCAGAACTACGCCGGACTGAGATAGTCCACCGCCTAAAAGTGTGCCGGATTTTTGTGTGGTTGTCGTCTCTCGCAGATATAAACCACTAATAGATACTCCCTCAGTGGGGCCGTAGCTGACCTCAATATTTTTCATAAAATCATCCGTTTGTTCAGGTGACAACCATCTTAGCAACAGCAGGACGCGGTGTTTTTCAACACAGAGCGGAAAAGTGGATTTAACCAAAAATTTTCTATGGACCTGAAAACTGAACTTAAAAATGGCGAGCCTGACTGAACACAACTTGATAGCGAAATGGTATTCTTCTTGAAAACCGGCAAAGGATTCAACTAACCAGGGGTGGTTTGTTGAATGTGGAGCAGTCGCCCCTTTGCCGGTTTGACACCTCTCGGCTGAGCCGACACCTCTGACGTTGGAAGATCTCCTATCAAGACCTGACCATTTCGTTTAGCGCGACAGAGCTGCGGAACTATTGTTCTTTTTTCTGACTATTGCGTGACAGTGTCACTTATACGGTAAGGCTATATAGTTACGTCAACAATAGTTATGAGTAGAAACTGATAGCATGCAAATACTTGCCTTTCTTTATTTCCTGCCATAAAAATGAAAAGCCATTCCATAAAACACATCAACCTCTGTTCTGAACGATAAATTCGAATTTGCAGGATTTTGAAGATCGGATATCGGTTTGACTAAGATGTGAGAATTATTTAACACTTCGAATAATAACGATTATTCCAAGTGTTAAAAAACGGTATAAACAAGGAGGGCGGTTTTGTGCATCTAACTATGGGGGCAAAAAAGTAACTTTTTCGTCTAAATTCAGCCAGGTTGCGCTACATGAAATCTGAGAAAAAATGAAGGGGTGAGTGCGTCAGATTTTACGTAGCGCACGAAGCCTAAAGTGAACATTTCCTGAGCAAAAATCATCAGTCATGGTTTGAGAAGAAATTCAGGGGGGAGCAAAAGGGCCGAAGCCCTTTATCTGTTCAGCCGTTAACTTCTGGTTTTGGTGGGGAGTTGGGGAAGGGGGCCAGCCGGTGCAACCCAGGAGGCCCAGCCATTCTTACCATATCGCTCATTATAGTAACTTTCTTTGATCGCCTTCCGCGCCAGATATGAAGCGGATTCCATACCAAACACCTCAATAGGAAACAATTCATGGCCCCCTGTATCTGTCAGGCAAAAATCAGGGAATACATCATTATTTGAGGCGTCATATCGAAGGGGTTTGATAAACGATCTTTCCTGTTTATGTAGATAATTAAGCATGGTCAGTTCATAGCTTGAATCAGCCGGGATCCAGTTATCATCAACCGTCATCAGGGCTAACTGGAGGGTTTTGAGATAGTACGCATCTTTCCCTTTAAATTGCCCCAAATCCCCTATAGCAATACAGATGACGTTGCCTCCGGCCCTCCAGTTTGCTATTTCAGTGGGGAATCTCTTCTCCAGAAGAGTCCAGTCTTCTGTATTCATGAGCACGACCGGAACACCAGAAAAATACTTAAGCGGGAGACGTTTTGATTCATTGGAATGCTTTTCAGGATTATATTTTGACAGTGCATTCACGCAAATGAGACGTTCTTTGTTAATCAGAACCTCTTCTGTCATTTTTATATTCCTGGCTACCTGGGGAGTCGATGGATATGCCCCAACCAGTAAATGAGAGGACAGTGGAAGTGAGGCCACTTTTATTTTTTCCGCTGAACTGGTTAGAAGGTTGAATACCTTTGCTGGATTACGTTTCCCGGCCATTTTTGGATACCAGCGATTCAGGCCGCTGTCATCCCAAAGGAACTGGAGTAAACCTAACAGTGACATACTATTTTGCGAGACCCCACCGGGGGTATTCCTGTTATCTGGTGGCACGATCGACGTTGATTGCGAGTCAGATGAGGCTAATGCCACGTCGAGCCTGATACCATAGCCACCATCTTTAAGGTCTTTGACCACGCTTTGTGTGTAGCATTTTAACCCTGAATTATCTTTATCCAGAGTGAAGAAAATACAATCAGGAGAATGCTGGCTACCTGTATTCGGATACCGTGCCAGAAAATACGTATCGCCGGCTGTATGATATTTTACGGCAAGTAATTTTGGGCCTTTTCCCTTACAGGAACAGCTTACCTTCGCGTCTACAGAAGCGTGCGCACGAGATAAAACGGCATACCAGCTCTTTTTAAATTCCTCTTTGGTCTGGAAGTCTCTTGAATACCTTTTACTGTCCACTCCATAAGATACAATCACATCACTTACAGTAGACATAAGCCCCCCCTTTTCCTGAGCTGATATACTTTTTTATTCGCTTTCGGCATTAATTTTCATATGGATTGACACAATAGCATGTAATTAATAAAGTAACCTATACTTCGAAAGTAACCTTTCAAATTCATTGTAATTTTTCCCGTTCAACTCACAATGAATGATTATAACCCAGAGACAGTAAATGATTAATATCCCGATGACCAGATTTACCATTGTCCCTTTGTCTGTATTTATTTTATCTGTGCCGATGCTTTCCTGTGCTGAAACCATTTCAGGGAAAGTTGTGCGAGTTATTGATGGCGATACTGTCCAGGTTTATGACGGCGCTACAAATACCAGAGTGCGGCTCTATGGGATTGATGCCCCGGAGAGTAAGCAGGCCTTCGGCCAGAAGGCAAAGCAAGCCATGACACAGCTGGCAGCAAACAAGGTTGTCGTTATTGAGGACCACGGGCAGGACGTGTATGGCCGTATGCTGGGTACCCTCTATCTGAATAACCAGGATCTTAATGCCGTTATGGTCGCAGAAGGCATGGCATGGGCATATCGTTATCAGGGGCGGCTTACGGTTCCTCAGTATGGTTCTCTTGAGCAAAATGCACGCAACGCAGGTAAAGGGTTATGGTCTGACCCACACGCGGTAGAGCCACGCCAGTGGCGTAAAGCAAATAATTAAGCACTGAGTGACATTTCATCCTTTAAGGCATCGAACCGGCGGCCATTTAAAAAGTAACTTTTATTTTGTCGCTGTCATTCAGAAATTACAGAAAAACCGAGGTTTTTTATGGTCCAGATTCTCAATACAACGGGTTTGAATTATCACGTAGAGCAAACCATCGCGAATGCCGAAGAGCGCATTATCCTGATAAGCCCTTACCTGAAACTCAGCGCCAGAATTAAGGAGCTTATTGAAGATAAAAACCGTATGAAGGTAGATATTCGTATCATCTACGGTAAATCTGAACTCAACCCAAAAGACCATGAATGGCTGGTCAGTTTGCCCTACGTTCGACTGAGTTTCTGCCAGAACCTTCACGCTAAATTTTATGCTAATGAAAGCCAGAGCCTGATATGCAGCCTTAATCTGTATGATTTTAGCCAAATCAATAACCATGAACTGGGGGTGTTAATTGTTAAAGATGAAGACCGGGAAGCATTCAATGCTTCTATTACAGAGGCCCAGCGTTTAATCCGGATCAGCACTGAAAACATTCCATCCCCAGCATCATTGCAAACCGCTGACTCTGATTCGAAAAAAAATCAGGAACAGAAAAAAGATGTTTCGAAATCATCCACAAAAAGTGACGATAAAACTCACGTATCTACTGATGATAAAACCACTGATTTGGATGACAGCGCAGGCAAAGACGATGAAGCTAATGCCGAGCCTGCAAATAAATTAACCACCACAAATTTATCAAAACAGCACAAGATGGGGTTATCCGACATGTATACGAAGCTGATCACAGCGGGATACCTCAAAGATAATGATGGTAAGTATGAATTGACACCGTTAGGGGTATCTATTGGCGGTGAAAGTAAACTTAATCGTTACAGAAAAAATGGAGAGAAATATTTCATGTGGCCTTCTGACATCTCAATCTAATCTGGCCTGCCGATAAAATAGTTGGGTGGTTTTGATAACAAAGCCACTCTTGATTGAATCATTGCTTCAATGCTCCTACCCAGTCATCATTCTCTTAACGATACCCGCCAGAAAGTTACTTTTCTTCAACGACAGCAATGTTATGGTCAAAATCCCGCGCTCGCTCTATATGAATATGTGCCTTTAAAACAGGGTATTGACGAAGCGATCTAATATGTCATCCTTTAAAAAAAGGGGACAATATGACTTCCCACGAACTGAAAGAAACGAATCTTGTAGAAAGCGTTGTGTCTGAGCGGGACATGGCAATGAATCTCTTTATTAATGGATTAACTGCCATATCCGAAGCGGAAAAACTGATGGGCATCTCCCTTATTGATCAGCTCAGAATTGCATATGTTCGCTTTAACCCAGCCCATTTAGATAACCAGATAGAGAGGGCGAGAGTTTTGATTGACAGAGAATCATGGAAGAAACTCATAGACCGAACATCATTAAATATTTACTGGAATGCACCTCAACTGAAATCATTTATTGACGAATTGATAACAGAACCGCCCATTATGACGATTCAGGCAGCAAGAGAGAAAGTCTCTCATACGGTTAATAATCGGGCAGACATACTCTGCGAGGGCCTGGTTTCATGCCTGGGTAATCTGAGCCATGATTTTAAAAAGAACGCCCGAAGCTTTGTTATCAATGAAAATATGGTCATAAAAAACGGGTTCAAGAAGGATGTACACTACCTTGACGAAACGGATCGAGACCTGAACAGCCTCAATGACCTTTACAGGATTTCCCGGTACATAGAAGGGCTATCCTACAGCCAGCAGGATGTTATCGTTCCTAAGCTTTTTGCTCTTCGAGAGAAGAATGATTATCAAAAAGTTGACTATATCGACACGGATTTAAATATTAAATTTATTGTGTATGGAAACGGAAACATCCATATGCGGTTTATGGATAGAAAGGTCCTGGATGGGCTTAATGATGTGCTTGCATCATACCAGAGAAACAACCTGCCTGACGTGAAGTAAATGCCCCGGCACTGGGTGCCGGAGCTTTAAACTACTGCTGAATACCTTCGACAGAGATAATAAGCTCAACGTCCTGCGAGGCCGGTCCAAGGTCGGTGGTGATATTAAAGTCTTTAAGGTGGATATTGCCGGTTGCTTCAAAACCTGCGCGTTTACCACCCCACGGATCATCGCCTTTTCCAATGAGTTTCGCATCCAGCGTTACCGGGTGCATTACACCATTCAATGTAAGGTCGCCGGTGATATCGAGGCCTTCACCATTCTTTTTAACTTCTTTGGAAACAAAGGTGGCTTCCGGGAATTTTGTAGCATTCAGGAAAGAGGCTGAACGAATGTGCTTATCACGTTCAGCATGGTTAGTGTTGACGCTACCCATTGCAATTTTGACACTGACTTTGTCCGACGCCGGGTTAGCTTCATCGTAAGTGAATGTACCGTCAAAGTCTTTGAAAGTACCATATAACCAGCTATAGTCCAGGTGTTTAATCTTAAAATTGATAAAGGCGTGTTATTTAGTTCATTGATTCATCCGTAAAGCTCATCTATATATACTTACGTCAATCTGGTTTACATAAACTTAATATTCACTCTTCCATTTCGATTTTTCAGGTTTCGGCTGTTGTCTTGTTTACCACCCAACCTGTTTGTACATCCAAATGTTAATTGATTTAAGCTCAAACCTGACTATTCAGTCGCATAGCGGACCATGGCCTAAAAAAGTGATTAAGAATTAGCCAGTACAAAATTCTATAATCAGAATTATTCCCTTAACCCAACCATTAATGAATCTCACTCTGTCATTAAAAATATCGACTTACAAATAAATCGTTCTAGGAATCAGTCCATTTAATGTGCGCATACATAATACTTTATAAAGAAAGCTTGCCGAATTATGTGTACTTAATATATTGTATGTCCAGCACCGAAGAGACACAAACAATCAAAATACGAGGTCAAAATGAGCGAGACACTACAGGTTCTAAACAATATTCGTACACTTCGCGCTCAGACACGGGAAGTGGCTTTAGAGGCGCTCGAAGATATTCTTGAAAAATTAACGGTAATCGTTAGTGAGCGTCGTGAAGAAGAAAAAGCAAATGAAGAAGCAAACCGGGTGCATTTAGAAAAACTCAGTCAATATCGTGAAATGCTGATTGCTGATGGTATTGATCCGAGTGAACTAATGTCTACAACCGGTATCGTAAAAGAACGGAAGCAGCGTAAATCTCGTCCTGCGAAATATGTGTACACCGACGATACCGGTGTGGAGAAAACCTGGACAGGCCAGGGACGTACACCGGGTCCAATTCAGGCCCAGCTCAATACAGGCAAATCACTTGAAGATTTCCTAATCGAAAAGTAAATTTCGAATCGATATGAAGCCACCATTCTAAGGTGGCTTTTTTCTTTTACTCAATAGCTGTTTAACACGTCTTGATGTTTTCAACCCACTGCGCTTGTCAAAGTACCTCAAAGACCGTAGTACGAACTTCTGACCCATTACATCTCTTCCTTCACCGCTGTACTGGATGATCTGGTATTAACGACTGAAGTACGCCAGTGACCTCTCTTGTGGTATTCTTCTTTCCCCAGTAGCTGCACTAGCACGGAGATTTCTTTGACTGTTCTACCTACCAAACGCCCAGATACAGAACTGGCTCACTTTTCATGGTGTATCCTTATCGCTGTTGCGCTTGCTCGCAGGGACGGAAAGATACAGTCTTCGCTACAAACCCATATGTTTATTATGCAATGGTTGTCTACTGCACAGAAACGTAAACTGTTTCCCAGATCATTAGCACAGGATATTATCTGGTTACAGGAACAGGGTAAGCATAAGGGCCCGTCTGCACGCCTGTATAATAAGGTTGAATATTTATGGCTGGCGAGTTCAGGTGAGTTAACCAAACAGAGTACCTTATTCAGGTTCACCTGCATGATAGACACACTTCGAACTATGGGATGGCAGGATTATCTGCTCTCGGATACAGACTGGCAGAATGGCTGGACATCTGGCCCCGGGAAACCTTCTATCTATACGCAGAAATCAACGCTTAAAGATTTTTTTACTCAATCTGGAATGCTCATCCAGCCCCTTAGCATACGCTTGTCCGGATGTACTGACGGTATATATCCCTTGCTAGAGCAGTGTAGGCTTAGTTACGAGTCTCAACCTGCAACCGAAGGGTTTTCCGTTCTGCAGTTAAATGCTGATACGAAATGATGAGCATGTTATCTTCTTCAGTCAGAAAGCACAGACGCACTAAGGTTGAATGAATAACTGGCTGAATACCAATTCGCCTGAGAACGAGAACCCGTTAAATGAAAAATGATATGATAGTTCCATATATCGATCCTTTTATAGAGTACAAAGGGTTAATAACTATCTGTTTGGTTGTTTTCCTGGTTTTCTTGCTTTGGTTAACACTAAGGCATCTTGCAACCTATTATGTCGCCATTAAAATACAGACAGCCCATAAGAAAGGACTCGCTAATGATGACCATCCTGAGGTCACCCAATGGCTCAAAAACAAGAGTATTACGTTCTTCTGCTTGCATCTTGCAGCACTGGTCGTCATATCATACAGCGCAATTCGTTTTTACTTGCAGAACTATCCGTAACCACGGTTGTCATAGCATTTACTACAGAACATGCAGACTACAGGGCTATCAATAAGGATGTTTTCTGGCCGACTCAAGATCTCGACACATCAATAAGTTAGTGGAGTCTTAAAATGAAAGTGAAAGAGTTAATCGCCATGCTGAATGAAAGAGACCCTGAGGCAATAGTTCTGATTTCCGGCTATGAAACAATAGGAGGCACGGAAGTCGCAGAAGCAGATGTTCTCGTTGAAATGCAGTCTATATGCTTAGACAAGGCTGATAATCTGACAGGAAATCGTAAAGTTGTTCCTTCTGGTGGTGAAGTTTCTGTTTGGTTAGGCTGGAAAGACGATTACCGTACAAACATGTTTTTAGAAGATGCCCAAATTCCTGATAAAGACGAATGACGTTCAGTGAAGCACCAAAGGCAGATTGTCAGTTCGTGGAACTTGAACACCCACAAAAATAATCCCCTTAATAATCAATAACTTAGTGCGCATAATCATTGTTATGTTAAATGCGAACTGTATATACATACAGATACTATTTCAGACACTACCCTCTCACTTTGTAAGTCTTGCTTCAGGGTTAATGCTATGAAATACGCTTCTGGTACCCTTTGCCCACCAGCAGAGCTTAACTTTAATTTATTGAACTTTATGAGTGATGGTTTTTACGGATAAATTAACCATACTGAACTTACCGCTCTGGCACATTCAGTAAATTTAAGTGAATAAACCTGTGTAAAGATTCCTTGATAAATATGTCGAAAATACATCTCATTACTACGTGTGCGAAAAGTAAAACCGGCCCGGTTCTGGATACGGTATTTCCCTACAATATTCCGGATATATGGAATGCGTACCAGCAATGGAAATGTCTTGTGCAGTCCAGATACACTTCGGGTAAAGATGAAATTACTGAAACCCAAAACATATACCATGGCACTCACTGGAATACGGCTAAGTCGATTGCAGCCTCACATTCTCGTATCAGCCTCTGGGTTATTTCTGCAGGTCTGGGCCTGCGGCACAGTTCTGACCCTGCAATCCCTTATGAAGCGACGTTTTCTCAGCTTGGAAAAAAGAGCGCCATCATCTGGGGAATGCTGACCTCCGACCCTGTTTTGCCGGGAAAAGTAACTTCTCTTGCGGAGCTGTTAAGTTTGTACCGGCATGATAGCTTTGTCATCGCCGCCTCTCCCGTCTATCTGAACGCTGTAGAGGACGATCTTATTAAAGGAATGGCTTATCTCACCTGTCCAAGAGAACAGCTTAAAATCGCTTCCAGCGCTTCCTACAACGGCAAATTAAGGGAGTATGTGCGATACGGTGGAATCCGGATGATGAAAGACCTTAATTCGAATATGACGACTCTGAACATAAAGCATGCTGGCATGCTAATCCATGAGATGGGGATCATGCCAGACACACTATGATTGATCAGATTGGCGGCGAACCTCGATATCAACAATGTGGCGAGGTGTTCGCCCAAGCCGAGGATTGCCATTGGCGACGGCGATGATGTCCTCATGCTCGTCGCCAGCCCACAGGCCAACAAGCTCGTGCAGAAAAAAATCCGCGTAGGAGCAGCTGGCGTCCCGCACCTGCAACGCCGAAACAGAGGTTTTGCTCGTGTGCAACTGGGTCAAATTCCTAACGAGCCGCGCTGGGGCAACCCAGAGAACCGGGCGAGGCGAGGCCGGAGTCGCGAACAGATAGTAGGCGTGTTCTGACTGCTTGAGTATGTCCTCGCACTGCTTCAGGTTGATGCCTACCCTCGAACTGAACCCCCGCCCCGAATCAGTGCCTCTGCGCTTTTTCACCTGCATAAGGGTCGCACGCTGAATAACTGTTTCCCCCTTTTCCACGATACGGCTCAGGAACAGCACGTCTGCCCCCAGCGGAGCACCGGCTGGTGTATTCGCCCCTTCCTCCCGCTTGCTGGGTTGACGCACCTTCACTGTTAAGCTCGGAAACCTCCCCCCCGTCGTATTCGAGAGATGGCGCAACTGGTCGCTCACATTGTCGATCGCCTCCATCGTCAGAGTCAGGAGGCGCGCCGTATGGGCCTCCTCGTCCTCTCCCCAGGTCTCCGAATATTCGCGACAAAATTCTTCCTCAATCTTGCTAAGCGCCCTATAGATGACTTGCTCCACAGAAGGATCGCTCAGCCAAGTTTGGGCTCCTACGCTAGGCAACTCAGAGGCTCCCTCGCCTCGTCCTACCGGCCCCTCTAGGTCCAGTGCACCCTGCTTGGACCGCAGTAGTCCCTTGCACCTCAGTTGCAGTTGCCTTACATCAGTGCTGACAAGCCGATTCGCAAACGCCAGATGTTCCTCGTCATCCATCAATCGCAAAAGCACTGGCTCAACTTCGGCGAATGCCGTCTGCTCGAGCCAAAGGCAAGCAAAATTGAGGAGCCCCTGGGCTAATTCAGGATCCTCATTCACCTGTTCGAACAGATCCTGTCGCCAGGCCTCGCGGGCGGCCGGGCCTAGTTGTGTCCACAGCGATTCTCGGTCCCACGACCGAGATGGCAATTCTTTGAGGCTGGCAGCGACGCATTGCTGGCTAGATCGCGCTGGGTCTCCAAACTTGTGCCAGGCCGCAGCAAGCGCGAGGTCCGAGGGTATGGTGTCCACGTACAATGTAGCAAGCCTCGAGAAGGCTTTGGCAACGCACCCCTTGATACAGTCATACTTCTCTTCCTTCGAATGGATGTTCCAGCGCAGGAACAAATTACGTACATCCTCCGGCAAGATCGCACAGCAATGTTCGATTAGCTCAGGAAAGACTGCCGGAGCGGCTCGTTCAAAAACCTGTTCACAGACCCACCGGGACGTCTGCACCTTCGACGAATTCTCAAATAGAGTTAAGACGAACTCAGGCCTTCTGTTGCTTGAATAGTCCGACGACCTGTCGATATTTTTTTCCAGGTAGTCGCATACACACTGCCAATGCTGCTGGATCAGTTGATCGAAAGCCCAATTATTCCCTCCGTGAGTAGGGGCGACAAGTTGAAGAACATAGATGCAATCTTCCTCGGAAGTATTGACAACCAACGCCTTCATGATCTGATGATCGGCCAAATATTTATTCCGAGAACATGAACGGTTTTCGAGCAACCATTCAACCCAAATAGCACGCGGCTCGATTTTCGCTACAATGGTTTCGCGTAACGCCGAGGGATCGCCATTTAGTATGCAATCACTGAAGGTCTCCTGGGCGCACCGGTAAGAAGTTTGGTCCAAGATAGAGCGCGACTTCTCGATCCCCGTGGGTCCGTGTCCGAGAATTTTTAAGGTCAGCGCTATCTGCCCATGCTGTGCCGCGTTCTCGAATTCTTTAATAAAGTGCTCACGCTCAGTTTGCGAACCATATAGCCAATTCGTAACCCTAACACTAGAGTTCTCAGTTGATAGGTGGGAGTAGTCCAGATGAAGCATGTCTTTATGGATGGTAAAATACCGTGCGAGGAATTCGACAAGCGGCTGAGCCCAACCTTCTAACGAAATACTGGCAACTGCCGATTTATTGTCGAAGTCAATATTTACGAACAAGACGATCCCCTTTCCCCGTAGCTGCCACCGACGACCTTCGCCATGGTGTTCTGCAAATTCTCAATAAGTCTACTGTAGCCAAATCACAGGCGGTTCAAGGAACCGCCCTTAGACAACAGACATTATAGAATTCTATTGAGTTTTTTATTACTTCTACCTAAATAAATTTGCATACTACCGATCCACTTTAACCAGGCCATGGTTGATCTGTTCCCAGTTGCTTGACACAGGGCGTTGTTTGCAAGATTCATGATGATTCAACTACGGACTTCTGCTCTTCGCTCACAGTGGACCTATAGGTCTGTTACCTTGTCCGCTCTGTGCCAGAAGCGGAAATTCACGGCTTCACTCAAAGCAATCATGATCCTGCCTTTTAGCTCGCAATCATGATAAGTCCACTTAAAACTCATATCATTCAGTATTCGAGCACTGACGAAACCAGACCTTAACCCATCTCCCAAAAGTACGCGGGTTGACGATATGCCGTAAAGAGGTATAACGGTATATGGGTAGCAGTAGTACTCCTATCGAGCACTCTGAACTTTGCGTTTTCGTGGTCTGTTTTTGTGATGTGACGATCGAAAACCGCCCTACTTTTCCAGGAGTACATTAAAGGATTTCAGATATGGAAATTTTAGCAACTTTCAGCTTCAAGGACTTAATCGCCTTTGCTCTACCGGTAATTATTACTGCCTTATTTTTCAACAGAAGAAGGAAACGAAAAAGCATAAGAGTTAACTGCTCATTTTTATTTATTGTTTTATCTGTCGGATCTGCCCTCGAAATTTGGGGTAATATCTACGAAACGTTCTCTTACAGGAACAACCATCTATATAACAATGATAAGTTCACCACCGTGTTCAATTATGATATTCCTAAAATCGTATTTTTTTCCATTATCATAGTGGCTTCCATTACCCTTTTCATCCAGGAAGTTCGTATCAGGAAAACTCTTCTGTGAAATTAAATATTTGTACTTATCAGCAAGGCGGGCTAACAAACTGTCTCAGCCCCGGGATAAAACATTCTCCTGCTTCACTCGCTTAAAAATTTTTATCTTACGGGGCATTCGAGTGACTAACCGGCCTGCGAAACTAGGCCATTGTCCTGCAACTGTCAGAACCCGGACTGAAGCCCCGGCGCAGGAAAGCGCTTTAATCCCCCATACTTCTTCACTCGGAAACAAGCATTGAAAGTAACTTTTCTCCGTACCTCCCAGTCTCTAAACCACCCGACCCATTAACACCATTACGAACTGTTTTTACTCGATGAGAAGTAATATCCAATAACTGTGCCGGTGACGGAACAAGCCAGTGTTGAAAAAACATCAAACAGCCTTGTATTTCCAGAGGCCGATGACAAAAATGTTAGGAGTATTAGAAAGAATGGCATTATGATCCCTAATACCGAAGTTATTCGTCCATTTATTCTTGCGGTCATGATTTCAGCCTTACCGATCCCCCCACAACAACAGCATGCCAGCCCGGTGAATGATTCAAGATACCTTTTTCGCTGGAAGCCCCAGTAACGTGGTATCTCTCCCATACCTTGCCTTCTTTTTACGCATACCACACATGAATTCCCGTTGGCTCCATTGCTGCATGTCCCGGATCCCGAACAATGGTTACAGTGGTATAAAACAATATTTTCAGACATGCATAATTCCCTAGGCACAATAACTGATAATGAGTGTTGAATTAACAAAGCCTTCAGCCTCCCCACTCATCGCTGAACAGAGAGGACTGATACGGACACCTGTTAATGAAGACTCTCTTCTTTGAGGTCGATCGCCCTGAGCGTCTGATGGAAGGCGGTATCGCTGATGGTACGGGCCTTTCGCATACGGAAAAGCTCATTACGTTGCGCGATAATAGCCTCACGTTGCATAAACTTCTCAAGCCTGGTGCGTTTCATCAACTCCAGTCCGACGTCGGTTTGTTCATCGCTGTAGTTGTAGTGAAGCCGCCGCTGGTATGTCTCAAGGAGCATATTTCCGGCATCAGCTCGTAATGCCTGCTCATCGGGATCATCGACAGGCTGGCTAAGCAAATCGCTCAGTCGGTTGATGGCCGCTTCAGTCAATGCTGCACCGATATTGCCGCTACCGGCGTCATGAGGCAAATCCTCTCCGAGATAGCGTGTCATGAAGGGAAGTCCTACAGCTGCCACAATAAGTGATAACAGGATCACCGCCATTGAGAGAAAGATAAGCAACTCTCTGCCCGGGAACGGTGACCCGTCATCCAGTACGGCCGGAAGCGTCAGTATCCCCGCCAGAGTGACTGAACCCTTCACACCCGCGAGAGCCATCACGGCCATCGCAGTGAACCGGGGGCGCGCAGTCGTGACCTTACCCCGTCGTTTCTGACGAAATACCGTCAGGGTTATGGACAGCCATACCCAGATGAAACGCATCACGCCAAGGGCTAGTGTGATAACCACAGCATATAGCAGTAAGTACCACGGGGAGGAAGCACCTGCCTGTTGTGCCACATCTGGCAGAGTCAGTAACATACGTGGCAACTGCTCGCCCAGCATCAGGAAAATCATCCCGTTTAGCGTGGTCTGAAGCATATTCCACACGGCACTGCTTTTCATGCGTGTGGCCGGTAAACGAGGCCCCGACAGCTGCTCATAGTGCATAGCGATGCCTGCGGCTACGGCAGCCAGGATCCCCGAGACATGGAATGCCTCAGCGAGAATATACGCCGCAAACGGGATAAGAAGGCTAATCAGTATCTGAATGGCCGGTTCTTCGCGTGTCCGTTTCACCAGAAAATTATTGCACTTACCGGTTACCCAGACGACCACAAGACCGCTCAGAATGCCACCGAAGGCCATCAGGAAGAATTTGGTCACCGCCTCTCCCGGGGAGAAGGTACCGGTGAGCACTGCAGCAATCGCAAAATTAAATGCCACAAGGCCGGATGCATCGTTTAGAAGGGATTCGCCTTCGAGGATATGCGCCATTCGTGAGGGCAGCGGAGAGTTTGCAGTCATGGCAGAGACGGCCACAGGGTCAGTGGGTGACAGAATCGCAGCGAGCGCAAATCCGGCGGCCACCGTAACCGCCGGGATAAGCCAGTGAATAAACCAGCCAATGCCAATAATGGTGACCAGAACGAGTCCAATCGCCAGGGACAGGATGGGTTTCAGATCACTGAAAAACGCATCCTTTGGTATTCGCCAGCCATCCAGAAACAACAGAGGGGGAATGAACAATAGAAGGAAGATATGCGGATCGAAATCAACCTGGAAGCCTCCGGCAGCGAGACCAGCCCCCGCAGCTATCTGGATCAAAGGTAATGGAATTTTTACGGGCAACAAATGAGATATAAACACAGTAACAACTATCGCTATCATGAATACAAGGACAATGGTAATCAGCGACATATTGCCCCTCCTCTTCTCATGGCAGACTCTTCAGGCATGTATGTTCATCCTTATCAGCAGGTGACTCTAATAGAGTGTTTATTCTAGGGGGGACGGGGATCGCTGGACAATATGTGTTGCTGTTTTTTCTGTTAAACCTTCCCGGTAATCCGTTGATGCCAGCTCCTTACCCCTGGTGTAACTTTATGCGTTTCATAATCGGCGTTTATTTCATCGCATTCAGAATATGAAACGCATGCCTTCAGGCGAAATACTGACGATACTTCATGATGACTGCGGATACTGTTTCGTCAGTCATCCCCTCTCTGTATTTTGTTGACACCAGATTTTCACACCCAGGTGGAAAACGGTGCGACTCATCATCAATAATAATAAAATTACTGATACCCAGATGTTGGGAATTTGAAAGACATTCCCTGTACCGGATATATTCAATATCCGGTACATCCTGAAGTGAAGGTGTAACGCCAATGATTCTGTTCCGGTATGATACTGGGAAAAGATGCTTTAGCCCCTCTAAAGACATCGTTTCCCTCCAGCTGCTGGAGACCACGATGAGGATTTCTGGACATTGAGTTAAAATTTCTTCAAGCAGGGGCATTCTTTCAAAGGACTCATTCATCCTTCGATGCAGGACGCCGTCAAAATCAAGATAGAGCAGAACAGCTCCGTCTGGATTAGTGGCAGTTGCTACTTCAGGCGAAGCTGTAAATTCATATGATTGTGTATTTTTAACACGACTTCTAGTTAAACTGTCGTATAGCATAGCACTGAGAATGAGAATAATCACAAAGGCGGCAAACGCCACCCCACCAGCAGAAAGTGAAAACAAAGCCCCTGTCATCTCTCCCCCTTCTGCTCTTCATACTTGACTTTAAGAGTGGAAAACCCTTCAAACTCTTTACTTTCAAGATTAAATTCATTCGCTATTAATTTCAGCCCACCCAATGAAGAAAACGGCGGCACTGATAATTTAATATCTTTGATTACATCTGTATTATTAACTACTCTATCTATGTCTTTCATGGCTTTGTTCAACCAAAAATGGCTTTCTGACATAAGTGAAAAAACATACTGAACATCATCTTCTCTTTCACAGATTATGCTTCTGTCATCAAACTTAACCGTCTCCCGGTTGAAGTAATCTGCCAAAAACTTCAAATGCGCATTGCTTAAAGATAAGTTTCTGTAAGCGTCTTTCATGCCGCCGTTGTACTCAGAGTCCGCCAGATGAAAAGCCTTATAGACTTCGTCATACCGGTAATGTAATCTATTTTTTGACTTAATGCTTTTATAAAGCATGTACGATAAAAAAATAATCAAAAGCATCATGCTGTAGAAAATATTATTTTGTTCGAACATAAAAACCACCCTGTAAATTATTGCCATGTATAAAATAACAAAAACAGAACCCTTACAATTTAATTACCGGCTGCAAGGTCTATGGCTTTTTGAAGCCTGTAAAGTTCGGGAGCACCAGGCATTACTGTGGTCGTTTTGTTTTGCGGATTCTTAATGTTCATGACTATGAATACCGGAGTACCACTATAATTGAGCTTATCAGCCAGCATCATATTCGCATCAAGCACATTCTGGAGCTGGTCACGTAAATCTGCACCCAGAAGGAAGTTTCCGTGTTCGTCAAGAATATCTTTATACCCCAGCCCATGAACCAGCGTTGCCAGATTTTGCGGTGAGTAATCCTTTCTGGCCTTAAGAGCTATTCCGGTCTCGTTCATTAATTTATTATGAAACTCATAATATTTATCCTGACCGTATGTCCTGTAAATATAAAGACCAATTTTCGCGCCCATACCTGATATCGGAGTACGGTCTGCGAAGATAGTGAAATCTTTAAAGAACGTGCGCACATTTTTGTTCGCGCTAATGGCTTTCTCAAGAACCGGGCTGGATTGCTGGCAGAAATGGCACATGTAATCGAAGAATTCGATCACGGCTACATCCGCACTCTCAGGACCGTAGTTTGGCGTGTAGGTCGATTCCAGGAGAACGTCTTTAGTATTCACTACATTAGACATTTTCTCACCATCGCGGTTAGACTCCAGGCGTTTACCTGCTTCTACCAGGTTTTCAGGATGGTCGATCAAATATTGAGCCGCTGTCTTTCCAATCAGCTCTTTGTCCTGTTCTGTCAGGACTAAACCGGCTGGCTGATTCGCCTGATGCTCTGTAAGTTTTAAAGTATTGAGACTATTAACCTGTTCGATGAGTTGTTTGTTGACTGACTCATTAGTACGATCATTCGATTTCATCAGGTTACTGCCAGGTCCCCAGATCACCGAACCGGCTACAAAGCCACCAACCACTAGGGCAATATTAATCAAAGTACGTTTTTTAGAGCTTTGTTTATTTTCCATGATTTATCTCTGGGCGTTATTTAATATTTACGCGATGCACCTGATGCATCCGACAGACAATTTATTTACTGGATTTACGGCTATTGCTGTCTAGTTCATCCACTGCATCCTGAATAGCCTTCTGGATATCGACATTACCGGCAGTCATGACAACATTATTGACAGCCCCCCTGATATCCTGAGCATCATCCAGAACACCGGATATACCGTCAGCAATTCCGCCATTCTTCAGTGAAGCGTAATGCTCGTTCAACCATGATGATTGCATAAAGTTATTCCTGGTGATTGAAGAAGGAAACTCCGCATCCGGAAACGAAATATTTTCAAGGCTATCTTTTGTTTGTGTATAGGCAAAAATGCCACCAATGATACCCACATAAACCACTGTTCTGATTAATCCCATGAGAGACTCCGTTTTATGCGCTGTAGATGACCACAGGACTTAATTCCCTGCTCAATTGCACGGGTGATGATTTATCAGGATGCCCGGCAGCTGGAGTGGTTGATTTCAGGTCAGTCTGGACCTTCCGGCCGTGCGAGTACACATCATCAAATACACGGTTCATTGAGCTCTTCCGCGTTGAAACTTTGTCATCGAGAAGCATGATCGGCTTTTGCGTTCCGTCGACATCGACGAAAGTAACTTTGCACGCAACGGGCCCGCAAACATTGGATTGAGCGGCAAACGAAACAACCACTATCGCAGCCACTGCCATTAATTTCTTCATTGTTTCTCCCGGAGAGTTATTTTTTCTGATTGGCCGTATTCAGGCTGTTCAGCATCTGGTCAGGGTCACGTAACCCCGCAAATACCATCGGCTCACCCTTCAGGCTTAAACCGCTAGGTGTGCCTGAGAGTTTGAACATGTTCCCTGCATTAAACTGGTTCTGAATAGAGTCCATGCAGGCCTTTGTCGGTTGCTTATCAGGTAAGCCATTCCCTTTCATTGCTCTGGTCAAAGCTGCAGGCTTGTCATCTGCACACCACACCGATGCCATATTTCGGGCAATCATGGAGTTCATCCCGGCACGAGGGTATGCGATGAATTTAATTGTGATGCCTTTATCCAGATAGGATTGCAGATCGCTATGTAGTTTCTGGCAAAAGCCACAGGTGATATCAGTAAAGACTCCGATGATATATTTCTCTTCCGGTGCTTTGTAGGTGATGGTATCCAGCTTCTCAATATAGGATCGCATCCCTTTGCTGATAAACTCGTCCGTGGTGTTTTCCACTTCTTTACCTTTCACCTTGAATAAATTTCCTGTGAAGATGTATTCACCGTCAGACGTTACGTAACTGGTCCCCTCTTTTGAGAAGACCGAGTAAATACCGTTAACCGGAGATTTCTCTGCAGAGACAGGATTGATACCAACGGCTTCAATTTTTTCCTTTAATTCCGCAGGTAAATCAACATCAGCATAGGCCGATGTGGTTAACAATAACAGAGCAACTGCAATGGGTTTAATCATGTCCTACCTCCTAAATTACTGTATCAAACGAAACAAAATATTTTTCCGACCAGGACGCATTTTCCCACCGGTATGGAAAAAAAATTTTTTTGTTGTCGTGTAACCTGTAAAAGTTACTTTTGAGGAGCGGGTTAATGACTAGATTATTTTTTGGAGCGGCGCTGTTCGCAACTTTAACAGTCAACGCAAATGCAGCATTCAATCCCCCCCCGGATCGACCAATGCCCCAAAATGTACCCGAGACGGTAAAAAACGAATGTTTAACTGACGCCGCGCGATTCTTCGGGATTGACCGTGACCTTGTCTTTACTCTTTTTGATAATGAAGGAGGTAAGATTGGTTCTTTCGTCCTTAACACCAATGGAACATGGGATATTGGCCCAATGCAGATTAACTCATCAAATCTGGCTGAGGTGAAATCTCACTTCCCTGCAATCACCTGGCGTGAGCTCGCTTACGATGCATGTGCTTCTTTCTGGGTAGGGACATGGTGGCTACACCGGAAAATTATAGACCGTAAGGGTAACGTGTTTGAAGGTATTGCGGACTACAACAGTAAAACGCCTCGCGTCAGAGCTAATTATATTTTCAAATTTATGGAACGATATAACCGACGTCTGCAGCGTAACGGCAAAATGACGCAGCTCAATGCATGGACCGGTCTTGATCGCGTAAAGCCGAATCCTCCAGAGATAACGGGTAAGCTCGCTAACAACCTTCATCAGCAGTCCGGGCAATACGATAAGCAAAAGTGACTTTAACCACTCCGGTACTGGTAGTTTCTGTATCTACGAGGTGCGTTTTATTCAATTACTCCTGTTAGTTTTCGAGTCTTCTTCAGGAAGTATTTAACGTAGCCACGGACTGTGCATGCATAATGATCAAAATGCCGCGGTCAAAGAAAAGTGACTTTTGAAGCGTCCCGCTTTGCCTGTCAGGCTTCGGGAGCATGTTTGATAAATAAGTAAGGTCCACCTTGTGGTGAACCTTATACCGCGTAAGATAACTGGCAGATCAGGCGCTTTTCAACGCCATTCAGTTGTTAAGTACTCTTCCATATATGACATCGAGCGCGGGTTGCTGTTGCTCACCGGCTCCTCCAGCCTTCCCAGTGCCCGGGACAGCGTGGAAAAGTAAGGTTGCTTCTCCCATAATGCACGCTCGCCGATGACGTAAATGCGTTGTTTCGCCCTGCTTACAGCGACGTTCAGAAGATTGGGTTTTTCCGCCGCCCAGGCTTTCGCCCCCTGGCTTTTTATGTTGCCTCCCAGCACGAGGATAACCACTGCAGCTTCCTTACCCTGTGTTTTATGTACAGTGCCCGTTCTGTCCATCCTGAATCCCAGTCTCTTTGCGATCCGACTAAGCTGCTTAGCGCAATCCCGGAATGGCGAGATCAGAAACACGTCGTCAGGTGTGAGTGAATGCTGGTGACGCAACGCCAAAAGTAACTTTTCCACCGCCACCCCTTCCTCCGCTACCCAGTTTCCTTCGCATGTTCTCCCTTTCACATCCAGCCATCCGCTTTCAGGAAAATCCGCCAGGCCCGGCTTTTTCCCGTGGACCATGAGCCCGTCATAGGCAATATGGTTACTGATACTGAACATTGGTTCATCACAGCGCCGGTGAACCCGTAATGGACAGCCCACCCAAATCTGTTCAGACTCCGGGTCGGGCAGATAGGTGCCAACATCCATCGTCTGATCTGCCAGTATCTGTGCTGAGACTTTTCCGGGCCACCAGCAGGAAGGGATCTTATAGTGTTTTGCCAGCGCCCCCTCTACAGTGGACGGAATACTGCTGACCGGTTCCAGTTGTTTTGGGTCACCTACCAGAACCGTTCGTTTTGCTCTCCAGATAGCCCCAATCGCATGCTGAGGTTGTGCCTGTCCTGCTTCATCAATCAGCAACCAGCCTATCGCTTCCTGACCTGCATCCCTGAACATCCGGGGCATGGATGCAAAGGTGCTTGATATAACCGGGACGACCAGAGATAAGGAGTCGAGGGCCAGAGCCGCCTGTTTTTCGGTCAGTTTTCGCCCTTTTAACCAGTCCATTGCAAGCCCTATATTGGCGGCCATTTTTACGGGGTTATTTTCAATAAATGCCCGGTGAACGTCTAATGCTGCGATAAACACGTCTTCCCTCGCCTTTCTCCAGCGCTCATGAAGCCATGGTGCTGACAACTCCCTTTGTTGTTCTGTTGCATCCCGCTCCGGCCAGTAGGCTCCTAGATCGGATATAGCCTGCTTCAGCAATGTATTATTCTGTTCCTGCTCTTTACAGACCGCCTGACCGTTGCTGATCACCTGAGTGAGCTCACGCTCCAGGCTCCTGAGATCATTGTCCGCATTATTTTTTTCTGATTGCGCCTGCTGCAGTTCCTTCCGTTGCTGAGTCAACGTCGCCCGCAAAGCATCTGATTCGTCTGTCAGCCGTTGATAACGATCCCACCATGTCTTCGATATCTTCCCCAGCGAAAAGAGATTAGCCAGAAGGCCGGGTTTATTTTTTTCATGGTGGTGGATGCGCTGATCGAGTTCGTCCCGTTCTCCACTGGACAGGGTCAGGGTCATTTCCATCGCGGCGAGTCTGTCAGAGAGCGTCTGTAGCGCGTTCCGACATTCCTCAATCTGAAGCGTTGCGGTTTGCTTCCTTTCTTCCCACACTCTTCGTTGTTCTTCGAGCCACTCAATTTTATGCGTTAGCCCTGAACTGACGACCAGTTGCTGACGCTCGGCTTCCTCCACCGCCTGTGCCTGTTCAAAACGTGAGACAGCCTCAGTCCAGGTCAGTGTAGGCTCTCTGACTTTCCGGGGCGGTCGCAGTAAATTCAGATGGTATTTCAGCCCCTCTCCACGTTCGGGTGAAAACTTCTCAGGAGGTGCTTCATCGCCTTTTTCACTCTTCTGCAGATTTCCCCACCACAGTGTGTTAACGAACTGCTCTCTGTTACTTTTATTGCCCAGTCTTGCCGCCAGAAGCCCCCAGGCTGGCCTGTTAAGTATTACGGTAGCCAGCCCGGCAAAGTAATCGCTGCGATCTGACACATTCTCCGGTACCGCTTCCATCCCGGGGAGCTCAAGTGAGATATTCTCAACGGCTCCGTTATTGGACGATGCAATCACGATGGCACTCCCCGCCAGGGACGGGTGAAGCGAATAATAGGGTATCAGCCTGTCATCGTATTTGTGGCTGTCTTTGGCTCTAAATGCAGAGTCTCCGAGTTTAACCAGTTTACTCGCCCGATCGGTGACGACTGCGGCCACCACATCACGCAGGAGTGTTGTCTTCCCCGTTCCCGGAGGACCATTAACAGCAAAAATACCCGGTTCAGTGTGATTTCTGGTCCAGGTTTCATTGACGGCCAGCTGCTGGCTGAATGCCAGCGGGTACTTTGAAGGCCAGGAGCCAACTGGTGGCTGTGTGGGCAACAGTTTTTCAAAGGCGAAATCCAGGCCTTCTTCAGTGCGTATATCGAGGCGCTGTTGGTTATCCCGGGTTATCGCCATGATAAAGTCTTTAAAACCGGCCCCCCCCCCTCCTTGCCTCCACTCCGCGTCGAGCTTTCGCAGTTCCTGAATGAAAAAACTGTTAATGAGGTCATCGGGCACCGCTTCTTTCTTTTTACTGTCTTTCTTTGCACTGTCTTCCTGGATGACTTTTGCCTTCCTGGTCAGGGAACACTTAACCACACTGACGATTGACGTATCCATGGCTTCTTCCGGAAAATACAGTTTTGCGATGACCAGTTTCTCAAGCGTCTTCAACCATCCTGTATCGGCCTTCTGTCCCTCCTCCTGTAATCGATAAGCCTCAATGTCCACCCACTGCATGAGATGAAGGGTCAGATTATCAAAATCGTAAAAACCGCTATCCACCAGCGGGAGGCTGTCGTTTGGTGCGGGCAGGTCTGACACATCGGAGCAAAGGGGAGCATGAAGAGCATAAACGCCGCGATCATGCCTGAGTATCTGAGCCGCCGACCATGCAGACAGGGATAACATGAATGTGGCTGGCTGGGGGATGCCTTCTTCATTGAAACCAATATCAAAAAGCCTGCATTTCCCTGATTTGCGTTCTTCAGGTACCGCTTCATGGGCACCGATTTTATCCTCCAGCATTTTGGTAATCACACTTAGATGATAAACCCCCGCCTGAGCGGAGTAGCGCCACACTTTGCCAGGAGCAACATCCTTACGGGTATGATCCGGGTCATCCCAGGGAAGCATGGTTCCTGCGCCTACTTTGTAAACCGGGTTGAGTTTATCCCGGGCATTTTCCTTATCAATATCCTGAGGGGTTAATGCTTCAATGGCTCTCCAGAAGAGGAACACATTTTCGGTTTTTATTGCTGATTCATTCACATAAACCTCACTGGTCTGTCTGTTCCTGACGTCGTGACTCCCGGTAACACACGACGAAGACGGTCTGCTTATCCGGCCGGGAGAAGAAAACGTCAGCTCCCTGAATTTACCGGGCAGAATTGCCGGGGTGCTGTGTCGATGGCCGAGGAAAAAGTAACTTTCCGGACCTGTGCAGCGCATAAACAATGACTGTTTTTCATAACCGGTCAGCGATAACAACTGTGTATCCCACGGATACACTATGGACTATGGCCTGTAAAGCCCCCATTAGAGTTGAGGTTCCATTCGGGTGTGATGAAAATAGGGGGTTGGAGGTGAGGTTAAATAGTTTATAATCTAATCAAATGAGAAAGGGCTGTGGGCTACACAAGGATGATAGGCTTTAATGTGTTCAACAACTATAAATATGAGGTACACAATGGCTAATTTCCTGTATTGGGATTATGTAAATTATTGTTTTTATGGCCTATTTACCATCTCTATCGTTTTGCTAGGCTTAAAGAAAGTTCTT
Organism: Klebsiella sp. GW_Kp182; assembly: GCF_040062275.1. Taxonomy (NCBI): domain Bacteria; kingdom Pseudomonadati; phylum Pseudomonadota; class Gammaproteobacteria; order Enterobacterales; family Enterobacteriaceae; genus Klebsiella; species Klebsiella sp. GW_Kp182. The sequence continues at coordinate 103,616 of NZ_JBEAFQ010000013.1, read as the reverse complement.
AAAAACCGAAAACAATCTTGTGCTGCCGCAAAACAGGCTAAAGGTTTTGAGAATTCGTCCGGTGTATCTGGAATTCATGCTTCATTACAGAGACCGTCTCATCAAAATGAAGGAAGGGTTGAGGCTCTTCATGAAAATCTAGGCAAAAACTACGATTTTGACCGAGAATATGATTTTGAACGGTATTAATACGTTATTCAGAAAATATACACTTTTAAGTTAATGGCCTGATTTTTTCAGGCCATTAACTTATCTAACTTTTAATTTTTCCTATGCTTATCAAGGAATTCTTTAGTCTTCGCTGTTCCCTCGTTTACTCCAATATCCTTTGGCAGACTCGCAATAAATTTGGGATACTCGGCAGCTACATCAGGCCCATAACGAGAATCATTTGAAAGAGCATGTTGAACCTGCCTAGTTAACATCTCGTTTCGGTCCGCCATCCGAGTAAATTTTTCATCGTTCATACCGGAATAGTTACCTGCATTATTTAATGCTTGCCCTAACTGGATATTATTGCTGATGTTTCCGATGAGAGAGCCTGGCGCTCTACCACTACTTATACCCATTGCGTCCGGCACATTATCCTGAGAGCCTATTTTCGGTGCGATAGCATCACCACCAGGGATAGCACCAGCAACACGTTGTACAATGTCAGACGCGATCTCATGCCCGGGCACAGAGTCTCCTGTAGCTTGCCACGCTGCTGATGCCTTATCCATTGGATGTGAACTGGCTCCATTATTTTCTCTCAGTTCTTGGCCCAATGCTGCATCTGCACTACCTCTTGCTGCCTTTCCTGTCGTACCGCTTCCAGTGACTTCTGCATTTACGACATCATTGAGCCCGCCACTGAAACCATTATTTTTCCCATCCGACGCTTGTCTTCCAATCCGTTCAACTCCTGATTCGGACATTGCTGCACCGGTGATTTCATTATACTTATCGAGGTATGCTTTGCTTTCTGCCAAGCTTGCCTCACGCTCTTGCCCGATTTGGTTACGTGCGTTTTCACTATGCAATGTTGCCTGAGTTAATGCTGCTTTAGCATCCTGTGTTTTGTCACCGGTACTACTAAAGCTATCAAAGCTTTTAGGTGCTTCACTTGATTGCAAGTTCCTCATTGTTTGCTGTGTTGAAGCGTTGAAATCGTTAGAAGGTGCGTCACCAAGAAGAAGAGGTTGGACTCTTCCTGTAGTTGCTTCTCCAACTGAACCAGCCTGTTTTCCTCTCTCAATTGTGTCATTTGTGGACCCCATTGGAAGATTATTTTTAACCTGGTTTAAAGTATCTCTGTCTGCCTGAGAATGAACACGACTTTCACCTGCGCCACCTTCATTTGCAACGTGTAAACGACCATTGTTCTCGTTAAGGCTTTGAGCGGTAATTCCGCCAATTGTATTACCTGGCTGAACTGTTGAGGCTTCTCTGTGTTGACCCAGGTTCGCAGTTGATTGAGCTCTCTGGCCGGCAACATTTCCACCAATCTCTCCTGCTGTTGGCACAGCTGACGTATCAGGGGCCATTTGAGTTTGCTCTTGGTAATTCGCATACTGCCCGCCACCTCCCAAAGCAACAAATTGATCTAATTTTTCGGCAGCTGGTGCAAGTATCTGTTCATTTGCCCCCATCATGCTGACTGCATTTTTAAACATCGCAGATGTCTGTTTAATATCAGACAGGTTTTTGGCGACTGTTTCCCCGGATTCCATTTGAGTTTTAGCTTGCGCCTGGTCAAGTAATACCTTTGCAAAGGCATCATTACCATTTTTATCAGAACCGAGCGTGTTACTCCTGTTCATCATATCGCGGGTTGACTTCCACTGACCAGCTATCGCATCTGCATTAAGACCTGAAGCTGACGCCCAAGCTCTTACTGAATCCTCGGTTGCCGGTGTTCTCATGGTATCTGAGATCATATTGCCATCAATATTCAGACTGTTACTCATAGCCAGTTGAGATGCTTGACCACCAGTTTTGCTGAATGCATTTGTTTCGGTGTTACTAATAGACTGGGTAAATTGTTGCATTTGTTGTGCAACCTTCTGAAAACCATCAGAACTTGTAAACCCATCCTGTGTAATATTCGATTCCAACTGACCGATATCCTTAGAAAAGGAACTTCCATTTCTCATCATGTTTTCAAGGTTGTCAGTAAGAGCCTTTTTCGCTGAGTCAGTTAAGGATGAATCACTATTTATTTTTCCAACAATGCCTCCTTTCAATGCTCCAGATATTCCTTTTCCACCGCCGCCACCAATTCCCAATGAACCACCCAGTTCTCCTGCTGCTTGAAGAACTGCACTTAAGGCACTACCTTTGGCGGCTTCAGAAGAAACACCTACACTCGAGCCAACACCACTACTGATGCTAGATGCTAAATCCTCAACTAGTCTCTGATTAGCCTGGGTACCGGACGAAGCCATTTGTGAATGCTGCCCCTGAAACGCAGAGTTCCATGCCTCACTAAAAGCTTGTGTAGCCGTTCTGCTAGACATTCTTGTAGTTCCAATATCATTTCTACCTGCTGCAGAAACAGTATCCTGCAAGTTATTGCCAAGTGACAGAGAGGGCATTGAACTACGAACGGCCGCATTCAGAAGCCCGCCTGATGACATACCGGCACCGGTTGAAGTGGCTGCGGTGTGTGTCTGGTCACCAAAGGACTGTTTACCCGCATTACCCGCCGACCACACTTCTGGGGTGACATGGCCAGTATTGGCAGGAGCATCCGGCGTGACATTTTTCAACGCTCCCATCATCGGGTGGATGCTGGTGGTCAACAGGAATAGTGTCAGCATCGGCACCATGCAATACAGCGCTGAAGCTACAGACAGGTAGCTCCCGTACGTCTCCTGAATACTCCCCATATTCGCCCAGTTCATCGTGGTCTGTACACCCAGCGATGACCATGTATCAAATTGTTGATTTAATACCATTTTTACGTATGCGTTGACCATAACCGCCGTTATCGGCCACATGTTAACGAAGACTATCAGTTGAAGGTATTTTGCAGCTGAAGTTATGCCTTCACCTCCCAGGAAGAGGATCGCAATCAGAGCAAATGGGGCAACCATGTAGCTGAACATTTCCAGGAACGATATTGCAGCGCCTGAGATGTTCAGCCAGAGTTGCCCCTGACTGACCATGGCATTGGTTCGTTTCATGCTCGCTTCGAAAAGCTGGTAGTCAGCCGCTATACCCAACGACTTGCGATACTGCAGCACACCTTTATCTATTTGGTTGAGTACAAATGCAGCAGTAGTGATATTGTGAGCCTGACCGGCACTTCCAAAAAGCGTGGTGGCTGCACCACCGATAAAATCAGTTTGTTGGCCACTATCCTCTTGCTGCGGTGCGACAAACTGATTCATCTGACCCAGATTACGCATAATAGACGCGCCCTGAGGAGAGTCGAATGCGGCTTTAACCGCCGCCCAGGCATCCGTACAGGACGCATACTGCAAACCTGTAGATGTCACCATTGGGACGCTTGCTGTCTTGAGGCTGTTGGCCGTCATTGAATCCATCACGTTCATTACTGACGCAAGATCAGTGGCATAGATTTCATTCAATGCCACCCCTCTCAGTGGTGTCTGAACTTCTGAGTCCTGGGTCGTTTTAATACAATCGCGTGCAATAGACTGGATGATTCTGCAGACATCAAAAGTGACAGGTTTTTCACTCCCGCTCATCGTATTCGGGAAAGCCTGACAGAACCCACTGGATTCCCCGCCCCACTCCATATATTTGACCATTTTTGTCATTGGCCCCAGCGTCAGGCTGTCATCGAGCGTGTCAGTGACCTGACCCACCGGCGTAAGCGGGTCAAACGCTGCTCGCCAGTCCGTAATTAGCCCGTGAAGTAATCCGGTTGTCAGTTCACCGGTTGACGCGATAAATAACGGTACATCGTCTATGTTCCTGACCTCCCCCGTTTTAACCGATTCCAGAGTGACATCGGCTTTAATGACGGCAATTGAATAGAACAGCAACCCCATTATCCAGGAGAAGATCGGGACATCGTTTTTTGTGGGGGCAAGGACCCACCGCAGGGATTTATAAAAAAGGCCAATTGCTGCTGCATATGCAGCAAATCTGAGCCATTCATTTGAACCATGGCTGGAAAAAATCAGCGCGATCCCGTTAAAAGCCGTATAAACAAAATCAATATCACCAATGGTATAAATCGTGTAATTACTCATATCAGCCACCGTTCCCGCTATCGCCATAGGTCCGTTTTTTAACGTATGCCGTATCCCAATAAGCCAGGACCGTTTTTTCCTCAGTATTCTGGATGGACTGTACTTCTGAAGCGCTGCGGATCTGATTTCTGAAGGTTTGGTTTATTTTGTCTAGTTGGTCCTTAAACGATGTCATCGCCTCTGAAGGCAAAGTCATATTTGTCATTTTATTCTGTACACTACTCAGCAACTCTATCGTGAAATTTTTTGCCGCGATCGTGCTGATATCATTGATGTATTGAACACCCTCAGCAGCTGACAAGGTCTGAAGAGTCGGAATGATGTTATTAACACCTAACATGCTGATAAGTTTACGTTGGTCCTGCGTCAACTCTGTGTCATTCCTGACAGCTCGCTGAACTTCGAGCAATGTTTCAATAATGGTTTCAGAAAGTCCTTTGAATTGAATAGAGTCCTGACGCATTTCAAGACACTGAGCTTTCCTGTTACTGCGTAAATCAGGAGTTGGGTTACAAACATTTAACTTAACATTTCCCGTTCCTGTCCCCTTTATGAAATCAGCTGCTTTCATCGTAGGCGGGATCGGTGTTATCGCAGAATTTTCCCCATTACTATCCCAGCTGACGATAAGTGTTCCAGTAAGCGACATTATTTGTTCGGCCAGTTTGTAACCTGTTAGTTCAGTCACGCCCCCTACATTTATATTGCCGTTATCAATGCTCATAAATCCCTGGTAAACAATATTTCCTGCATATTTTTCTTTAAATGCATCAGGGTCTTTTGCATAGTTCTTTTTGTTGACTTCACTCGCAGGCTGACTCATGGTGCTACCAAAATCCGGGAATATACCTGATACCATGGAGTCAACAGCGCCGCCACCGAGCCCGATTTTCTCAGTAAACTCCTGAGGGGTGCCCAGTCCATTTTGCAAAAACTCATAGGTCGCGTTGCAGCTGTCTTTAGCAAATTTGTTCAGCGCAGCGAGCTTGTCCTGAATGTTGGCAATAATCGCTGCACAGTCGGCACAGATTGCTGATACTGCCGTATTAAAGGCATATACCGCTGAGCCCTGTGCAATACCGCGTCCAATCTGCACAAGCTGATCACCGTTGATCATGCTGAAACTACCGAGGAAAATATCAATGCCGTTACACCCGACGCTGGCTTTCGGGAAACTGACATTGACGAGGTTAGTATTCACCTGAGGCTGGCGGTATGAGAAACTCCCCCCAACAGCTCCGACACGTGACGCCGTTCTTACTGAAGCGGGATCTGTTGAAGCCACCATGCCCTGAAATATTCCCTCCATGACGTTGGCAGCATGGACCTGCTGCATGGAGAACGCGCCAAAGAACATGGCAGATAAAAGTAACTTTTTTATGAAAGTTACTTTTTTTGAAAAATCAGTAGCCACTAAAGCCCCCTTCACGTTCTGAAATATGGGTATCAACCCGATCGGTTGTTGGCATGTCATACCCGCTGAGTTTTTCATCCATTATGTTCTGAAGGAGATAAGGGTCCTGTTCATAGCGATCTTTGTTCACGGTCAGAACGTCTCTGTCGCCAATTGCATATTGTTTCTTAATATCGAGCGTATTCTGGAATGACGCTTCGTCGAGAAGGTTCATACCTCTGGCTGCAAGAATGATCGTATTTTTCAGTTCGTCAGCAGATACCAGACCGGTACTGACTCGAGTAGCCTGAGAACCATCATTGGACATGAGATAAATAGTAGGAACTTCTGTGATGGCGTATTGCTTAATCATATCCATAGTTGCCCGGCCATAACGGGGAAATAAACCATTGTGGAGAGGACGGCCGTCAATACTGACCGGCATAATGTCTACGTGATAATAATTCTGCATGAAATTCAGTATCTGGCTTTGCTCATGACAGTACGCACAGGTACTCTGGAAAAAGAAGAATAAACCTCCTTTCTGAAAAATGGAGGTCAGTGCTTTTTGCTGATTTTCTTCCAGACCTGCTCGGTGCGCATTTAACGCGACAGTTTCAGTTGGCTGCCGTCTCTTTTCTGACATCATCGGGTTATTAATGAAATAGTCACGCGTCCTGTCAGAGAAACGGGTGGCAATATCAAGCATTAAACGTTGCGCAGTATAATAGCGAGATAAGTTTTCGTTGGTCGGGTTATCCATTGCCGCATAACGAAGATTCAGCAGATTTTCTTTAAGCCAGCGTGAATCCAGCTTAAGTTCTTCTTGTTTGTCCTGAGAAGGCGAGCCCGTTAGCGGCTGTTGCGGTTGTTCTTCTTCATCTTTTACCGGCTCTTTATCGTTATACCAGAAGAAACCTTTTTTGAGGGCTTGTCCCGAAACAAAAGGAGTGTTCCCTACATTCTGCGTATCTGCCAGGCTGATAGTGGAAAGCACCAGCAACGAACTAATGGCGGCTTTCAGGATAAAAGTTTTGGTGTTTTGCATATGCTACCCCTCGATGGTTAGCATTATCATCCCATAAAAAAAAATCCGTTTTCTTCTATAAGGAAGATGTTCTGTACGAAATCTGAAATTTTTCTTCCGTGATGTTAATGGCTAAATGCCTCCGGGTCCTGACTGTTCGGGAAAGCCAGGATAGTGGCTCCTGGGAACGTGTTTACCTTTCACATGACTATTCAGGAATACCGTCACTGTTTTACGTTAAATGTGAATGACTGTGAATTTATAGAATGTGAAACAATAAAGGGGGGATAGTTTCCTGTCCTAAGAATACGTTGACCTTATGTTGGTATAAAGGTCAACGACAGAAAGTAATAGATGATAAAACCTATATAACATGAACTTGTTTAAGAAGGTCTGGTTTTACTGGGAGCTCTAAATCGGGACACGGTTTCTTCTGCTTGCATCAGGAGCGACAACTGATGCGATAGATTACAATTTCTGGCTGCGAGTATTTCCTCAACTCTCGCCTTACGGTCAGGATTTTTTATCATCCGGAGAAAACGGGAAGGACCTGAAAGATATTCGGCCAGACGAATACTGACAGCATCTGAACTGGCCGAAAACATAGCATCCAGTTCTTTGTCAAACCTGATTTTTCCGGATGGGCAGGTCGTCCTTTTTAACGGTGCAAGTTCCTGAACAAGTTGCAGGATACAATCAGGAAAATGGTTTTTAAGGTCTACAGTTTTTAACTCTGTGTGAATGACAGGCAGGAATAAATAAGAGGCACAACGGACATTAAGGTCAGGAGAAATCGTACGCAAGCGGTTATGGATGCAGTCTGAAAGATGAAAAAAACCCTGCTCATCTGACGGCGTCGTTATTCCGGTCGATGCAAACGCGATATGGCAGATGGTGCTTGCGGTGTGTAAAAGCTGATTTTCCATGTAATCTGAAAGTCTTTTATTCAAAGGGAACAACGGACTGAGAATAACGCATAATGGCAACTTTGCATTTTTTTGCGCTACATGTTGGGCAGGAATCATACCTGTCCGGGGCATGTATGAATGGTTTTTTACATACCAGGCAATAGTCTTTATAGTCAGCTTCCGACATACCATTCAGAACTTCAACAATCCTGTTTACCTTGAGCGGGTAGTATTCTGGCGTATATCCCGTGTTTATTAACAAATCAACAAGTGCATTAAAATCCATTTCTCTTGTTGATTCTGTAGGATTTTGAGGGTCATATCCGAAAATATGTATAGCATTGTTCACAACGACATTTGACAGCAACATGGCGGATTTCTCTCCCAGCCACTTACCGACCCCTTTTCTTGTATTTGTCCCTTTGGGGTACTCAAGGCTGTCAGCAACTTTACGGCCATACAGATGTGTTATTGTATATTTGTTTGCATCATATTCAACTAGCTTTATAGCACTTGCCAGGCTATTAAGCTGGCTTACCTCACTCTTTTTAAAGGCCATTATCCGCATTCTCCTTAACGTGTACCTGTTCCGAATCTGTCGACCGGCAGGAAAAACCACTTCGTGTTTTCAGAAAAGTTACTTTCAGCGAAGTACGCTCGGGTGTTGTCATTCACCATCCGGAATGAACCTTAATCAGTTTACCACTCCCCAGAATGAAGCCAATTAATTTTTATAACATAGAGACATCGTTAAAATAATTTTAGTTTCTCATATGAATCTTTAAGCGCGAACTCGACACGTAAGTTTTCCATATTTTCTCTGGGAATTAAACCTTCCAGAACATCAGCCATTATCTCGTAGCCCCATGCATAAACTTTGTGATCACGCCGTCCGGTATCATAGGTTATAAATCTGGGGAAGAGAACCACATTTGTCACCTCCACAAAGGCCGACATCTCTGTATCGAGGAGCATCTGAAAAGCGTCATTCGACAGGGCAAAATAAGCCCTGACATAGGCTGGTTTAAATCTTGCCAGGTTCCATAGATTCACCAAGAAATTCATCTGTATAGAGACGATATTTTTCCTAAATAACTCAAGGTCGACTGGTTTATATACATACTGCTTCCCGCTCAATAATTCACATGGCTCATTTGGTTTCATCTGAGCACTCTCAAAGGGTCTGCCGTATGTTTCGAACTTCAGTAACTGAGAGTCATCCAGTATTAATTTTATTAACTCACCCCATAAAACAGGTTTCCCGTTGACACGAGGAACTAACAGGCTACCTGGCCTAGCTTCTGACAGGGCTATTCTATTTAGACGCGCATCAGTGGCAGGATGGAAAAAACGCTCCAGCAGGTTGTCAGGAATATAGCGATAGTCCGACGCGAGATCACGAGGCAACACACTGAGTAGTTTTTTCTGACTCCGTATCAACTGCAACTCCGAGCGGAGAAACGCCTTAATGACCGTGTCAGTCTGTACGTTGGGTTGTACGTCCATACGCTCTCCAGGGTACTTTTAAATCGCGCTACTTACGGTTGCTTAAGGGGATTTTATTATATCAAAGCCATCTTAGAGATACTACTGAAAAAAACAAGCACTAATATTATTAGATACTAAATCATAAAAAAAACCTGTCCCTTTAACGAGTGTTGGTACTTATAACATTAGACACTATTTATAGAAATTGCACAGTTTTGCTGGCTTTCATTAGTACCTTTTCTTAAAAAAAGTACTCATGAGGATAGTTTTTCATTAGTACTTTTTCAGAAGAAAGTTACTAATGGCAGGGGTAGCAGCCACAGTTTTCATTAGTACTTTTTCTGCGAATAGTTACTTATGTATAAGGGTACCTATTACAGGATCTCTAAAAAGTTACTTTTCTAACTACCCACGACTACGTGGAGGGGTTTCCTGAGATAGGAACGCATACAGCCAGGTCCACAGGCAGGGGAATATGGTGGAGCCCAGTAAAAAAGTTACTTTTCTGGTCTTCGGCACGGACCAAAAAAAAATTTAAAAAAATATCAATCCCTCTTGTTATTTCAGAAAAATCATTTTGGATTCCTGTAGTCTGTGTGGCTGGAGGAGTTGATATGAACCCGATAATTACGGCACATCAGGAAATCGTTATCGAGAACTCGGTTCGCTATATCGAGTTACTGAAATCAGAGGCGTCTAAAATTCTGGATGAATACTGGGAGGCTTGGAAGGCACGGAATCAACTTATATCCCAGACAACGTATGCGAACGGGGGCAGATTTATACCCGGCCGCTTTGCACCGGTGTTGAGAAAGGTTGGGTCATCGCAAAAACTGACAATTGTGTGGAAGGATTTCTCGCCCAGGTTCAAAAACAAAATTGAACATCATGGCGTCGTTGTTAAACCTAAACTCGGAGGTTACAGCGTTAGTTGTTTTAAAAATGCTCTGGACTGGGAACTGGAGATGATCCAGGAGACGGAAGACAAAATTAAACCGATCCGCGAACTACTCGCGGAATACCATCAACGAAAGCTGGCCGACATCAAAAGACTGGAAAAACTGAAGAGGTTATTATAATGGCTGACAACGCAACCCCAAAAACTGAACCGCGTAATCAACGGAACGCTGGAAACAACCGTCCTTTAGGGATGGTTGTTTCAAAATTAAAGCCGCTTTCAAGTGAGTTTTATACGCACTTTCATGAAAAAAACAGAGCCTGCCTGCGCCAGTTCAACGCCATTTCCAATGCAATTTATAATATTTTTCGGCTAGTCGAAGGAGACCAGGCGACAAGTACTAAGGTTCAGAAATGGCTCTCCGGGGTTTACGATGATCTCTCTGGTAATGTAAATACATTCAAGGAACAGATTGACAAAAATGTCGCCAAACTGCCTCTTGATGATTCATCATTCGAAGGATTTGACTATGGTGAATTTGAAATTCGCTGGAACCATCCATTGACCTATAAATTGCTGGATATTATCCAGACCATCAACGTCCTGACTCGTCAGGCACATCAGCTGTGGCTATACGGTCTGATATCGCAACAGGTTCATGACCGAATTAACCTACAACTCCTGAGCTCACTGCGGGTTGCTATGGATAACATTACAAAAATATTGAATGCCGAAAATCGCGTGAATGGTAAATACGATGCATTGCCTTTCATCCAGAGCATTAAGCGATTTAAATCGGTGGAACTTTATATTGCCAGCCTCGAAGCAAAGCCCCCGGTTCTGACCGGTAACAGTGATAATGCAGCTGAAACTGACACTGACACTGACACTGAGCAACCGTTAAAAGCGGAAGAAGCTGCAGGCAAAGGTAAACCGGTTGATAAAACCCAGCCTTCAGTCACTTCTGTTTCGGTACAATAACTCACAGGTTGATATGAGTATTATATCCAGGCTTTTTTTTAAAATTAGGGTCGCCCTCTTCGGAGGGCATGACCACGACATTACCTTTGATACGGATGATGAGTATGACATCCCGCATACGCCTAACAAGGATGTACAAAGCTACCTTGATTACCCAAGTAAGCCTGCAGGTATAACGCTCTTTTCAGAGCGTGAGATTTTATCTGTCCATGCTAACCGGTTACAAGAAATTAATATGTATATCGGTTTGCCAAATTCAGATCTGAGTGAGGAGGCATATACCTTCACTAATCTGGTCATTAAGCCATTGTATGAATATACACGTTGGATACATCTTTTACCTGCGTCTGAAAACCATCACCATGCCGGGACAGGGGGTCTGTTAACGCACAGTTTAGAAACGGCTTTTCTTGCTTTAAAATTCGCGTACAGTACGGAATTACTCCCCATTGGTCTGCAGGATGAAGAACAGATCCGTAAACGTCGTTATCTATATGCGGCCTTTATTTGCGGTCTTTTTCATGACGCAGGCAAAATATTTGATGTCGACGTTATTTCGTCCACCCCGGGTGTTAAAAGCACATGGCGTCCGCTCTCATCCAGTTTGATGGACTGGGCAAAGTCTAACCGTATTTTTTCCTATGAAGTTATCTGGCGTAAAAGGCAGGCTAACGAGCATTCAGTCCGGGCACCAGTATTCCTGGAGCGCTGCTTAAACGATACCTGTCTTAATTATTTAAGCGACGTTGTCAAAGAACGTTTGTACGATAAAATGCTGTCGGCTTTAGGTAATTATACAACCAGTGATGATTTTATTTCACGGTGTATGAGAACGGCAGACTGGCATTCCACCGGCACTGATACCAGCTATCGGTATGACAAACAATCCGGTATCCGGGCATCTGATACTGCTGCACGAGCTATCGCGATTCTGAAAGACAATATCAGTACTCTTAATATCAATGGGTTCGACTCATCGTCAGTTCGCCATGACAAAAACTCACCGCCTCCTGTCCATATTATGATTATTGGGGGCTCTGTTTACATCAACGAACATGCGGCTCTTGATTTCATACTGAATCAGTTTAAACATCTTGGGATTAACTTCCCGGATGGCGATATTGGACGCAAAGCGTTAACCGATCTTCTGTTAAGCGGTGGCTATATTGAGCCATACGGCGAACAGCGGGTTGCCCACTTTTTCCATCGCGGTGATTTTACGGAAACTGACATACAACGAATGTTTGATGAGGGTATCAAAGGTCTGAGCTGGTTCTCCCTTTTAAAAATTAAATGGGTTGGTTTTCTTTTTAAATACGATATTCTGCCAGAAAGTACGCCTGGTATTTTTAGCATTAACGACACTAATGACTATGTTTTTGTCGACCGCAAAGGGAATGATACACTCTACGCACGCCCTCTTTCGCATGGTACAAAATCAATCCGCCTTGGTGTGAACCAATCCAATGACAATGCTCCAGTCTTAAAGGCTGATACACAGCCTGTAGCAGAAAGTGAAATTGCAGTTTCAGAGGCTGATAATACTGCTGAGGTTGAAAATATTGAGCTGCAATCCGTTGATAACCAGCAGGCGCAGGAAAATACTAATAAAAAGTCCCCGAGCATAGATAATTCTGAACCTGAAACACAAAAACGTGTTACTAAAAAACCTGTTAAAAGCCGTCGTGAAAAAGGGGAGCTAACTCCTGATGAGCAGATCTCAAGGCTCCAACATCAGTTCAACAATAATGCAATTAATGCAAATGAATTGGCTTTAATCGATGGAGTCCTATATGTATCAGAAACCCATATTCGCTCCATAGCTCCGCTTGAAGAACCGCGCTTAATGGAGACCGGTCTTTTTGTGCTTTCTTTACGTTCAGGAAGCCTCGATGAAGAATTCAGCATTCCGTGCAATGACGGGAAACGATACGTACAGTTAATTGACGAAGTATCTCTTGTCCAGTTACGTCATCAACCTTATATTAAAGAGGTTGAGATGCTTCCTTTGCTTTCTGCTGATTTATTTGGTGGGATTAAGTCTGATGACGAAGGAATGTCTTTCACATTCCCGCCGCCACTGGCTAAGGTGAACCCTGAGCCGCTCCCTCCGGAACGTTATGAAGAGCAAGCGCCTGAACTGAACCGTACTGAACATGAACCGTCTGGCATACCATCAGCGGAATATCCCGATGTTGAGGAAGATGATGTTGAACAGTTCTGGGAGGATTACGCATCCTATTCGCACGGTGATAACCTTCTTAAAAGTGAATCCGGCCCTATAAATCAAACCTGTGACATCTCTGATTTTGATGTGACACAGGCCAAAAAGTCACTTTCAGAATGTACGTCTGATACCGTTACCTCTGTTACAGGAAAATCCCCGGCCGAAGCGGAGAACGATTCTGAGAAAGAGGAAGATTCTGATGAGGAAAGCGGTGACATTAACAGCGATTTTGAAGCGCTGTTTTCCCGTCAGAAAAATATTATCACTGATCCTTCCGTCGTCATTGCAGACAATCTTGAACAGTTAAAATCCATTGCCACACCGGTTCAAGCGTATGCTGATGCCGAAAACAGCGATACGCTTCATTCCGATATTGATACGATTATTAATCAGTTAAACAAAATACGATTGAATAACTCGCCGATTCAGATTAGAGAGTTACGTCTTGCAATTGTTGTGACTGATATCAATTTTTGCATGCGGTTGAGAATCTCTGATGACATTGCTTCATGGGGTTTTCGTCAGGAGGAGTTAACTGAACTACGCGATGCTTTTGCGCATTTTCCTGTTGCTAAATTAAAGGTGGGTATAGGCAGGCCTATTAGCCACTACATGATTAGACTTAGTGATCTTCAACAAGGTGCGCTGCGCAATAACATTTTCTACGAAGAATTTATTTCGTTTTTTAACCATCAGGAAGTAAGCCATGAAACGTAGAAGCCGTAACAATCTCCATACGCAGGAAATGCTTTACCGCCCTGCCCTTGAGTTTCGCTCAGCGCTAATCCTCATACTGTTTTCTGTTTACGTGCTTATCGACTCATGGACCAGTAAGTACGGTATCAGTGAAATCCCTTTCTATTGCTCTCTCGGGTTAATAGCGATGGCATGCTGGAGAGTATGGCACGGCGTGCCGGTCTTTATAGCTCACTGGCGATTATTTCATCGCACGATGGACTTTTTGTCACTCGAAGACTTCCGGATAATTAATAACGCTCATTTTTTTGCTGATGACCGGAAGTATCAGAAACTGGTCAATTTGCAGGAGTCAGGCGGAGCACCCTCGAAGAATAGCGTTTACAAGCTCTTTCGTAAGAAAGAAAAGATTGTGATCCCCCAGCGTACGACGTTTCTGTGCAATGGTTTCAAATGGGGCCCGGAGCACTCTGAACGTACCTACCAGGTTCATAACCTTTCCAGCGATATGCATGAGGTTCAGTTACCTTTTATATTAAATCCCATTACCCGTCACTATCGTAAACTTGCTTTCGATCTGGGAGGGAATTATGCGATCTTCGGCGTGGATAAAAAGGTCCCAATTTTCGTCAATGAAGAAAATTTCTTTGGACATACCCTTATTACAGGTAACGTAGGTACCGGGAAAACGGTTCTCCAGCGCCTTCTTTCTAGTTCGATGCTTCACCTTGGACACATCGTGCTCGTCGTGGACCCTAAAAACGACTATCAATGGCAGGAAGGGTTAAAGGAAGAGTGTGAAAGTCTTGGTAAGCCCTTTATGCATTTCCACGCAGGCAATCCATCGACGTCTGTATCTTATGATGTCAGCGCTAACTATGTTAAGGATACAGACCTTTCTGCCCGTATTATGAGCATTATTTCAGGCACTGAAGGAGGTGAGGATCCATTCGTACGTATTGCAGAGGGGCTTGTCACAACGGCGATCGGTGCTCTGAAGTTGGGTGGTACAAAACCGACTATCCAGAATATTTACTATGCCATTCGCTCTAAACAGGACCTTATCGTTACCACCAGAAATGCTCTTCGGGGTTTTTATACTTACCATCTCGGGAATGATTGGCATTTAACTGTTCAGGTATCACAGAATCTGGCTCTTGCAGACGAAATCGATAAGCTTAAAGAATTTTTCTACTGCAACTACTTTGAAGATAATTCGCCCAAAAATCTGCATGGCATGGATACGGTTCTGGAATGTTTTAAATACATATCTGGTGATGAATCTCACTATTACAAAATCACTGCCAGCCTGATGCCTATGCTTAAGCGATTGTCCCAGACCCCTATGGACATACTGCTTTCGGCGAACGATGTCGCGAACCCAAACCGTAACATCGTTAACAGCCATGGACTCTTTAACAGCGGTGGTGTGCTCTACATTTCACTGGACGGCCTGTCAGATCCGGCGACAGCACGTGACCTCTCCCAGCTGATTACTTCGGATATCGCCGCTGAGGCAGGCAGCCGCTATAACACAGCCTCTGATTTGTCCACCGTTCCCAGGGTTTCTATATTTATTGATGAGGCCCATCAGGCAGTCAATATGCAGCTGATTAACCTTCTCGCCCAAGGGCGTGCTGCTAAAATCGCCTTGTTCATATCTACGCAGACCATTTCTGATTTTGTATCGGCTACCAGCGCCGATACTGCGGACCGATTGACGGGACTTTGTAATAACTATATTTCCACACGTGTAACTGACGCGAAGACTCAGGAGCTTGTTCTGACCAAAGTGGGTCAGACCAATGTCTCGATGAACCAGGTTACTTATACCACCAGCGCAGGTACTAAACAGTCACATACAGATTTTAATGGTTCCATTTCCGAACGAAAATCGACAACGATGGTAAGTTCTATTCCACAGGAATTACTGTCGATGATCCCAACCCTGCACTTCATCGCCTGCTTACAGGACGGGCGTAAAATTGTGGGTCAGATGCCTATAACCGTGCCGGGCAAATCAATGCGTAGATCAACAACCGTCGTTGATATGGTAATGACTTCTCCTTACAAACTTAAACTGAGACGTAATCTCGATGTTGAAGAGATACTAAGCAAATCACAGAAGGTGGGCTGACTATGGAATTCAAACAGGTATCAAGGGCATCGTTATTCGGTATGAATTCCTCTCAACCCAAATACATTTCACGTGCAACCAAGACACTGAAGTTGTATGGCATAGATGTTGATGATGAGGGCCTGCCGGAAATACTGTCTCGCTATGCGAAGAAGCTCACTGGTGACATTTGTAAGGTATACGCTCAATACACGGTTGATAGCCTTGACGTGCTGGCCCGGACGCTGGCGGAGTTTTTTATTATCCGGTATGCGGTGACTATCGTTACGCACGATGACACAGAGGTCACCTGCAACTGGTCTGTATCTCAGGGCCCGTTTACCGAGTGGCTCAAAGATCTGTTGAATAACTGCATGGCGAAGAGCCACACGTTTGAAGTGCAGATTGATAATAATCAGGAACGCATGGCTTTCATACAGCTCAATGCCGAGCGTCTTGGCTGGTATCTTCTGCCGGAATTTATTGATATTGCAGGCTTCCTGCCCGTTTTCCTTGAGATGCCTGAACAGGTTGAATACCAGGTGATGAGGCGCAAGAGACACGGTAAGGTACCAGACATCCACCAGCACGATCTGGGGATTTTCGAAGAGGATGCTCTGATATCCGGTTTGAAAGAAAAGTTACTTTTTTGGAGTGGCAACCTGAGCGACCCACAGGATGAATACACGTCTCTTTTTAACCGTGTTATCGATCTTTCCATTTTGGGCAACCGCCACCAGCCCGCGATGTATCGTAAGAGTAGTATTATTCAGTCGTTCCTTGATGAGTTTTCCGCCTCGGTGCTGACTCTTCCCGTCCGCTTTAACGACGGTACCCTTCACGCACTCTGGACGCCATGGGCGGAGCCCTTTAGTCAGTTCTCGCGCTTGCGGCCGGTTGAAGAAGATACCGTTTACATGCCAACCCCGGGACAGGTCCGCTGGAAAAATGAAGATGTCCGCAGAAAAGTTACTTTTTCACTTATATCCCGGTTAATCGCATCAGATGACCTGGCGTGTTCGGGAATTCTTCATGGCTGGAAAAATCACTACCTCAACAGAGAAAGCAATATTCGCCTGGCAGCCCTTTGGGCAGAGCTGTTCACAAATAAAACTGACTGACAGAGGTGTAAAATGGCTGGAAAGGATATGTCGGCGCAGAGAATGACGATGATCCGGTTTGGATTAGGGCTGGGTCTGTTGATTTATTTTCTGTTTAACGTTTACCTGGAAGACACCAACAAGCTTTATAAGGATATCACTGCCGAGGTGAACGCCAGTAAGTTGCTTATGGATGTGGAGAGATGGCAGAAGGTGACGCGCAATACGGAAAAAACGTTTAATTACCTTTTTGTCGAATTAAACATCACGGCTTACATGAATAAAACTTTGTTGCCTGAGGATGATAAAACCAAACCGGCGCGTGGAATGAACCTCGCGGCAAACAAATTCATGAGCCCAAGCTATACCGCTGCCCGAAACATCCCGTTAATGGTGTATCAGGCAATTTATCGCTGGTATTTGCTGGCTGGCTGGTTTTTCACGTTCCTCCCACTAATGATAGCTTTGGCACTGGATGGTTATTACCAGTGGAAAATGAAGAGATTTGTTTTTGGCGATGTTACAATTCAGCTTTATCGCCTCTGGTTCCGTTCGTTGTCGATAATCGGTATTTTAATAATTGCCTATCTGGTCATCCCTAATCTGAATTTATTTTATGGACTGACACAGTATTTTCCGCCGCTTGCCCTGGCGTTGCTCGCTATTGCCATTAACCGGCTTCTTGCGCACTACCAAAAACTCATGTGAGGAAGAATATGTTTAAAAAAAGACCATCGAAACCTGAAACAGGCTCGGTTCAGGACGTGGTATCGCGTGAAAGTAAGAAGTTTTACCGTTTGTATAAATCGCATGTGTTATCAAAAATAACCCTGACGATTATTGGTATAGGGTTTGCAGGTTTTAGCGGCTGGTCCATGTATCAGGATAAACAGAAAAACGGTAAAGGGGCAGACCATATCGCGGTTATCCGTATTTATGGTGAAATGGGTACTGGCTCGCCTACAGGCGACGGTGTCATTATTGCCCGCGCTTTACGTGAAGCATGGGATAACCCGCATGCAAAAGCGATCCTGATTGAGGCTGAATCGGGCGGCGGCGGTCCGTCGGACGCTATTAATATTTATCGTGAGATAAACGAGCTTCGCGACTCCCTCCATGGAGCACCGGGGATCACCATTGACAACCCCGACCCCACAACATCCCAGAATAAAAAGGATATGCCACCAGCACCCTCTGAGGCGGTCAAACAGGCGTTGCTGAAAGCCGTGGGTACCGGTCATGGCAGACTGCCAGCTGCTGCCCGGGACGTCCGCCCCATCATCGTCAGTATTAAAAATATGTGCGCCTCGGCCTGTTATTACGCAGCCTCACCGGCTGATGCGATATATGCGGATCCCAACGCCATCATTGGCAGTATTGGCGTGCGCATGGACCACTGGGATGTGTCCAGGATCATGGACCGCCTTGGTGTGACTAACGAACCGTTGACGGCCGGTGCCTGGAAGGCTTCTCTTGACCCCTGGCGTCCAATTGATGACGAAACAAAGGCCTTTCTGCATAGTGAGTTACTAAACAAAATGCATGACCAGTTCATTAATGATGTCGAAGCCGGTCGCAAAGGAAAGTTACTTTCGCGTGAACAGGCGGATAAAGAACAGCTCTACACGGGGCGTTTCTGGCTGGGGGACCGTGCGAAGCAGTTTGGCCTTATCGATGATACAGCCACCAGCACAGAGGTGCGTGAACGCCTGAGTATTGTCTACGGCACCACGCGTTTTCGCGACTACAACGCGCCAAAAGCTTCGTTAAGCAGCATGTTAGGATTGTCACTGGACGTGAACCTTAAAGAGGCTTTATCAAGTGCGCTTAACACCACCAGCACTGTGAGGTAGAGATGGACCTGACCATGTTGTCGACCATTTTTCTTGTGTTCGTCATGCTGATTCTGTCATGCATCATTCTGTGTGTCTGGCCGCTTATCAGTAACATGTTCAGCGAGCAGCGCACACGAAATGCATTAAAGGGGGTGTTAGCGGACCTTGAGGGGACACTTATATCTGACATTACCCTACCCCTCAACGCCTCCCAGACAACGCAGATAGACCATATCTTT
The DNA here is from genome assembly GCF_040062275.1 of Klebsiella sp. GW_Kp182. Lineage (NCBI taxonomy): Bacteria > Pseudomonadati > Pseudomonadota > Gammaproteobacteria > Enterobacterales > Enterobacteriaceae > Klebsiella > Klebsiella sp. GW_Kp182. Next base: position 84,503 of record NZ_JBEAFQ010000013.1, on the reverse strand, counting down.
ATTAGCACGAAGGGTATTTTCATTATCGAAGAGAAAAACTATACCGGTGACATTTATGGTGCTCTCGATGATAAAACGTGGACGGTTGTATACGGTTTCGGTAAAGCGAAACATAAGATGTTAAACCCGTTTGTTCAGAACAAAACCCATATATCCGGAGTGTGTCGGGCCATAAAGCGGGATGATAAGGGTATCATCAATGTTGTGTTACTGACGGGCCGCAGTAAGTTCATGGCAGACCCTGCACCGGAGTGGTTGTGCTGTAATTGTGATGACCTCGGGAACAAGTTCACCGTGTACGATGCTGAGCCCGTGTTTAGTGTTGAGGAGACTGGCTGGATCGAAAATGACCTGCGTAAAGCAATGCTGCCGCAGACGCTGCTGACCGACCTAGGTCACGTCTATTCACTTAAACTGAAACACCGTCAACCAATATCTGTACAGCACAGGGTAACCTATTTTACGTTACTGACTACCACCCTGTTCTTCCGTGCGCTGATAAAATTATTTTCGCGTAAACGCTCAGAGGTCATTCACAAGCAGTACCGTGAATAGCTCACATCCATTTTCCACCGTTCTAAATGCACAGGGCCACCAGCGGGCCCTGTTTAGCTAAAGTAGTCGGATGCAGGAGGATTAAGGTACGGAACGGACTGCCAGGCGCGGATCATGTTAACCATCTGCTCAGCGATCCCCATTGACGGATTTAGCCGGTATGCCGTCCGGGTTACCATTCCTTCCTGACGTTCATCAGATTTCACATCAACCAGCCTGAAGCGCCACCACTCCTTGCCGCAGCTAATGACACAGATATCAAACTCGGCATTAACCACCGGCAGATAAGTGTGTTGATTCAGTTCCAGCAAAAGCGAATATGCCTGTGGCATATACCGTCCATCGAATGACCCCGCCCAACGATATGTTGCGATGAATGGCGGCGAGTCCAGAGATTTGAGAAATGTCATGTCAGATCCACCAGCAGCTTTACCAGTCTCTCATTATAAAGATTAGGTAGCCCTCTTAAAGCCCCTATTTTCATTCACGCTTTTAAAAACGGATGCAATAACAGTTGCAGGAATGCTTCTGATAAACAGTGAGAAACAATGGAGTCGATATTCAACCGGTGTTTTTTTTAATAAGGTGATCGGGTAATCATAAACAACCAGAAATTATGGGGCGCTGTGATGTGATGACCCCGGCTAATCCCGGTGGTTAAAAGTGACTTTTTTGCTGAATAATGCCCGGGAGGAATGCTGGGTTAATAGGTCTCTGCCACATCCTGTTTGAATGGCGACTTAATGTCAGTTTGTATCAGATTACTTACGGTTGAGCCCGCAGCTGCGATTCATCTCCGTTCGTAAGCCTGCACTACGGCATCATTCCGGAGAGAATGAGCCATGGCAGTAAGCGGTAGCCTAACGGTACAGGCAGATGCTAGAACGCCGCAGAGCGCTTGTGCGTGAGCTTTCCAGGGTCAGCGTACACGAGCTGACCGGTGAGAAACATTGTTACTTCTGATTGCCATTTGCTTTTATTGGGTCTGTCTAATGTACCAGCCCACAATTTACGTTTTGGCTTTAGAAAGAGCTAACAGCCTACCTGATAAAATCAACCAGCACCCTACGTGCAAGACTTTGTTCTGGCAAATCACTGTATATCCGCCGCATCGCCGCTTTGTGGAATGGGGAACGATTAACCACGTCCACCAGCGCTAACCCGCTTTTGTTGAATGATGCCCTGACCTCCCTATAACGCTGGTAATGAAACAGCCTGTGGAACAGGTTCATGGACAACACCTGATCGCCTGTGACTTTGAATCGTATTACTGCATCCCGCACCTCGATCTCTTCCTCCGGGATTTCACCATCAGTGTAGGAACCCGCAATACCTGGCGAAAGCAGGTATTCCTCGTCAAGCGGATCGTTCATGAAACGGCTATACATTAGCAGCTCCTGTTTCTGGTAATAATCTCACCAGGGGCAACCAAAAAAGTTACTTTTCCTGGCAATTATGTAGTAGATCGCAAAGAACAGAACGTTTTGAAATAAAGTGGGAACAGTAGGTGCGACATCAGGAGTTCCGCACCAACCTGCTTAGCGACGTCTGGGAAGCCTGCTCACCACGGTGAGTCCTTCACAAACCGGCTGACTGATATCATCGCGTTATTATCTACATACCAGTCCACCAGCTGTTTGTCGTTCATCCCCTCTGGGATTCGCACAACAGCATTGTCGGGGCCTGAATGGACTTCTGCTACCAGTATCAAGCCTATCGTACCTGCAATGTCTTTGAGTTCGGTGAAGCGGTGTGTCAGCTCCACAGCAAGCTCAGCGAAGCGTACGCTATTCAGAGAGGCGAACAACGATAAGAATGACAGATTGCTTTTCCGCCCTGCGCCAGACACTGGGACATCTGGTAATGCAGCTATCTGTTCGAGTGATAGTGAACTCAGGTCCCGATTGCTGTGGCTTAACGGCAAAACCAAACATCCATTATTTTCTGATTGCTGTTCATTTTTCATCTTGCCTGCCTTTCTTTGTGGTCCGAGAAAATGCTCCCGATACAATACGTATTCGTTAATTTCCATTCAATAAGACGATCATCCAGTCCATCCACCAGCAGCAAGGCAAAGGTCTATATCCATGACTCAGAAAGTTACTTTTGAATCATGAAATCGCTGACCGAAAGCTTATGCATCTCGAAAAAATTTATCCCAGGCCCGCGACACCTTAACGGCAAGCCAGAGCAGGTTCGTTTGTAATGCATAGGTGAAAAGCTTAACGAGCATTCCCGGCTCCATAAGCCCATTCAACGGTACATTATTCGCATCTAACGCCAGAGAAACCCCTAACAACACGTAAAAAAACGCGAAAGGAAACGTCCTGAAAAAATATACTGTCATTGCCGCAAGCCCACGGATTACGTAATACGTATTCCTGACAAAGGTTTGAGTACGAGAAGGTGGGTCCTGAATTTTGATATTCATGTGAATGTCTTTTTGTTGGAGGATGGTTTTATTATGCTCAGGTGAAAGGGCTAACCAGCATACCCAGCTCGATTAACCCATTCCACACCTCAGATAGTCGGGCTGACGTCTTTGTACCAGAGTCGGATTGCCTCGAACCTGCTGGAAGTGCTCGCCATGGATCCTGAGACTTTAAAAATAGTTTCAACTGATATAACGTCTATGTTTTTATCTTCCAGCCATTTATTCATGTCGATGGTGGCCTGCCACTCCCCCCTGTCAAAGGTTTGTCTGTCATCTCTGAAATCATGAAATTTAATGCCCATATTTGACTCCTGAAAAAAGTTTGAAAAACGCGAATGACTTTCTTTAAGCATTACTCACTGAATGGGGGCTAGTAGCCCCCAACAGAATCACCATGCAGGTTTATTTGGCAACTTCACTACCGGCACCCAACGCAACACCAGAACCGATTAAGCCGCTCATAGCTTGAGTTAGATCAGCAGGCATCGCGATAACCTTCGCGTTTTCACTTTCGCCCAGCGCACTCAGGGCTTCAATGTAGCGAGTGGTTAACTGGAACTGCATTGCTTTTTCCCCGCCTTCACCCGCCATAGATTCGGCAAGCAAAGTGTTTGCGTCTTTGATACCTTCCGCTTCGGATACTCGGGCCTTTGCGTGAAGAATAGCGGCTTCCTGATCAGCCTGAGCGCGGAGAATAGTAGACTCTTTCACACCCTGAGCTTCGAGGATAGCGGCCTGTTTGTTACCGGTAGCCAGCGTTTCAATAGCCTTACGTTTACGTTCTGCTGCGGCTTGTTCTTCCATCGACGCCTGCATAGAATCTGACGGGTTGATGTCCTGAATCTCAATTGAGCGCAGCGACAAACCCCAGTCTGTCATTTGATCAGCCATAGATTTCAGCAGGGTTGCTTTAATCTCATCTCGTTGTGACAGGCTCTCGTCCAGATCCAGTTTACCGATTGCCGCACGAAGGGATGTCATCGCCAGATTTACGGTCGCAATCTGATAGTTTTCTACACCGTATGCCGCTTTTTGAGCGTCAACGACTTTCACGTAACAGATAGCATTGACCGACAGCACGGCGTTATCTTTGGAGATAACTTCTTGTGACGGAATTTTCATAATTTGGTCTTTAGTGGAGAGACGATATGCAACACTGTCCACGAATGGGATAACGATATTCAGGCCCGCTTCGAGCTGGCTGTGATAGCGCCCAAGGCGTTCCACCAGCCACTGTTGCCCTTGTGGTACAATACGCACGCATTTAAACAGCGTTAACAGCACAACGGCCAGAATGATAATGATAGCAATTAATCCAATTGGCATATTTTATAACCTTCCTTTCAGGAATTAGACGATTTAGAGATAACCACGCGTAAAACATCGTGGTTCACTTTTTCTGTTACAACGACCCGACTGTCTGGCGCGATCTCGTCATCAGAGATGCACTTCCAATCGGTCCGGCCTTCGACCGGTTTTTGAAGGATCAGGAGTCCTTGCTTTTCGCTGGCGCTGCCTCGGGAGAGAATGCCGATTTGCCCGATAACCGTGTCCTGAATGGACTTATTCGGGTTATTGCGTTTGCTGATACGTACCCAGAGGTACGCACAGACGAGCATGGATATGATCCAAATGCTGATTTGCCATCCGAGATGCATATCAGGGATCAGAAAAGAGAGGACTGCCGGTAACACTGCGGCAATAGCCATCCATAAGCCGAAAAACGTTGAGGTGAACAACTCAATTAGCAGGAACACCGCACCCACGATGACCCACCCCCACCAAACAACATTTCCATCCATAAAACCCCCTATTGCGTTAAATCTGAGTTAATGACCCGTAAATGCAATAAATAGTCCTCAAGAGAGATATTTCTCCTAACGTCACCATCACTGCAAAAATCCAATCACGTCGAACTGTGTAATTCTGTTTGTCGGCTTTATGCATAAGAACTATCATGCCGCCCCCCCCAAAGGATAAACGTAAAATAATACATAAAGCCCCTATATCTACGCTGATGCTTTAATGTTGGGACATGTAGCCATTATACATAATCATATTGTCTGTCGTAGCCACTGGTTAGAACATTCAGCGCATTTCAGTTTTTTTTTGATATCATCGCCCATTCATAATCACCCAGGCATTATGCAAACTCATACCGGCCCAATGATGCCGGTCATAAATAGCTTTTCCTCTGATTGTGTTTTGTTTACCCCAGTCATCCTTTCCGGCCACTTACATTATCAGGGATGGTTGGCATTATGTTTCTGTGTCATATTTCGGCCCGGTGTAAAATAATCGGTAAGTGGTGCTGCCCATGATGAAGTTTTTAAAAGTAGCAGGGATATCTGTTTTAGCGCTGGCCGTGTTTATAGCAGTGCTTATAGCGTGGTACTGGCTGGACGCCCGTGCGTCTCTCCAGGCGGATATACGCGCCTGCCCTTCAGTGACGACAGAGCAGGCCACAGCCGCCGTTTTGAAGAATGTCCTGTTAAATGGCGAACGGCTGTTTTCGAAGCCCCATTTAACTCAAAAGGATGTGATCATTGAGGAACGAGAGGTGCAGGTAGGACAAACAGGAACGCTGGTACCGTTCAGGATTGACGGCGTAACTGACAGGCGTTACTTCGGTATGACAGGCTGCGCATCGCTGGATACGGTTGAATACGCCACGGAATATTTTACAGGGCCCTGACAGCGGTAAGGCGTTTCACGCCCGCTTTGCGCGTCATAATTGCGTCAGGTCCTTCAAGTAATGTGCGGGGTGCCTTCCAGTGTGAGCGAAAGTAACTTTTCCTCTGATTGCCTTCATCACTTCTTTCAGAAAACAATACATGACGATTGAGCAACCTGCATCAGTACAAGGGAAAGGATCGGATACGTGCGGTCAGCCACTCCTCCCTTAACCCCCTCTGTGCCCGCGAACACTTTTGGTCGTTTGGAAAAATCGCAATCAGAAGAAAGGTTCCGGGTTTCTTAGGTGATCGGCGTGCGCCAGTTGGCCCGCCAGGTGCTTTAGCGGGTTTGAATTGTACATGCTTGCCCCACCAGCTGACCGTCATTCTATCCCCATGTCCTCGTCCGCGTTAAAGGCGATCGCCTCTTCATCCATGAACGCCGGATAATTAAACTCCTCCACTGCTTTAATAACGTCCGGGTGGTTGCGCCAGAATTCGTCCACAATACCGGCGGATAACTGTTCTGCTTCCTGTCGCAACTGACGAGCGGTCTCATAGTTGTCCCAGCCGCTTTCGTAGCTGGCTTTCTCGTAGAGTGCCTTCTGTTGCTCTTCAATTCTGCTGATTTCCTCGAGGCTGGCAACGTGCCCGTACCATTCCAGGTTGCAGGCATTCCCGGCAACCACCAGCCGTTTTTTCTCATCCCGAATTTCGAGTGTTCTTTCAGAAAAGCTGATCGGCCCGCAGTCTCTGCGCATCCACGGGTCGTAACAATCCTCTTCCTCTCCCCGGAAGTTCCACTCATTCCGCATAGCGGCTTCCTTTGCCCGTTCCAGCGCGTCTGCCACGGTCTGGGCTTTGCCCAGCAGGAATGTCCCGTCTGTGAAGTAAGTGCCTTGCATCAGGTCATCTTCCGGGTATTCCACACGCCCTGTGACATAGACACTGAACCGATACTGTTTCTCTTTCTGATTGACCAGGTAGCTTTCGCGTTTTGCTATCGCCTCGTCCTGATAAAATGCCAGGGATTTTAACGGCAGCGGCATATCCCTCAACCATTCATCGCGAGCAATACGTAGGGCCAGTTGCTCGACGTTCGACGCAAGGTCGTACACTGCGTTACTTGTGATCGCCCCGCAGCGCCTGAGCAAGCGAACGCATTGTGCAGCGGAATGCCTGTGGCTCCCAACCATGCTGAAAAATGTATCTTCGTCTATATCAATCTCTGCCCGACAAATGGCGTCATGCAGCATGAAATCGCCCTCGTGTTTTGCCAGCTCCACCAGCGTGGTCATAATACTGGTAAACACATCTTCATTCTCTGCAGTAGTGATAGTTTGTGTTGTAGTCATTTTATTGTTCCTGTCTTTAACGTTGCGGCGTTCCCTAAAGAACACTCCGCTTCTGATATCCAGGATAGCAATTTAAATCAACGCATCAAGACTCCAAATTATTAACAAATAATCCCGTTCGAGGGGGTGCGACGAAGGTTTTATTATTGAGGAACTATGTCTGTGTGATGACTTCAGCCTAAAAAGTTACTTTCCTGTTTATCTCACGCCATAATTTTGCACTGTTTATGGACTGTGTTATTTCATCGAACAGTTATCTATACTAACAAACCGTCAGTGTCTATATGCCCAGCAATTAATTTGCTCCCCGGATAATAATGACCCATCTCGCCGGGTGGCAGTGGTCGGACATTTCTTTTCCTGATTGCAGTTATTTAAATAATAAATTAACATAACGGAAATTGACGCATCGACGCATTGATTTAATCATTTATCACCCTGAAGATCATTGTTAATATCGGGGCTCAGGGCGGTTTAATAAATTTAAATTCCACCCATAGAAATGTGTTATTACTAACGGTATGACTTATGTGGGGGCCGGCATGACACTTACGGCATATTACCAGTTAAAAAACACAAAAAATGCAGGGCTCGGTATCGAATTGCTGGATAGTGAAGCTGCTGCCTTTATTGTTCTGGAAGAATGCAGTTTTGAAAAACCGAATGAAATTGCCCGCTACGGACATAACGGTACAGCTGGCGATCGCTCGAACGCCTTCAGTTGCGCGATGAATAAAGCGCGGAGCTCTCAGAATTACAGCGGCGCTATATTTGATTACAAAGTTTACGAAGAAACCGCCTGAATCTTCTTGTAGTAGCTGTGTGTAGTCTTTGCCCGCCACTGGTGGGCTTTTTTTTTGATTTTCCCCGCCTGTCGTGCAGTTTTTTAATTGGTAACCGGGCAGGAAAAAGGGGCTACCGGTTCGCTGGTAGCCCCTTCATAAAGCGCTTCAGGCATGTTAGATCAACCCAGCTCCTGAAAAGGCGGGGTTTCCCCCGCCTCCAGGTTGCTACTTACCGTTGGATTCGTAAGCCAGGCTTGCCGCGACCTCCCTGTCCCCGTCCTTTATCCGGAGTTCGCATAAGCGGTTCCGGGTCAGGCATGTGAATATCAAGAGTGTGATACACACGATTAATACGCACAAGATAAGGGCGTTTCGCGGTAGTTTCATGGTTTACTCCTCCTTGCAAATTGCACGGTAAGAGGCCATACTGGTGTTGACTAGACATACAGCGGGCCTCGTGGGTTAATGAAAATTAACTACGGGGCTTTCTGCTTTCTGCCACACAACATCCAAAACACTCAAACATCATGAGGCAAAAAGCCTCAAGCGCCGACACCATTATACCGTTTTTACTCCCATCCTCCCAGGGGTAATAAGCTGATAAGTCAATAATTTTTAATATGGTTTTCGCCGTATTTTCTGCCATGCATACCAGCATCTGCTGGAGTTCAGTCGTGATTTTTCCCCTCTGTCGGCATTCTCCAGCTACCACTTCTGCGCTGTCCGATGTAACGGCCTTGTGCAGACGCAATGCAGTGCCAAGACAACCCCCTTGTTCGCCAGCTGCGCCCATGCCTGATGTTAACGAAACGACTCTGCTACCTGTTTGAAGATTTACGCCCAAACAGAGGTGTACGGCTATGTCAAAATTCTCCAGGCAATATCAGATATCAGTAGCGGCATGTTCGAAAGAGATTATTTAAGTAGATTTTCCTGATTGTATATCTTTAAAATTAAATCAGTGTAGATCTATTTAGCCAATTGACGCACCTCTGGAATTGTTTATTATTATCACAACAACTCTTATTTATTGTCAATTTACCGGCAGCTTAACAGACTCAACAATACTCGTAGAAAAATCTTATTACTATCGGTATTACTTTAAGGAATCACATATGACACTTACTTCATATTACCAGTTAAGGAACACAAAGGCCGCAGGTCTTGGTTTCGAATTGCTGACCAGTGAACCGGGTGCCTTTATTGTGCTGGAAGAATGCATTTATGAAAGACCGTATGAAGTCGCCCGCTATGGACATAATGGGAGTGCTGGCGATCGTTCGAATGCCTTCAGCTGCGCGATGAATAAAGCCCGTTACTTGCAAAATTACAGTGGAGCAAAGCTGGATTACAACGTTTACGAAGAAACTGCCTGAACCATCCTGTAATAGCTGTGTGTAGTCTTTGCCCGCCGCTGGTGGGCTTTTTTATGTGACACCGGACAGGAGCGCCAGGCATCATGACAGCGCTTCTCCTCCTTTGCTTCACTTCCTGTCAGGTTTAAGACGACTATCAAACCGGAACGGTATCTGTTGAGCCTTCTGCACGATCCCGTAAAACTCAGGGTGCTCAGGATTTAACAGATATTTGAACTCTACCGGCGAAAGGTCTGAATACGTAATATCGCAACTCAGCATCTGCGTGATACCTTCTAAGCACTGGATGCCCTGCTTAGCGCCTACAATCGCGCTACAGATAGATTATTTAGCTCCAGTCATCCTCGTTCTGGTATAACCAGCAGAAAAGGATTACTGGAAATAATATTGAATTCGTTGATTAACGCCACGGTATAAACCCTACATCCATGGTATTATATTTTCAGAGCAGAGACTCCTTCACTTAAGTCTGTCCCTGCTATAGAGTGGTATAAAGAAGTACAACTCAGAGCTACCAGCCTTAAGTCTCTGTGCCGTACTTTAGAGTGTATTTCCGTAGATAAGTTGGCTGCGGATAGACAAAAAGATAAAACAGGGCTAAGGAGTTATCTGTGACAGTAAAAGTTGAACTACCAAATATCCCCAGTGAGGATGTACACGTTATAGAACCTCCGGGACGCCCAGGGCAAGGTCTGGATGATATAATGAGGGAATTGGGATACGATTTAAGCAACATCGACATCAGCGACTTTAACTTAAACCCTCTGGATACAATTCTATCTCAGGGTGAACAGAACTGATAGAGATGAATGCAGGATAAACCATTACCCTGCATTGTTATCGAGCCAAGTCAAGAAAGCCCACCAGCATGAGAAGGGTTGCAATTCATTGTTTCATCGTGATGAGTACGGCATAAAAAGTTACTTTTCTGCTTTGCTCATCCCATAAACTTCCAATGTTTACGGAATGTGATATTATTTCTGTCACTCAATCGCAGTTAGTAAACGCCCAATGTTTTTCAATTCGGACAAGCCTGTCCGAGTCCAGCCTGAGCAATAGCACATATTTCTTTTTCTGATTGTTTACCTTCTTTGGCTTTCCCCAAAAATTCAATTAGTTGGCCGACAATTGCGAAAAGATATATTTTTAGTACGATGTATAGACACTTCCCAAAGGCATCCCGCCGCTGGTGGTTTTTATGTGACACCGGGCAGGAGCGCCAGGCATCATGACAGCGCCCTATCCTCTCTTGCTTCACTTCCTGTCAGGTTTAAGACGACTATCAAACCGGAACGGTATCTGTTGAGCCTTCTGCACGATCCCGTAAAACTCAGGGTGCTCAGGATTTAACAGATAGTTGAACTCTACCGGCGATAAGGCTGAGGGAACACGCAGTGCAACCGAGCTCCTGGTAAATGACCAGGCATCTCCGTAATCAGCCAGTTCCTGAGGCGCATCCTCATCAGCCCAATTGTCCGGTAATTCATCCATGTTTGCGCTTTGGATCAGTTCATCAGGCACATCGATACTCAGTAGCGTGAAAGAGTCCATTATCTGTGCCGCATGCAGGTGTACCAGCGTCTCCAGCATCGTTAGTGATGCCGTTTCGGAGACATATACCATTGACACCCCCACGCTATTCCAGCGCCCACCAGCCTCTTTCGCACCATATCCGGTCCAGGCCGTAGAAAGATACTTTGTTTTCGTCAGCCTGTAGAGGATCACGAGTACACCCCATGTTCCAGACGAGTAATCAGCTTAATGACCTCATACGCTCCCGTCTCGGATGCCATCAGGTCTGCTGGCACTTTCCAGCTTAATGCCCGGTTAGGTTCGTTCAACCACTTCTGGGCGGCTTCCTTGTCGCCTTCAAACAAATCTACCGCCCGATCAATGACGCGGATAATACGTACCAGACGTTCACTTTGTTCCGGGTTAAAACGTGCCTTCACGCTGCGGCTAAATGTGGTTGACGGGATACCTGACATTTTTCTCAGGTCATTCTGGGTTATTCTGGCCCAGTCAGTGATCCGGTTCGCCACCTTCCCTTCCAGGCCTTCATTGATTTGGCCCAGGAGCGCTACGCCATCAGCATTATTTAACCCGGCAAACTGCCAGAGGCGCTGTGGTCTGGCTGGAGTCGAGGACAAACTAAATGTTTTCATAGCAAACCTCCATTTGGTCTTTACATTATACCCAAATGGTAACATTAGAGCAAATATCAACCACCAGCTGATGAGATTAATCCGCCGGAATACATTTTCCCTGATTGTGATACTTCAGAGTGTAGCGATAGGTATGGAGTCCCACCGGGTCGTGTAAGCCGGAGAGAGCATGCCTCTCTTCATTGTCCAAGCCGGTGCGATGCCCCGACCTGCAAACCATACCTTGCCTTTGCCTGAGTTGTTTATCGAATCCAGTACGTTCATAAGCGCATCACTGTTTGCATAAGACTTCCCTTCGTCAAACAGCGAGAGCTGAGTCACGCCAGTTGGTTTGAAATCGTTCAGCATGACGCCTGCCTTAGCGTAGTTATGCCCGTCTTTCCAGATCTTATCCAGAGCACGGCCAGCAGCCGCTATAAGGTCTCGTGTATCACGTGATGGGATGCTGAGTCGCTCGCTTGCAATTTTGCTGTAATACGGTTCATTTTTTGAAAAAGGAGAGGTTTTAATGAAAACAGACAGGTGGCCGCAGTACTGACGTTCCTGGCGCAGTTTTTCCGCAGCACGTTCAGCATACTGGCAAATTGCCTGCCGCATGGATTCATACGTTGTTATGCGCTGTCCAAAGCTCCTGCTGCATATGATCTGTTGTTTTGGCGGAGGGGCATCCTCCAGATTAATACAACTTTCCCCCTTGAGTTCTCGTACGGTACGCTCAAGGACTACAGTGAAGTTTCTTCGTATGAATGCAGGGTTTGCCCTAGCCAGTTCCAGCGCAGTGGTTATGCCCATTGCATGAAGCTTACTCGTGGTTCGTCCACCTACCCCCCACACCTCCTCTACCGGCATCAGAGAAAGCATCTTATCGATCCGGTTACGCTGGCCTGCAGTCAGCGCTAGCACACCTCCGAACTGAGGCCAGGTCTTGCTGGAATACTGGCAGGCTTTTGCTAGCGTTTTGGTCGGTGCCAGCCCCACACCAATAGTCAGGCCTGTACTTCGGTAGACGTGCTCACGCAGCTGGTGGCCGAAATCTTCATATGACATACAGTTCTCAATTCCACCCGCCCAAATAAAAGATTCATCGATGCTATACTCTTCTACGCCAGGCGATAATTCTGCCAGACAAAAGTGTACCCGGGAACTTAGACTCGCGTAGAGTTCATAATTGGACGAAAAGGCTATAACAGGTTCTGAGAACTTCTGATCACGTAATTTGAACCAAGGTAATCCCATAGGAATACCTAATTTTTTGGCTTCTTTTGACCGCGCTATTACGCAGGAATCGTTGTTACTGAGAACTACCAAAGGCTTATCTCGGAGGTCAGGGCGAAACACCTTTTCGCAGCTTGCATAAAAGCTGTTTACATCAGCCAGTGCATACATCAGATATTACCCCGGGCACGGTGAACCCAATGTGTCACAACGCCGAAAATAGTAAGTTCATCAGGATTTGGGTAAATAGGCGAATAGGCATTATTCATGGGCAGAAGGGCCAGCCTGGGAGTCGTTTGGAGCTGTTTAACTGTGAAGCCCCCGTCCACTTCGGCAATCACAATGTCTCGGTTCTGAGGACGTAGTGAACGGTCCACCACCAGCAAATCTCCATCCCGCATTCCTACATCCTGCATGCTGTTCCCCTGCGCCCTGACAAAGTAAGTTGCAGAGGGATGCCTTATGCAATAATCGTTCAGGTCTAACTCACTGGAGGTATAGTCTTGGGCCGGGGTTGGATACCCGGCAGCGCATCGGTCCACAAACAATGGGAGCGCGATCATTTCAGGGTTATCTTTCGGAATCAAGAACATAGACGGTATCTCTCAATAACAAACAACTGTACAAATACACAGTATAATTTGTATTTTTTCAGGTGCCTAGTCCATTAGGTACCAAGTAAACGTACTCAACGGCAACCTCATAATTTGTGGCTGTTTTTCATCTGGGTAAACCGAAACACAGGCATCAAGGCGTCTACAAGCCGATATCAACTGATGAAGCTGAGCGTACACTCCATTTTGATTGCAACAACTCTTTAATTCCCGCTTGTTACTTATAAATAATGATTACAATTACGACACGTGATAAATTATAAAAAAAGGAGGAGCGTCTCTCATGAAAATGAAACTTATCATTCTATCAATAATGTCAGGATTATTGCTTACTGGATGCGATCAAGTTAAAGACTCGGTTGACAATCATATAAAACATGTTTTCTTAGACGATGCTTTTAAATTACCATCGTTAGTTATTTCTCCAGGTTGGAAAATTAACGATCACGGAAGTGTCGCAGAAGTATATGGGAATAAAGATTGTCCAACCTCATTTGACGATGACATTCGGTCGGAATGCATTGTTATCGATCCGGAAGATGATACCGTAAGAGCATTCATAGTTAAGCCGAATTCAGGACGCGAAGAAGTGGTCAAGGAAGTATGGATAGTGGAGCGTCAGGGAGAATTCCCGTACATCAACTTTAGATTAAAACGACCAGATAACTCGTATGTAACCCCTTGGCACCAAGCATAATACCGTGGAGCTATCCAGGATATTAGGTTATTGAGTTGCATTTTTTGCAACCGTCTATACGACAGAAAAGTAACTTTCCTTCAGAAAACAGCTCAACACATAGGTCTGCCTTCACATGAAAACAGGAGAAACAACTCATCCGTATAAGGGGAGGCTCTCACGTTCATTTCTCGTGCCCAATCAGCATCGCTGATAACCTCTGCCTCCGTGGGATACACTGCGCCACGCCCGGCGCATAAACCTGCAGAGTCGATAACCCCCACGCCTACGGGGGACATACAGGGTAAAGCGAAATGGAGCTGGATAAATGCTCCGATAACCCCCGAATCCGGGGGATACACTTGGCGACCACCAGCGTTTTAGTGCAGGGAACCCGATAACCCCCGCATCCGGGGATACACTCGTTGTTAAATCCAGCCCGACGGGCCTGACCCCGATAACCCCCACATCCGGGGGATACACCGCATAAACCTGCAGAGCTTTTCGGGGGGAGCCCGATAACCCCCGCATCCGGGGGATACACAAGAAGTCTGAAATCTGTATGTTTTCAGAAGACCGATAACCCCCGCATCCGGGGGATACACGAAAAACGTCCACAACCAGATCATAAAATCTCCCGATAACCCCCGCGCTCGGGGGACATACAGGGTAAAGCGAATTGGAGCTGGATAAATGCTCCGATAACCCCCGCATCCGGGGGATACACAGCCTGGCAGATTTTTCGCCACAGGGGAGACGCCGATAACCCCCGCATCCGGGGGATATACTCAGTGAAATGCGCAATTTGCTGGGTTAGATCCCGATAACCCCCGCATCCGGGGGATACACGGATTATCAATATGACAGACAATAATAGCCCCCCGATAACCCCCGCACCCGGGGGATACACCCTAGTCCCCTTCGCCCGAGAAGAGCAGCCTGCCGATAACCCCCGCATCCGGGGGATACACTAAAATTTTGGGCAAAATTGTGAAAAATGTCCCCGATAACCCCCGCATCCGGGGGATACACGGCTTTTCTATTTCAGGCTCACGGGAATCATCCCGATAACCCCCGCATCCGGGGGATACACAAACGCCGGATTGCGGACGAGTTTATAGTCGGCCGATAACCCCCGCATCCGGGGGATACACTCCAAATCCAACCTATTGATTATAAGGAATTAAAATGAGCTAAACAAACCTACCAATTTATTGAGTTAGCAGGCAGTGAAATCAAACGATTGATTATCATTGAATGCCTTCACCATCGCGGCCAGCTCATCCCCTTTAATGTCTACGCCATTAGGTGTGATGCTGATTTCCCCGAGAGTAACGGGTACCAGCTCGCCCGGTTTCCACGTAGTCACTGTCCAGTTTGCCTCCACCAGCCCACAGTTATGGTTTGCATGCCCACCAAAACGAGGCTCGGCAGCAAAGCGGATTAGCGCTAAAATGAAAAGACCAGCTTCTTCGTCAGTCGCATTTTTAATTGTCATTCGATGGCTAAGTTCTGCGCCGGTAATGAATGCTTCGTACGGGTCGATCGGGCGTCGAATAGACTCACGGGATTCCTGTTTCTCGTCCTTCCTGGCCTGAATCTTTTCGTCCAGAACTCTCAATTTGCTCTGGAGCTCAGCCTTCACGTCTTTATCTGCAGACTTCATCTCTTTTTTGATTGTGTCCTGTTCAGATTTAATCTGGGAGATATCAACACTGGCTTCTGCCTGTTCTTCCAACAGCCGTTCAAGACGTTTAACCTGGTCAGTCTCAAGGTAATCCATCAGGCTTTCGTTTCGTTCAAACATAATGGAGCGAGCCCCACCGCCAAACATAGCCCATTGGTTATCACCTGTAGGGATGGCATTACCAATACCAGCTTTCCCGCTCAGGCCCCAGCGACCGAAAAGGCTAAGCAGAGGATTTTTTCTACGCAGCTCAGAACCGGCATTGATTTCGCCTGTGGCAAAGGCTTCCGCCTCTCCATTAATATCCACACCCTGGGCAAGCATGAAATGTTCAGCGAGGTCGAACGGAGCTTTACCGTCGCTATTGGGACCCACACGATCAACAACGACCAGATGCGCAGCATGGCGGAGGGTGCCACGAATGCTGGTGCCGGGAAAATACGGCGAGGAATTAAATCCACCGTTGCGAGGCAAACGATGACCAGTAGCTGTGACTGCATTCTTTAAGGATACGGTCATTGGTTCTAAAGTCGAAATTTTACCGTTGAAGTTTAAAGTTCTCATAATAGTTAGCCTCGCATTAAAGCAGAAATCAGTTGGGTTCGGACTGGTGCTGGATAAACCACGTTGGTTTTTTCACCAATGAAATAGGGAGGAACGAGTGGAGAAACACCTCTAATCCCATTCAGCCCCTTATTAACAGGGATGGGTCTTGTCACCATTCCCTCGTTTGAAATGCTCATGTCGCTATCGAGAGGAATAATGATCACGTTATTAAATTCCCCGTTACCCGCAGTGAAGTAGTCGTACCCAACACCAACATGGGCGTGGTTAAGGAGTATTTCTACAGCCTCACTGTCGCCGACAAAATCAAAAGTTAAATAAGGTGCGGAATAAGCAGGACGGGTTGTCATCCTTCTCTTAGTTGGGCCACCGGTCGTGATTACCTTAGTGAACTTGCCGCCACGGGAGCGAGGTGAAAACATAGTGGAGCTCAATTTCTCATATCCGAGGTAATCACACCGCACGCTGCTGGCCGCACCAATCCCCTGCTCTGGCGTAATACCGAAACGTAGAGATGATGCGTGAAATACGCCAAGCTCATCGTTGAAAAGGAGAATCCCCTTAAGCCGAGCCAGTACGGTATCGGGCTCGTTGCTGGGGATGGCCTGAGAGAGTGCTTCATAGAGAATGCCGTCTAACGATGGGGCAATCCCGCTGATCACCACAGGTGTCAGAGATGCCATAATGACCCGATAAGGTTTGAGATTTAACACTGGATATCCTCTTCACAATGCGCAGGAGATATAATTTCGCATGAACGGTATTCACGGCGGAATCGAACAGGAATGATATGCTCCAGGAACCGGTGCTTTGACGACAGGTCTGCAGGTTCCGGGAAGCGCGGGTCAAGAATCATTATTCTGACGCTATCGTTTTCACTACGGATACCCCGTCCTACAGATTGTTTCCCTTTGCGGATAACTTTCCGCAAATTTTCGAGGTAAATAGTCCGTTGAACGGATTCCAGGGTGCGTCCATAGCCACGGTCTTTCAGGTAACCGTAAAGGCTTTCAACCTTCATCCTGTCCGGCGGCGAAAAAGGGATTCTGGTGATGAGTAGATTGTGGAAAATCTGCTCACCATGTTCTCCTCTCGGACTCAGGCCAACAGATGCGCCAGCTGAAATCAGAATGCCAGGCTTCTTTTGGTAGAGCTTGATTATTTCAGATAGCGGTTGGCCCGCCAGATGGATATATACCGGCTGCGAAACCTCACCCAGTTGCCCGGCGATAGCACGGGTTTCTGAATGACTGGCAGTTAACACCAGAACGGGGCCAGGCATACGTGATAACTGGTCAGTGACTGCAGCCAGCCATTTACTGGAAAACGCCTGTTCTTTGGGATCGCTAAATACTTTGGGGAAAGCTGCACCGGCTATAGTTAGAGTCATAGTGCCATAGCTTTCAGGAGCGAAAATTCTTTTGATTGAAACCATATCGTCATTGAGCGCCAGCGCTTTGCACAACCACTCCATGCCACTCTCTGGTGTGTTAGTAATCGCAAGCGTAGCGGACGTTAGTAATGCGCTGTGCCACTGGGTACAGTACCTGCCAAGGTTCATACCAATAAACGGATTAACAGCAATTAAGGCCGGTTCATAGCGGGCTTTAGAGACACCGATCCCTTTTTGCCCCCCGGACATCCCGAGCATTTCCCATCTGTAGATGCAATCAAAGAAAGATTTCCGGGTATATTCATCTTTGATTTTTCGCCCGACCATCCCCAGAGCTTTGAAGCTCCGGTCAAAGAGTTCAACGGCTTTGGGAGAACTACAGAAATGAAGTCCACCAGCGATGTCGTTAATATCGCTTTCCAGCTTTTTGATGATATCGACGCCAGTTCGTGGGATATTTTCGCCGAACGAACTCAGCAGCTCACGGAGATTAAAGCGGCGCTGTTTCCAGACATCGAGCATATCGACAAACATGTCAGCTTCATCGACGATCAGGTACAGATTTTCTTTGTCTCCCAGGATGCCGTGATTGCAAAGGCAATCAATCATCACCATCGAGTGAGTTGTAACGATAAAGTCTGCATTCAGTGCTTCACGACGAATATCATTAACATTCTGGATATCATCCCAGATAGAAAATGTGACCATGTCCGGCTTAATCAGCGTCGGTAGTTCACCATATTCCTCCTCAAACTCAACCAGAGGTTTCGACCAGCCCCGTAGTTTTTCAAGAAGCTGAATGCTCTCCTGGTCATAGGTATCCCTCATGCGAAGGAGCTCCCGCACTTTATCCGGCGAAATATAACTGGCTTTCCCCATCAGGCGCGAAAAAGTTACTTTTATTCCGGCCTCTTCAGCCATACGTTCCAGAAGTTGACGATCGCTTCTGAAAATCTGGTGCATCAGGGCATGGGAGCTGGTCGCGATAACAAATTTTGCCCCAGGGTTTTTCACCAGAATCTCCATGGCCGGAACCAGATACCCTAACGTTTTACCCACGCCTGTTTCGGCGCTGAGTAGCGCCAGCTTGTTCTGGACATTAAGTCCCAGACTAGCGGCCTCAATGAAGTCCTGCTGGACTTTACGTAAAGAAAGCCCGGCGCTTGTGAAACAAGAAGCTGTATCCATGTTCATTGACCCAGCCCTGTCAGGTGCATGAAGCCGCAACCAAAGACCCGTTTGGGACCAATCCCAAAGACGATCGCTTTCTCTGCTTCCTGTTTGTTGCTGACAACGACCGTCCCCCGGATCGTGAACAAAGGTAGGGTAAAGGCACGACCGGAATTGCCCTTCCCTACGTGAACAATTTCAGCCCCCCCCACGACTATATGATCGGGTTCGAAACCGGCATTTAATATTTTTTTAACGGCCAGATCATGTTTTTTGTCGTCAGAAGGTGCGTACTGACGTCGGCCAGTACCTTCTTTCTGATTGCTTTTATGGAAAATGGCCATTGACGTGATGAACGAAATCCCATCCCCCTCGGAAAGGGTAAGCTCACGCGGTTTCTCTCCGGGCAGGCCCAGAGGTGACGCAGTGCGAACAAGCAACTGTGCATCATTAGCGGAACCAGGAAGAATTTTAAAAGAATATGGCAGCTTCTCCCCCTTCCGCTCCTGAACGAAGAAATCCAGGTGTTGGTGGATTCGATAAATACTTGTGTGCGGTATCCGTAAACGAAATGCATTGTCGTAGAAAATCATAGTTATACCTTTTTCAAAAGACGCAAAATGCTAAGGCGCTGATGCGGATCAGTCGGCAACAACTGCAACAAAGGAATGAGGTTGTCTTTTTTAAACTGATTAGATGCAGCCTCAGGCGTTATCCGTGAAAACGCCAGTTGGGTTACCGTTCGAATAAAGGCATCTATTTCTTTTTTGGAATAGTTCTGCATTTCCAGATGAAGTTCTTTAGCTTTATTTAAATCGAGCGTAAAAAGGACTTCGTTCTGCTTGGTCATTAGCTGATCCGCACAGGTAAAAATAGCATCGCCGCTCAGACTAACCCGCAATGACCGGATAAGTTCGTATGTTTTGACACCGAAGTTCTGGATATAAATGATCGGGAATTTCAGGTTAGTGTTAAAGAGATATTCCAGATGCTGACCGCTCGTTGCAGTAACAACGTTGACTGCTTCGAAAAAGTGCGTGGGTAGCTTATTGACCACACCCTGAGGAGCCAGTAGAACAGCGCTGTTATCTTCCAAGTTAATGACTGCTCCTACTCCTGACCACATACCAAATTTCTGCCCGGTGGTGGGTTTCCTGGGGTTCTCGACGCCCATAAGTGCTGGCGCTGAGACAAAAAACGTCTGACAGGAACGGCAATGAGCAACGTTTTCACCATAACCATTGACCATCCGGAAACCGGCATGATCAAACTCGTCCGGGTCACGCTGACAACATGAACATTTTTGAGGGATATGTACTGAGTCCCCCATGAAAGGTTCCACGATATGTGTAAGCGACTGAAAGACTAAATCGACTGGATGAGTCAAAATTATTCCCTCTAAAAGCCAACCATTGCGATGGCGGCAAGATTAAAATTGCATAACCGCTACCCTCTCAGACTGATAAATAGCTGAGAGGGCCTTTTATTCTTTGATAGGGTTGAAGATGACCGCCTCCACCAGACCGCTACTTTTCTAGTGCAGAGCGGGACCTGCTTTCGGTGGTTCTATGGAGTTGTCTATGCCTTTCATCTCTTGCATATCGCTATGCCCCATCAGTCGCGAAAACATAGTCCGATACCCCACAGGTAAACGCGACAGTAGTCCCGTGCACAATTCAATGTCGACCGGTTGTGCTGTGACCATGACCCTATGCCCTGAAGCATGCACTGCCTGAATACATTCGATGACTTTGTCTGAGTCAAACCGAAAAATGTCATCAATGACTACGTCAAATCCTGTGAACATCGTGGAGATATGATCACATTCAGCAAATTGCTCAGGTGTGGGATAAAAAGCATTCGGCAATTCGAGTTTTGCCAGATACGATTTACCTGCACCTGATTCGCCGATGATAAATACTAGTGCGTTATCTTCTGTTTGCTTTAGATAAAGGGAAATTGCGCCCCTGTAATTCTCCACATTTGCTTTTACTAAGGCGGGTAATGCTTTATCTAGCCCCATAGAAAATACCTCATTAGTTTTAATTTCATTTAAAAAAGAACACGGCTAAAATGCATGTCAATAATTTTTCCAATAAGTCACGCCATCATCACAACTGTAACCGGTCTGCCCTGGCTCTCCGCCAATAAACAGGCCAGCCTGCCCTTTCAGGGATATACCGACACCAGTAGTTGTTGACCCATCTTTTTTAGCAACAATTTTACAGTGGTCTTTTGCCCAGTCTCGCCATTCAGCTTCATTTTTGTTTTTGGCAGAAAAGAATAAGGTCATAAAGAGTATCGTCCCGCCAAGAGAAATTAACAAAACAAACAATGTGAGCAGTGGTTTTAAATGGGAAAAATCTTTCCTAAAAATACCAAAAACAATCATCAGGAACAGCATAACTAATAACAGAATGCCAAACTCACGAACGGGAAACCAGGAACCCGCCTCCCATATAGAAGACAATTCAACACCATCAGAACTCATATTTTTACCTTAATAAATGTGCGTCAATTGACTGTAAATTCTAAAATCGAACAAATTTCCGATTGTTCAGGAAAAACAGGCTTAAGCCCTGCACGTCTAGCCATCCTCGTTGCCAGGATTAATATGTCTGTTGTGTCGGATAATGTGATCTGCTTGTGTGCTATCTGGATATCTTCATCTGTTAGCACTAATCCAGAAGGTGTAAACACCCCTGACTCAATGGTAATAACGAAGGTAGCACCTCGCTCATTAAAGAGAACCATCTCCGTAAGAGCACCAGCAGCACGATAGCTCGTCAAAATAATTTTGGTGATAATCCCGTGAGCTGCGATACATGAATTAATGAATCCATCGCCTTGTTCAGTCTGAATAATGCGGTCGGTAGAAGTCACACCAAACAGAAATTTTGAACCGTTTCTTTCCTGATTGTTCGTGTCAGTCATCACTGTCACCAAAGGCTTCATAGTACGCAGAATCAACAGCCATTCCCGCTTCATAGGCCTGCACCCAGTCAGCCTTTTCTCCAGCGACATCACCATTCAGTTCAGCAAAAATCTGGAGTTGTTCAAACCAAAGCTCGAACGATGAATTTTGTTTTGTTGAAGCGAAATCAGCCATGCTTTTTCACCTTATCAACATGATTAGTTGACCGCCGGAACATCATCATCAAAATACCGATACCAATAAGCACGGTCGTTCCGTATATAAAATAACTCCCAAGGTTATAGATATTTACGCCCAGCAAGGTTAGAGACTGTCCGTCTGGTATAAGAAAATTGAAAACAAAATACCACCAGCCAAAAAGTGTACCTTCCAGGAAAAGCATTTTTGGATAAATACTGATTGAACTTGAAGCAAACAAATACATAGCCACCAGCAACACAATCATTATCCAGAAAAATGCAGCTATAACAGCTGAAAAACCAAAGCTCAGAAATGTAAAGGCGACGGAATCTTTTCCTGATAAACCGCTGAATCCATAAACCAGCAAAGCCACAACAGCAAATAAAATAATAAGCTTAATAAACTTCATTTTATGTATGTCCCTGGCTTGTCTGAAAACAAGCCGGTAATGTGTTCGAAATGAACTTAACAGGATGTTAGCCGGGGATATCTCCCCGGTTACGGATTATTACCTTACTGTTCTGTAGTTTTTTTCTGGATTTTTTCCAGATGTTTATCGTAGCTGTCTTTGGCCGCGGTCAGCAGCAGAAACTCTTCATAGGATAAAGTCAGCTGATACTGCGCTTTAGCGAGAACTTCCGCACCATCTTCCATAAACGGAATTTCTTTCGCTTCAGTAACGATACGGTTAATAACATCAAGGGAGTTGTCTACAATCTCCTTAGAGATTTTTTTCGGCAGCACATCGAATACAGACGGCTGAGTTTTGATATTTGGTTTAGGTTCGCGTTTCGGTGCCGGTGTTGGTGTTGGTTCGATATTGTTACTCTCTGCACCTTCTTCCGAGCCACCAGCCGCGCCAGCCACGCTACCCGCAGAACCATCCACCGCACCACCGGATGCGCCGGATGCGTTATCAGATGCGTCACCTGCATCAGTCGTTGTAATGGTTGTCACGTTGCCATCAGATTCACCGGTGGGGCCGTTTTCGCCTGTCCGTTGAGCCAGAATGACCTGACCAATAGTTTTGTCAGTGGCTTTACCAAACTTATCAAACGCTTCCTGAATGATAGCAACACAGTTATCAGGGTATTTTTCCATCACGTCGAGCGCCGCGTAATATGCGACAACACCTTTTACGATCAGACCTTTTAACGCTTCAGGCGCGGTGTGAACTTTGAGCAATTTACGAACATGAGTAACGGAGATTTTACGGTCCTTGGCAAGCTCTTCAATGCTCATAGGCTCTTCACTGTCGTTGTGCAGGCGATACAGTGATTCTGCCTGTGCAACGATAGAAACCGGCAATTGATCGTTTCCTTTAAGGTTAAAAAGTTCTGCTTTACTGTCAGAGCCACGGAACTCGTCAACACGAATTTTATCTACCGGGCCCTCACCTCGTTCTTCGCGAATTTTATTAGCCAGCGGGATTGCACGGTGACGGCAGTGTCCCTGACGAATGACAACCTGGCCATCACGAACCTGGACAACCATAGGGGCCATTTCCAGAGGGCTATCGGCATATTGCTGCGCCAGACGCGCCAGGTGGTCCTTAACTTCCGGGAGTTCCCAGTAAGCCTCACCCAGGCCTGCGGTACGGGTGTTAAAGCCAGGGATGATGTTCAGATGCGTTGGGTCCATAACAAGACCATTGCCCAGACGACCACCGATACCATTTTTTTCTAAGAAGGTACGCAGAGAAACATTTTCGATTTTGGTTTTAGCTGGAGTTGCCATAGTTGCAGTAGTCATTGAATTTTCCTCTTCCTGTTGTATGTGGTTAAACGGTCATTGCCGTTGTTAGACCCAGGATACATTTTCAAAACGCTCCATCAAGCCCCTATTTTCACTTTGGCGTGAAAAAAGTTACTTTTTTTTGTTCACGGCAAAAATTTTACACATGATTCCTTTCTGACAAGGGCTCCAGGAAGCGGATTTTGGTGTTTAGGTGAAGAAAATTTTTTCAGTAGATTCCTAAAATTCATAATTTCTGGAGGATTTTTAAGGAGATACGAACAAATAAGGGGGGCGCAGGAGGTGCATGTTTCATTGTTTTTTTTGGCATAGTTCGTCAAAAGTTACTTTTATGAGGGTGATAATGACGCTTGAACACGGTTTTCAGTACAAAAAAGTACCTTTTTAAGGTGCTGAGCTCACGCTTTCAAAAGTAACTTTTTGATAAAACCAGCGTTCGGGAAAGGAGGCAAAGCTTGCGGGGGAAGGAAGAAACTATTTTTATCTGATTGTGCAAATCATAGACGCACAACCCGTCATGTTGATCCGCGTACGCAGATGGACAAATGTTCGGGGTTTAAAAAGTTACTTTTCAGGTGCTGTTCTGTTCCACGCTGCCGGATACATAGCAGGTTCAGGTCTCTTGTCCTGCTATGTGTAGACCAGCGCCTCTGTTTAGTTCGTCTCTGTTTGCAGCTCTTTGCGAGCGTTTGCGATCAACTCGTTTACTTCATCGCGGTCAAATCCTGGCATTGCGGGCAAAACCGTATCGGTAGGAACGGCATCAATCCACTCAAGAGCCGCAAGCAGTGCGCTTAGTAATTGTTCATTAATTTTCATTCGACCGCCTCTTTCAATCTTTTTACTATCTTTAAAAAGTTACTTTTGCTGACTGCAAACTCAATCTTTTGACCACTCGATAAGCGCATTATGCAACTCCATCGCGCCGGAAGAACGAAGCTCAGCGTCCTCGTACGATATCCCGAGGCGGTCCATGACGCAATCCGTATCCAGAAAGTCAGAGGTGGCGTTCAGAGCGTCTTTAATGACCTGTCCATGGGTAACCGCCACTAAATTGCGCTCGTGATCGGCTATCTGTAATGCTTTGCCTCCATCAATGCTGTTGCCCTGGTCGTCTATCCCACTGGTTGTCTGACTGTCGTTATCGAGGACAGATACTGGCTCATCGGCATTAGCGGTGCCGTGTTTTGCATTTTCCGCTAACGCGATAGCTGCCTGAACGGCGGGTATCATGGCAGCGGAGTCTACGTTATCGCAAAAGAAAATATCGCTTTCCATTTCAACATTATCTTCGAGCCAGCGAAGAAGAATTTCTAAAGAATCCTGAATGCTCATATTTAGCTCCGGCAAAAAAAAATATTAATAGCAGTGGAAAAAAGGTAGATATCCTACATCATGAATAATAAACACGGCAGGACCAGGATACATTTCCCACTCAAAAAAGCAACCCCTAAGCAATCAGAAAGGAATTAATTTTATTGCAACCTGAAAACTCACCACTTAAATAAGTAATGGTTTAGTGTTACTGGGAAGAAAAGCAAGCCGGTTATTTTTCAGGAAAATAACACTCATGCTTGCCATTATATTTTAAGCCACTGTTTATGCGGCACTCATAATATGCATTTATACATTCAGGCGTCAGATTGATGCCTGGAATTAATAAATGCATTCAAGCATTCCTGCATTCCCCAGGATGCCTGCCACTTGCAAAGAAAAAGGTACTTTCTCTCAAGGTTCTCCATCGCTTGAAGATTTTCCGCTGAAAAATACGTCCATATATCATGCCAGCATACATCATAAGTAACCCCTGCGGGTGGTTGGTACGTCATGGCATCTGCACAGATAATGTCCACACGCTTATCATCTGTAAAGGCCGGAGCGACAAGGTTGATAACGTCTTGCTCTTTTTCAATAACGGTTACGTGGGTCACTTCCTTTTTTTGCAAAATGACATGGAGAACCATCCCCAGGCCAAGCCCGTTGATAAGCACACGCCCCGTTGCCCGCTCAATAAATTCCATGCACGTGTTAATTTCCATCGGTGTATTGGACATGACGACTTCGCCATTATTTGAGAGGCGACGATACTTACCAGGTGGAATGTATTCATTCTGATTGCCTGTTACGTCGGCCCTGAGAGAGAGCACATGCGCTTTCTCCTGGGATATGGTGAATGTATCCAATGTCCACGATCCGGATTTACCGTCCGTAACAGGGAGATCGTAAAAAAGAGTTCCCATTTTCAGTCCTGTAGTGTCGGAGCGTTACTGACCGGAAATTACCACAAACCGGCTACTTTTGCAGGAATATCAGTCGCTGAAATGTGTCTTTTGCCGCCGCCACACAATGTAACGTTCAAGACAGCCGCACATGATGGCCGTATCACGGGCTCCCTGAGCAGCCACGGCAGCTGACGTACGCCGTCCACCATTTCCTGTGAACTCGCGGGAGGATGCGTCCTGTAGCGTTGTCTTATCGCCATTCATCCGGTTCAGGAGCGCGTACAAATCGTCGAGGCTGAGGTGTTTCCAGCGAACGTCTGACAACCTGATTTCCTCCTGATTTGCTTTCTCATACCGTTCGTCACTGGTTAAAAGCTCATCTGGCCGAGCTTTCCTGAATGCTTGTGTTGCTTGTTCGACAGCACTTTCTTTACTGCTGGCAAAGAGATAATTTGCGCCGATGGAATAACGGTATTTCCAGCGACTGCCGACCTTTCTGAGAAGGTCAAATTCAATCAACTCCTTTTCCGTTACCATGATTTAACCTTAATTAATGAATGATTTTGACGATTCAAGAATAAGGTTTTTAATGTCACGTTTTGCTGCCTGACGTGCGCGATGTTTATCGGCACGCAGTACACTACTGTAGGCATTATTTTTACGGTATCCCCGGGAACGACATAATCCACAGGTGCAACCAGTTATAGAATAAGACAAGCCATAAGGTTTCATACCTTTCCCTCTTTTTAAATATCCGCATCGCGATAAGTATATTAAATAAAACAGATAGCGCAAGTACCGTAATCAATTAATATTAATCACACCGGGGAGCGGCCGGTATAATTCATAATTTCTGACGCATTATGTAGACCGGCCAGATAAAACCATCCTGAAAACAGTTTTCTTTTGATTGAAATGTTAGCGGTTAATTGGTCCATATTTTTACTGGCAGGGAGGGAAATAGTCCAGCATGCTCTTCGCTTTTACGGAGTCTATTCCGCCGGTGTGTGAATATGAAAGCGTGGTTCTCCATCTTCAGGGTCAGGCCAGTTCCGGGATTTGTTCACTTTCAGCTTTTCGATCATCGCCCGGGTAATCTGCTCGTCAGTGATACCGGCGCGGCGTTGGGCATCCCAGATTAAAAATTGCATATCAGCCCATTCAGCATAGTTACCGGGCGCTTCTGCGGTTTCCAGCGCCTCGAGACTGAGATGCTTCAGCGGGCCAGTCGGGCCAACATCGCCGAATGTATCCTGAGACCACTCGGCGTGGTCACGGCGGATCTGGTCGCGTTCAGGAGATGGAGAGGCATAGAGATAGAGCGCTATATCAGAACCGTCTAATATGGGTTCAGGCCAGATTTCCCCAAAACCATCTTCGCACTGAAGCTCAGTGCGGGATGTGTATACCACCGGCCTATTATTTTTCGCAAACCCGCGATGCTGCAGGAGTTCGCGGATAACGGCGGCAATAACACCAGGCGCAGCCAGACGGCCAAACTCGCATTGATAATTTGGGTCGGGGTGACAAACCGATTCTTCCGCATACCAGAGCATGTTCGCCAGGTAATCATCCTCAACTGGCGTAGAAGTTTCGGCCTGACGTCGTTTTTTTAACTCTCGGGCCATTATTGCTGCCTGATGGGGTGAAACCACTTCGCCAGCGATGATCCGGTCCAGTTCATCGACTGAAAAGGGATAATCATCCGGAAGAGTGTGGGTCTCTATATTGAGTAGGGCTTTGTTACTTTCGTGGCTCATAGTGTGCTCCAGTTATTTTCGATCACTACGCCGAAGGTTAAAGCTAATCGCATCGTTTTGCCTTAAATATCCAGGTCTGCTAGAAAGCGTTGTTGAATCTCATTTTTTTGAATGATGTCCACCAGCTGGCTGGGGGCAACCGTCTTAGCCAGCAGATTTGAGGCATCATCCAGTGCCCAGGCTTTTAACACCATATCGCCTTCAGACATAAACATTTCCCGTCCATTTTCATGGTTGTACCATTTCTGATTATCATCCAGTGTCACGAGGATATGCGTCGGTTCGTTGCCAGGATCCCCGTTGTCGAAATAGTGGATTGCATAGAGGCCCGGTTTTAGACTTTGCTGGGTGAGCTGGAGGTTATTGTTGCTCTGTGCCAGCAGATTTGAGGCATCATCCAGCGCCCAAGCTTTTAAAAGTGTATCGCCTTGGTGTCGCAACATATCGAGGCCTGTTCCCTCTTCACGCCAGAGTTGGTTGGCGTCCTGGGTCGCGAGGGTATGATACAGATCACCATCAACATCCCAGCAATCGAAATACCAGACAGCATAGAGACCCGGTTTCAGGTGATTTAAATTCTGTTTCATAATAAGCCTCCGGTGAGCATGCACACAGACTAAAACCTATAAAACCCCAAGTGGTATTTAACCGAAAAAAGAACACCTAACTAGCAAGTGAAATACAAAGCAGGTGGTTTATACTACCAGAATACTATTTTATTACGCTTGTTCAAGCCCCAACTTTTAATGTCAAAGAAAAGAAAGAGATTTATTGGGGGGAGAGATTGCAATTTCTGGATGATAATTAAAAGCTGTGAAAACCTTGGAGGTGATAAAAGTGTTAATTAAAAACCATCATAAGTCAACAAAATTGGGTAATGCTGCACATTCAGCTCTTACGAATATACAGCCTTTCCCTGAATGTTGATTGTTTATTCAACCTGTTTCAGAATTTTTTCGATTCCTGATTTTTGTACCTGTTAAAATTATCAATTCAAGATAAATAATGCTCAACAGGGTAGTCAGCCTTCACCGGCAAATATTACCAGTCTCCGCCTTCCACTCTTAGGTCCGGTGCCGCATGAGCTAGTAACTCCTGCTGCGGCTGGTCATGTTTATTATGACTTTCCCCAAGCAGCAGGCATAAACTTCCAGACGCCGCATAATACGAAGCATCCGGGAAGTGCTCGCGGACCTCGTCCAGAAGTCGGGAGAGGTTTTTTGCTGTCCGGTAGAATCGTGAGGCTGCGTTTGGCATAGCTTCGCTTAAAAGCTCATGAGCTGTCGTATTTTCACTGGATATTTTTGATAAAACGTCATCCTGGTCCATTTACAGTTCTCCCGTTTGATGGTTGTTAATGATGGCAATAGTGCATCAGTCCTGATCACACCAATCCCAGTTGCCAGGCGATACCCCGAATGGTGTATTCACCGCTCCACCCTGTCACAACATAGAAGCGGTCTCCGTTTTTATTACTGCCCGTTAACTTCATTTTTTTTCCGGTGCTGGCAAGTAATGTTTTCATTGATTTTACAGTGACTTTCATCTTCCACCTAAACATTCAAGACTCTCTGTTTTTCCTTACTGCTTACAAATTCATTGTGGAATATCAATCCTTGATATTCATGGTGGCAGCGGCTTGTTTCCCCGTGTCGGTAAGCGTGACCGCATAAAACAAGGCGTGTTCTCTCCCCCCCTTATGTAAATAGTCCACCAGCCCGAGACGAAACAGGACAGGAATAGATGGTGCAGAAATATCATCGGTGAATATCCCTGATCCTGGTCTGCATTCCCGCGCCTTTTTTCCGTCACCACGGAGCTGATATTTACTCCCGCCGGATAATCGCCGCAGTGTGTAGATCTGTGCGTTAGTAAGCTTCATCGAAAATCCTTGAGATACTGATACTCTTTAGAACCAAAAAAGGAACCCCAAATTATTATTATCAATAATTATATATTTCCGGATTTACTCAAAAGTAATAACCTCCATAACACAAACATGCTGTGTAGAATCAGGAGGAAGTAAGACACGGCAGTTGGGGCAAGGAGTCATGTGCTTAGCTATACTAGCTAAATCTGTCATTTTCTCTCGCGAGCCGTCAGAAAGTTCCATTAAAGCTTTTTCAAGTAAATTGCTCATTTTTATATATCCTCTAAGATTTATGTACAATCTGTAGTTCTCGCTCAAGGTTAAGATTATTGAGTTATCTTCAACCTACAGGCGCTGACCAAAACTAGTAATAAAAGTAACTTTTTCCTGATTGCGACGTTAGTGCTACCATACGCGCACTAAAAACATACCAGTACTACCGTTTGCCTTGTTATTACTCCACTTGATAAGTGAACTATACACTACACGTCACGAGAATAGAGAGCTGACAGGAGCTAAACTCTTTCCCACCGCATATAGCACTTCATATAACGAAAAGAGTGATGTGCGGTCATATCTGCCGCCTCATCTTCGCAATGGGGTTATTCCAGGCATCAATATCTTCCTGAATCACCCTGCCGTTACCACCGCATAACATACAACCGGATAGAAGGCCGTAACACTCAGGGCATTTTTCGAATGGCCCAAACTGGCGCTTCCATTTTAGCAGTGCTGCACGTTTGCCAAGTTCTTCGATGGAGAGCATCATTTCACCTCCTGCGGGGCGGGTGCGAGCATGCGGCGCGGCAGGCGTTCTGCACATTCCGGTCATAGTCGGTTGTTACCCACCCGTGATACCACATAAAAGCGCAGTAAGCCGCTACGTCTCGCGGATCACCTTTTTCGATGTGTTCCCAAAGTGATTGCAGGCAGTCGTCATACCAGTCATCTTTCATCCAATCGGTTGAGCGGCCATACTTCTGCTCGGCCTTATACAACTTATCAGCCAGCGCACTTGCGAACCGCAAAACCAAATCGGTGGTTTCAGGGTTCAGGCCCTCCGGCACTACCGGCGCTGGCTGCGCGTGGCAATAGAGAAAATAAACATCATCAGGCAATTTGTGTGCCGCAGATGAGAAAACCAGCGCGAACTTATTGCCGTCAGGCCGCCTGCTTTGCACATCCAGCGTCGCCACCGGCTCGCTGTTGGCCTTGCGGCGTTCCTGGAGTTCGCGCAGGGCCGCGAGCGTTACACCGTGGATGATTGTCTGTACCTTATTCCCTTCTTTTGAGTGGTACTCAAACGTAGTACGGCGAAACTCGATTAGTTCCTGTAGCGTTTCGTCGTCTAACTTCTCACTGGCTACGGTCGGGTGAACAGGCGGCTTCACGGTGTGGGACTCCAGTTCGGCGATGCGCGCCTGCAACTCCTCGCAGTGGTCTGTTATCCCACGGCATTGAGTTTTCCAGTAGGTTTCCATCCCTTGCGCCTTCTCCACCGCCTCTACCTGCTCAGCGCCACCGGCATGATATGCCATCCAGAAACCGTATTTGATATGCGGCACAGCATCGGTATATTTCGAGGATTCGAGATGTTTATACTCGCGCTCCCACCACGCTTCGAATTTCTCTCTCTGCGCCAGTTTGGTGATATCAGTCATGCTGCACGCTCCTGCAATTTCAGAACTTTTTGGCGGTGTTCTTCGCTTTGAGGTACACCGGTAAAGTTGACCGCAACGAAATACGCGAGCCGGTCTTTTTCAGTCGCGTCGTCAAGAATTACAGCGCTTAGTGTTGGTCGGCCAAAAGTCAGTTGCTCACTCCTGCTCAACTCAAACCAGAATATTTCTTTTCCATCAATAATGATGGGGATTTCATTCTTTATGAACATTTTTAACGTTGTGAGCCGCTGTTTTCCGTCGACCACCTCTATGTAAGGGCCGTCGCTAACACCCCAGTCTGGCGCTTTTGCCAGCGCTACACTACCAACCGGAAACCCTGAAATGAGTACCCGCAAAAAACTTTGTTGTTCTTGATGGCCCCAGACATAGTCCCGCTGATATTCAGCACCAAAATTTAGCGCTCCGCTTTTAATCCACTGAATGTACATATCGATTGGGTACTCACCCGTACGGGCACGGAATATTTCAGCTTCACGTATTCTGTTTTTTTTCGCCATTTTTTTCTTCCTTTTTACGGCTGTCTACTGACAATCCCAATGTATGACGTGATTCGAATCGTATTTTCGGTCGCCAACGACTATCACTATCCCAGATTCTCGCGTAAAGCGGCCGAAACCGATTCCTAACAGGTTCCCGTTTTCATCCCAGGCGATGAGCTGCGCCCCGTCAAGCGGTCTTTCCTGCGGAAAATATGCAGCGTACCGGTCTTCAGCGATACGAAGTCTTTTACCTTTTGGCGCTCTTGCGGTCTGCGCTGATTGCTGTCTGATATAGAGGGGTAATACGTCCCCTGGCTTTGGTTCCGTAGTGATTGTCGCAAAGCGAGTTTCACCTTTCAGCAAACGGATTGCTGCATCACCTTTCACGTAGAACATTGGTTCGTTAGTCCCTAGCTCGTTCTCCAGTCTGGTAGTTACGGAGCTAACTGTATGGGCTATCTGCTCTCTTAACTGCCGGGAGCCGTGAAACTGGATAGCAATCTCATGCAACTTGTTCACCAGTGTTCGAATTTCATGGTCTTTCATTCTTGACCTCTGATAAACGGTGAGCGTGCCAGTTCGGTGATATCCGTCATACTCGCCCCCGCTTCAATGCCTTATTAATTTGCTGCATCTGCCGCAACGTACTTGCATGGCCCTGTCTGGGATGCCCCCCGCTAAAATGGGTATTTTCGCGATCGTAGTCGTTAATCAAATCTTCCATTGCAATGATGGCTATCTCAATTGCACTAGTAGCAGCACGTAACTTTGCTTTTCGATATTCTTTGACTATGGTGGGATCATTCATGAGTGATAATCTCGGTTAATATCCTTTTTCTTTAAATCCAGGATACTATTTTGAAACTCATGTGCAAGCCCCTAATTGCTGGTTCCTGGTAAAAGTTACTTTTTCTGATGAGATTTCACAATTACTCACCAGAAAAGCAAATAAGGAACGTTCATAAACACTGGGAAATAATGAGCGAAGAATAATATAGTATCGCGATCAGTGTGATGACTAAACAAAGGTGAGTATGAAGATCTTCATTATCAACGAGATATTTCCCCGCTTATGCGGGGTTCTTTCTAACAGAGAGTAGGAAAGTAACTTTCTTTCTGATTGTCTGTGACATCATTCATCCTTTCTGACAGCCCGGCAGGCTTCTCTCAGTACCCACTCAACGGCATCTTTATAGGCTCCCGTTTCTACTGGCGGGTTTTCACGTTTAACCTGCTCGTAAAATGCTACAGCTTTTATCAATGCATCCGGCACTAGCTTCGCGTGGCGATAGAGCGGGATATCTCCTGTCTCTGAGTTCTGCTTACCCCAAATCAGAGAGGTTTCTCGGCCCATGGCAATATGATGAAGGTTTCGTTCGTCGGTAAACACTACCGGCTCGCCGTCCATTGCAGTCAGCGCCATGCGGGCCACTCTCTTGAGAATCTCGATGTCGGCGAACCCAAGTGAATAACCAGCTTTTAGATCAAATACAGCCTGAATATTTTCGGCTCTACTCATGAATCCGCCTAAAAAATCTAAGTCCAAGTGATTCCAGCAGGGGAAGATCCTGGTTTTTAGTATAAACCGGATAATAGTGGTTAGCTGCCTACTTATTTATAACTTCCGTACCACCACCCATCCCCGCCATCAGTCAGGGATATTCGGCACTTTCCCACTGCATTAAATACGCTAACCGAGCAACTGAATACGCCCTGTCTTTGAGTTACCGTCACTCCGTTCGCGTACTCGCCAAGACGGATAGTTTTATTATCCTCATCAATTTGAATGTCTATTTTGGTTCCGCGCAGTCCAGTGTCCTTAGTAATAAACCCGCCAGTAGCACCAGATTTTGTCTTTCTAAACGAAATGAACTTAGTACCTGGCACTCTTCCGCTACGCTTTGGTATTGTTCCCAGTTGAGATACGAATGCCATCTATTCAGCCTCCATCTTGACACCAGCGGCGGCCAGCAAAACGGCCTCTACTACCTCCATGGAAGGTGTACCTTCCCAACATTCGCATTGGTCATCGTACCCTATCTCGTTCTGAACTTTGCTGATAAATTCCGGATCTATTTTCCAGCCCGGGTCAGAATCTTTAGGTTTCGGCAGCTTCACGGTGCGGGACTCTAGCTCTGCAATCTTTCTCTGCTGCTTTAATAGCGTTAGCTGGAGAATGACTAACTGGTCACGTGAAACTTTATTTTCGTTTTGTATGTTCTCCAGCGCTTCTAGAATGCAACCGTCTGGGTTTACAGGTGCATTGCCCGCCAGCATGCGGATCATCGCGGCACCGCGTGCGGCATATTCCGTAATGGATACGTCAGAACCTGCGTCGACATCAGCGACCTCAAAACGTAAATCTACTGTGTCGCTATCAATATCATTAGCCTCAAAGCTACCGATAAGCTCTAATACAGCGGCAACACGCTCGACCTCATCCGGCACTACCGGCTTGCTACTCATCGCGGCCAGCGCCAGCTTGAAAGCTGCCAATGTGTTGCTGTCAGTGATGCCAGCGCCTTCAATCGCTGAAATTTGATGCTGTAACCACTCTCTGCTTAAGGTTTCTGTTGTCATGATTTAGCCCTCACCCATCCCTTAGTTGTGCTGCGGATTACACCAGCTTTACGTAGCGCCTGGAGTCGGCGATCGAGAATGCGAAAGGGTTCTGGCTTTTTCTCCTCATTTGCAATGCGGATACATTCTTCGGCTACATCTTTGACGTACAGACTGGAAAATGGTGCTGGGTGCCCACCAATTTTGTTCAGTATTTTTGCGTCGAGCTCGGTATATTTTGTCATTGTCAGTTTTTCTCTTGTTCTAAATTGTCTATACAGAACTAAGTAAGAATCCTGGCTTGCTCCCCGGTGATATAACGATGACGACGAGTTATCCCCCTGCGAGTGCAACTACCACCCTGCCAGCATGTCGCTCCAGTTGGGTTAAAATCGCGCTTAGCCATTACTCATCCCCATCGAAAGGTCTGACTCTTCGGATACG
Organism: Klebsiella sp. GW_Kp182; assembly: GCF_040062275.1. Lineage (NCBI taxonomy): Bacteria > Pseudomonadati > Pseudomonadota > Gammaproteobacteria > Enterobacterales > Enterobacteriaceae > Klebsiella > Klebsiella sp. GW_Kp182. The sequence continues at coordinate 49,953 of NZ_JBEAFQ010000013.1, read as the reverse complement.
GGCTGCGGTTACGACCGCACTTATTTCTGACTGTGTCAGCTCGGTGAAATCAGTCATCTCTGCTCTCTGCGATAATTTCTGAAATCAAACGTTCTACGACCCAATCGTTTATATTCTGAACTGATGGAAAACGCTTATATCTTCCGCCTCTGCCATTTCTTTGCCCGCGCTGAGCATTCAATCGCCGGAGTACGCCATTGTTGATTTTGGGTGGCAGTGCGGTGATATCAGTTTTCATACTATACCACCTTTGACGCGGGCGATGGCTTCACGCGCAGCCCATACAGCATGTTTGTCAGGAATAACTACTCCGCTTTGCTTTCCATCCCGGTCACGTTCGCCAGTGTCACAAGCATCAGAAAGTGCTTCAAGGGCTGTCAATAATTCATCACGCTGTCCTGCTACTTTCGAATACTCAATCGCGGCGGTATCCATTTCGGCTTTATGCTTCTTGTAAGCCTCATAGGCATGCCAGGACTGGCCTTTGCGCACGCTGGTGGTAATGTCTGCTACCTGGTCTGGCGTAAGCGTGGTCAATGGCTGTGCCGGGTAAATCAACACCTGACCGGCATTCCAGTCGAACCCGGCCTCGATGGACTCAACTTCTACTGCTGGTGTAACTCCGACACTTCCCGGAGAGTGGATGATGATCGTGACTTCAGGATCGCGGCGCTGGTTGAGTCTGTTTGCCCATATTGCAGTTATCAGCTCAAAGAATTTGGATAATTTCATACAACGCTTCCTCAAAAAGAACTTCACCCTCGATTTGCAGAAATTTTCAGGCTATGTCCGGCAAGAAGTGGATTTAGTTTTATGACAGAGAAATCAACTGACCTGGCCGGACTTTTTGTCTGCTTTCATTTTGTGATATACAGCCCAGCTCAAAGCATCAAGTTTTTTCAACCCAGCTTTGTCATAAAGGAAGATCCCATTATTACAGGGGTGTTCTTCTTCGACTTTCTTTTTTAGCTGTTCTAACTGGTCGTATGTGAGCGTCGAAAGCTTTACCCGGTTCCAGCTAAAATTACGAATGTGAGTGGCCACTTATCAGCCTCCGTTACTCGGTAAATTTTATTATCATTAATCACCAGGATAGCAACTTAGAACTTCCAGTCAACCCCTCTAAACACCCTATTTATCATTAATCCGAAATCACTGGAGCACATAGCAGTAATGTAATAAATCATGACATTAATAACGTGATTATATTTGCTTTGATTGTAATCATGACTCCTTATAATCAATAGATGCAGATACGTTAGAAAAGAAATCCTCCCGGGTGTGGCTGTTAAGTGCACGAGCGAAGGTTGCATTAAGCACCTCGGCATCACTGCCGTCATTAATATAAAGAGCGATTTTTGTAGCAAGCCGGGCCTTGGCTTCTTTTAACTTCATATCGCGACAGGCACGGGGAATATATTCCGCAATCTGGGCAATTGACTTTTCAGTTTGGTTAAACATTAAAAATCCCTCGGTATTTATGATATTAACAATGTCATTTCGGAGAAAAATGCATTCCGCTTTAACACAGTTATCGCATCCTCACACAGGTATAAACAGGTAAAAAGTTACTTTCCAGGTTGTCAGACGTTCCGGCGGTTATACGTCACTTTCCAGTCGTGATAATCTTCCCCGTCATTAAGAGGACTGAGTTTGACGACATTCTCCGCCAGACCATTCATCATCAGCACACGCTCAATGCCGGAAAACCAGTCTTCCTCAGTGCTCAACGGGAACCAGAGATTATGATTAGCACCACTTAGGAGCTCATTATTACAGAAATGAATCCCTCTTCCGTATTTTGTCACACAGCCGGTGACAATTACTTCATGTCGAATGTCATTATCGGTTGCAGGAACATCTTGCTGTACTGAACTACATCCATTTGCTATACCCATTTGCGACTCCTTGATTTTTCTGTTTTACGCACATATATTGTCCCGACCCGATAGGTTATGAGTCACTTATAATAATTGTTACCACTCCCACGTATTAAGTTCATCCACAATATCTGCGTCACGATCAAAATGAACACATTCGTACCCAGCGGCAATTACTTTTTCGATATTTTCGATTGTAGGCCAGGATATACCATCATCACGTAAAAGTTGTTTCCATCCGGGATTTTCACAAGTTATCCGAATAATGTAGCCATACTCATTTGCATGAATCCAGTTACGACCACTCTCAGAACGAGGATTATAACTGGCATCAGTTAATAACTCGACGTCATCTTTAGCAATGTGCGCTGTGCTGATCACAGCGGTGGTATAACTTTCTTTAATTACAATAGCCATATCCAGATTCCTATATAAATTGTAGTGTATGGATTCAAAACGTGAATTAATTTCAGACCCTGGATGGTAAAGCATCAGGGTATCGAGTAGCCACAATATCATTAATTTTGTCAACGAGGTCTGGACGAGTAAACGTCACATGAGCGGAACCTTTCCAGAAAGATTTAATAGTGAACCACTCACAGGTAAACACACCGTTTAACGTATAACTGTTTAAGTTGATAAAATCCCTGTACTGGCTCCCTTCTGCTATCCGTGAATCTGGCACGTTTTTCTTGTCGATGAGGCAGAAAGCACGAGCGAGATCGTTAATCCAGTTCTGAGCATTAGTCCTGACCGAAGCGTATCGGGTTCGAGAGACATTTATGGATAAAACACCTTCGAGGATAATTTTCTTGCCCAGACGGCAAGGATTATTTGTTTTATAGTCCCAGGACAGCTTACGGAAAACATCAATAATACCAGTAACAAACGTTTCATTCTTTGAGGCATGAAGATGCTGAAACGTACTGATGACATTGTCCAGAGTCACTTCCGGGCATTCTTCGCCGTATACCTGGTCAGTCCATTTGTCATGTTGCTCACTACTCATAAACGTAAACATCCCTGTCTGGGTCATCAGGCGTGTCCAGATGCTGCTATCAACACAACGAGCCACCCGGCGTCGTAAAGCCTCTATTTCATTTTCTTTACGGCAACGCCTACCTGACGCCACAATCTCATCCAGCCCTGAGAACCAATCCTTTTCAGCAGCAGCTGCGAACAACATTTCTGCTTCTCTGAGTTTCTCTAAACCTTCCATAAACGCCGCAATGCCAGCAGTACGTTGAGCAATGATTAAATCAATAGGTACAGAAGGAATAATATCTCCTGTGTTCTCTGATGTGTTTAATTCATCAATCAATGTATTTTCGATGGACATAGAAACTCCCTGAAAGAAAAGGTTAGTACGAAAAATCTTTCTTCGTTGAAACCAGGATACCTTTTTTTAACTCTTCATCAACCCCCATTTTATAAACTTCCCCAAAAAAAAGTAACTTTCTCAGGGCCTGACATTCTTGATTTAAACACTATAATTCATGATGCTCCAGTGTTTACGAAGGGTATTAAGCAAGACTGAGACTTAAGGCAAAATCATTTAGTAATGATGAAGGATATTAGACTGAAACAAACCGTAAAAACGTAAATTACATGCACCATACATTTTCTGATTGTATTTCAGGATTCCTATAACAGAACTTGCAAGAATAGTTAAGAATGTCTTGTTGAAAAAAAAAGCCCCGGAACTAAACCGGAGCTGCATTTAGAATTTTCAAATGCAAATTGCAGAGTCTGGCTGGGGAAGCCTGTCGGTTAAAAAACTGTATCTGGAAAGCCTGTCAGACTCCAAAGTATTCAAGAGCAATGTTTCCGTTCTGGACAATAAAACATTATTCTCCCATACATCATGCTGCAAAGTATTAACCGCTTCGCCGGTTCGATATGATTCCATCATCGGTTGTATTTTAACCGGAGCGACTTTGTGATAAGAAGGATGGAACCTTGGTTTAAATTCATCAAGACCAATATTCAAGCCTATATATTGTGAAATAAGGTCAAATTCAGAATCCATCACTATAGTTTTAATATTGTGCTGAACAAAACCAATGTCTCCTATGTACCATTTATATTGCGTTGTAAAATGACTTACTTTCTTTTCATACTCAAGAAGTAAGCCAACCATGGCTTTACGATTTTTTTGCATACCCACAGTAAGCCGTTTATTAGGAAACGGTCTTCCGCATGAAAGGGCATCACCTTTAATCTCAAACTCTAGTTCCGGGATCGTCACTGATTCAAGTCGGCATTTATTTGAAATGGTGTGGTATAGCGTTGGAACAAGATGCAGATACATGATCCCCCCAAAAAAGTTATAGTCCCAGCAGCTAAGTTTATTCTGCCCAGAATGGGGTTAATGGTACGCGGTCTCCCCTGATCAGTTGCTTTACATTGGCATCGTGAAAAGTCCGGTAATGCTCAATGTTCAATTCGCAAAAAGCTTCAAGTTCAATTTCGGTCAGTCGAGGGGAGTAAATCAGGAGTGTATCGGTTTCATCATCCGCAAACTGTTCCGTGCCATCTGGATACATGATTCGTGGAACTCCACCAATAAGCATTTCAACCTCAGTAATAAAAGGGGTCGTATCTTGCGATAGGAAATTCAAAAAAACCGTTCTGTCAGACATTCAGATGCTCCTGCATTCAAAAATAGAGTATTTTGTACGTATCCGGGCTGAACTTTACGTTCAGGAAGAGCGGTGTATAACCAGGCTCAATCATCTGTTCATAAAATGAAAGCCCTCGTGCAATGTTTTCCCTAATCTGTCTTTTAAGCAATTTGATAAATTTGGACTTTAAAAATGTATCTTGCGACACATCAATTTGTGAAAGTGGTATCGAATAAATCTTCTTTGAATGTCGATAACCATCGAAATCATTATAACATAGATTTATACTAATAAATTCAGAACGAGGAGCACTGACTTTATTTGCTAAATCATAAGCAGATTTCTTATCTGATTCTTTAATTTTTATAAATGAAGAGTCATGGAAGTTTTCTGGTAACACCGTAATGATACATCCTGATGTTATGTCCCTGATTAGAACGTACCACCTCTCATCCAGTCGACTGTAAATCAGAATGTGTTCTTTTAATATCCCGGGTTTCGAACCCAAATCAACATATTCCCTTTTGTCGATCATATCAGTGAGCACATGCAGAGGAAGTCTAGATCGCTGCATAAGTCTGAGTCTGGCGTGATCGGTTATTCCTGTGTGTACCATATCTCCTCCTCATCTACTGTTTTGTAAAAATAGTAATTATTTATCCATGACTTTTAATCACCCCCACTGCAACCTGAATCTGTCGAGTCCGAATAACTACAATCTGCTCTATTATTAATGATACTATCCGACTGAACGTTGCTTATTGATGAGTAATAAATGCTGTGTAACATCAGTGAAGAATCATCACTATCATTCTGTTTATACCGGTGAGTCGGAGATTGACTAACGATAGGCAATGATTTTTCCTTTTTCTTATTCTTTCCCGGAACAGGAGCTGCTTTAGGGGTAATGAAAATATACCAGCTAAATGAAAACCACCATGAGACCAACGCATAATAAAACAACCACGGCCAGTCGCTTAGCCAATAACCACCGTGATAGGACAAAAGTAAGGTACAGGCCCCTCCCAACAACACCAGTTTCCGAAACAGCATAAACACCTCCTTGCAAAAGTAACTTTTGCGAGTGAGTTTTATTAATGCAGCATCAATTCCTGAGCTGTAGATTGCCCGGAATGTCCAGTACCAATAACCGTCATCATCGGCTCGGCAATACCGACTACGTCATCATCAATACCTGCACAACGGCTGACCACATCGATGATCGCCATAAGCTCATTAAGCGTCAGCGGCTCATCAATCTTCACTTCCGTAATGTCTTTCTTCACTATCGCATCACGGGCAGCACTATGCCGTTTCTGGTTATATAGCCAGACAGCATGGTTATTAGATACCTGTTCACCGGGAGCGGATTCGTCAGTGTCTGAGTCGGCAACAAAAATGCCAACCTGATTTTCAATACCTGCGCACTGGCAGATTGAATTTGTCAGATCCAGAAGCTGATTCAGCGTAGGAGAACAGAGCAGCTCAATTGATGATGTTGCACGGGCCTTAATAGCGCTTGCTACGGTGTCATGATGCTTTTTGCTGTAAAACGACACGGTCATGTTACTCATGGTGTTTTTCCTTTTATGGTTTTTCCGTAAAATGACTGAGTGGCCTGTATGCCGATGGCGCAACAGGCCAGTTCAGGTAATGCTTTACTGGCCGGCTGTTTTGCCTTCCTCAGGTTCCTCTTTCGACGCCCTTTTTTTCAGTCCAAAACGGCCAGCAAAGTAGGCCAGCGCCAGGATCGCGTATACCTGCCAGAATGGCCAGTCGGAAAGGAAATAGCCCATGTGATAGGAGAGGATCAACAACCCGATGATGGGTACCAGTAATGCTTCGCGTTTAATGTTTTTCATTTCTACCTCAAAAGTGACTTTATTGGTTAACTTGTGCCTGTGGCATAGTAGTGAAACTATCTTTTATTGCTCTCTCCTAGTCGCAGTTCACCCCCACTACAAAAAGGACCAGCCCAGTGGCGACATTCAGGCTTCTGAGATTGATCTGTTCTGTGGTTAAGGCCCTGAGATTGGCATCAGTCGCATCCAGGGGGTATAGCGTCTGTGTCAGCAGGAGAGCATTTTCATCCGAGCAGGTTAAACCGTGAGAAATTACGAATGACTGATAATTCAGCCGTACTCGCTTCTGTTCCTCGTCGCATGCGCTGTTAAAATAATCGAGCGAGCGTGGCTCAAATTCCTCATCGGCAATGAGTTCCAGCGTCCCATGTTTTTGAGGCATGATCTGCAATGGTAATACCGCTGCCGGAAACTGGTTACAACTGTGCCCTCCGCATTGTTCTTCGCCAAGAAACCAGTCCAGGGAAGGTGACTCCGGTACTATTTTCGTTGAAGCCAGTACCAAAGCAGGGTATTGATCGTCATGACAAAACCATGGGGCAAAATGCTTCTCCGAAATATCGGATATATTTCTTCCATACAGAATCGGTGGAATAGAGGTTTTCATTAATCTGCCCAACCCTAAATTTTTTATTACCTATCAAACCAGAAATCTTCTACGTGTCCGAATCATCATTCACACTTCGAGTCCATGCATAACCACTATATACAGAAAGTGTATCCTGATACGCAGACGAGATTCTGGCTTAAGACGGTGAATTGTCTTTTTAATAAAATTAATTTTCCTGTATGCCGGGTTCAGCGAGGCTTCTTTTTACCTGATACTGAAACTGGCGACGGGCAGCAGAGGAATAGGAGATGTAGGTGTGACCACACTGCCTACACTGACACACATACCCTGCCCCTTGTATTGTGAGCACTGATACATCTTCCCATCCGTTATAATCCTTCCCAGCTCTGTAGCGGTGCCAGTTTTCTGCATAGCAGGGCACACAGCGCAGGCTTCGCTTTCTTCGGCAACTTCCACGTCCCCCCATATGCAATAAAACCCTCTTCTTAATTCGTATCAGACAGCAACAATTATACAGATTAAAACGTTGTGTAAAGCCCTTATTTGAATATCGGGTAGAAAAAAGTTCTTTTATTTCATAAACATTCAGTGATTATGTAAAGAGGGGTATACACCGGCTAAAGCTACATTACCTCATATCAATTTTTAATGTTTCGGCTACTCACTATAGGCATGAGCTAAATGCATAACCATGCCTTTTACGCTGTAAAGACCTGTTCCAGGATATTTATTATTTTCCCAATCGTTCAGAAAAACGGCGGCGGCCATATTCAAGAACTGTGTATTTATACAGTTCTGATATGTAATGACATTTTATTGTTTACATCCCGAAAAAACATTCCTTAGTTACGAAAAATAATTCGCTGACTCTGTAAAATTGTCTTGCCTGTGATTAGCAACGGATTTCCGAAGCAAAAGCTGGTGAGGTTGTTTAACAAAGTTACTTTTGATTGCGATAAGCCTTGAGTCCGTGTGGAGGTCAGGGCTGGCCAGATGTACGAACGGATGCACAAAGACAAACGCCTTCGTTCCACTCTGCCCCCTTTCATCTTTAGGCACTTGAGATATCTGGCAAACAGATTCTCGTACAGGGCTTATCGACAAAAGTAACTTTCCGTCCTGGTTTATTACCTGGGCAATGCGATCTCTTAGTACGAAAGAGCGTACGAGCGTTGTCCTGCAACCAGAACCGCACAACGCATAGAACGCTTTTCGGCATAAAAGTAACTTTCTTTAAGTTGCGTACTGACCTGAAAGTAAAACCGGAGAGTCGCTTTACGAAAATCGAAATTAAGCATGCTACATACGACCCTGTTGATCAGGGTTAACTCGTTGACTAACGAGGTCTCAAACATCGCAACTAACTGTAAGTGCGCATCCCAGTCAAAATGCATGGTGATACGTACGACGGTTAACCTTTTCCACTTAACTCATGATAAGAACAACAGCTTTCGAACCATGCAAACTTACTTAAATAGCTCTTAACTGATTGTTTTAAATTATAAAATCATTACTACTTTTCCGGGGTTGCCATGATACTTGGGAACGTACGACCGTTAATTTTATCAGGTTGAAGTGACAATCTGCGGACTTCGCACGTCTAACGGAACGTACGACGGTTAATGTTTTGAGCTGGTGAGGTCAAATACGAATGAAAACATACGGCCGTTAATGTTTCTGATCGCATTTGTCTTCCATGACGTTTATTTGCATAAATATCAGATAGTTACTATGTTTTTGTGCTGAGAGGCAGTAATGGACGTGTAGTTATAAGTGCAGCAACAGAGATAAAAGTTACTTTTCGATAAGGGGACTATTCTTCCAGAGAGTCGTCCCCCCCTTTTCTACGCCTGTTTCCTGAATGTGACCTTAAAGCTCCTCAAAATCAGCATCCTCGACTTCGGGAGCAGCCTTTCCTTCCCTCTGCAACTTATCGAGAGCATCCAGAACGCCAGCAATCTCCGCTTCTGAGTAGCCTGCGGCCTTCAGCATTTTAAGTTTATGTATCAGTGCATCGTCAGCTGCTGGGTTTTGTTCAGCCGGGACCAGGATGCTCTTTTTGGCACCCAAAGAGGGGCTACGTTTAAGTATGTGGAACTTTATTGACCGACCAATCTTCTCTTCTCTGTATTGCAAGTACCCGATTTGCTCAAGCTCCTTCAACGACCGGCGAATGATCATGTTCTGAGAGGCTACTGGTGACGTTAGCCGTAAACGGTCGCGAAAACGTTTCATCGAGATCGGTGCAGGATCTTTGGGTAAGCTGGCAAGGTATGTATACAAGGCCTGCGCACTTTCTTTCCTTTGCAGATTATCAAGGGCCTTAAGGCGCAGATATACCTTATAGTCAATCTGATAGAGCTCCTGGATCCGAGGATCTCCCTCTATCTCAATCTCATTGGTTTTTAAGTTGTACCGTGCCCAGTTAATGAGGCCGGTAGTGAGGGTTGAATCTTCATTTCTAAACTGAAAAGTGACCATTTTCAGTTTAATCATCGAAGCATCGATACGTTGTTTCATGGGCTTATTCGACCTTGAGGGGTCAAACCCACAATTTTTAAGGAAGGTGCTGAAAGGAAGCTTAATCCTTCCTGAGTAATGGCCGTGGTCATGTATTGAACGGACTATACCAAGCCATACACGGAAATCTGTCCCCATGTCCAGACGGGGGCTGGATAGCGATATTTCTTTGTATCCTTCACTTGATGCGATCTGCATATGCTGTAAATCGCGGGACACATCCATCGTAACAACCCCTTCCGGGAGACTTTTCTTTGCTACTCCCGGAGGGGCCGGTACAAATACCCCAAGCCGCAACAAAGCAACAGGTTGAACGGTACCATTGTTACCAGGGGTAAAGTTAGTAACTTTGCCCGTGCCACCTACGACATCGAATGAGAATGCTGCTTGTTCTTTGATTTCATTGTTAATTACATCCGTTTTCTTGTTCACAGTCATTCCTATCCTAAACGTACGACCGTTAATGTTTAATCCCATCACTGTAGATCAAACTACATACGACTGTTAACTAAAATCATTCATGCGTTAATGAAAACACATATGAGCATTCACAAATACACGTACGACGGTTAATTAAAAGTACCGATTTATCTATATAATTCAAATGGATACAAGGCCGGGGATCCTTTGGGTTCTTTTGGGTTAGATCTAGGATCATATTGGGATCTTATTATTGGATCTACCCTGTGGATAACGGGGATATTCGATACGTCCTGCGTGGACAGCGTTTGAGTAGTTTATGCATGCCTGAGCAAGCTGATACGGTGCGGAAAACAACTAAGAGGATGATCCGTGCCACGATCAGTAAAACCAAAAACGTACGACGGTTAATAATTATCAGAAATATTCATTTACTATCAATAAAATAGGTCGAGCATTAACAGGGATTGTTTTTCGTATAACTCACCTTTGAGACAAGTAGTGCGTTTCAGGTTGTGGATTTCGTTATATGTGGGCTAACAGGACGCTACAGAACGCTCTGTAAGGGCATGCAATCGAATGCCTGTACCCTACTACTGTTTTTCGCAGTTCGTACCGTAGGGTGTGATTCAGGTGTGTTTAATGGCACGGCATTACCCTGGGCTCAACCTAATCACTCTCCCCCCACTTCAAACAACCTCTGAGCCTATTCACGCCTATGGGCTGTCAGAGCTCCAAGGAAGGCAAGAAAACGCCTCTGAGGCCTTCCTGCGACGTTTAAAGGGCATTGAACAGCCAAGCCTCATACCATCACTCCACCCGAAGAATTTAGATATGATTTACCGGCAGATGTATAGAAATGGGAAAGCGGTCTTTCCTGTATCTGCGAAGAAGCAGGGTAGCCATTAACAGCGAAATAATATACATAGCAACGATATTTTATCGCCTCGCTTAGGAAGCGAAGAGTTTTTAATCATGATGGACAATGTCAACATCAGGTCTTTAGTTTTTTTTAATAAATTCGAATGTAAAACACTAAATCCCTGCTAACAATTTAAATATAACCATCAAAAATATACAAATAATATCAAGCGTTATTTATTAACCTATGTGTTACTCGTGGGGGCTTGTCATGAATAAAATAAAAATCACAATTCCATTACTTTTTGTAGTAATTGTTACCGGCTGTGCAGAAACACAAGAGCCAGGGATAGTAGCGCAAGAGTGGGCAAAAAATACCCGGCAGTTAAACATATTTCCTTTGTTCCCTCCTAGGGAGAGATTTTATCCCGGAGATGTATATATATTCCCATTTATTTCTCCCAAAATGGTAGATAAAGTTCCAACGAAATTTTACACAATAAAACCGATCAGATTCACAAGATTTGATGTTTCTGACCTACTGGAACAAGAACAAGCTATTCCAACGATGCCAGAAACAAAGGAATGGGAAACCCTGGGCAATGCTCAGTCACGAATAGGCGCTTTTGTAAGTTACCCCTCAGCTGAATCCCGACAGAATGGTATAATAGCCTTTCCTGGCTACTCATTTGCTTCAGTGAGTGATGTAAGTCTAGGTCTTGGAACTGTGACCAGTGCGATCGCACAAAAACTATCATTTGCTAGTAGCTCTAGGCGAAACATAACTTTCAGCATTCCATATGCTGAAGTTATCAGTCTTGATTTTAGCTCTTCTATGGATAAATTTTTATTGTACAAATCAACTGTGGATGGATATGAGACGTCTAAATTGCAGTATCTGAAGAAGAGAATGGAGTTACTGATCGATAATTTACTTGATGGTGCGAATAATAAGTATGGCATTACTCCAGGTATTGTTTTTGTAACCGATGTGTATTATGCAAGATCAATAAATGTCACAATCACATCAGCCGACGGTTTTAGTGCTTCAGAATCAGCATCGCTGGCAAAATTTACCGCATTATCCTCACGCAGAGAAGCATTAGTCACGAAATTAAATGCAATATCAGAACAAAATAGAAGTTTATTAGCAAAACCGGGGAATAAAGAAGAATCAAATGGCGAGCCATCAACACCAGATCAAAATGCCACAGGAGTAACACCTCCAGAAAAGACAAACTCGACACCAGAAATGGATTCTTTGGCGAGCGAAATAAATGCCCTGGACTTACAGCTTAAAATACTCTCGCAATCCGTAGCTCCAGATACCTTAGGATTTACTGGTAATGTTACGAGAGTTTCTGGAAATAGTCTTACAATAAACCAGGTATTTAAATATCCTGTCGCCATTGGCTATAACGGCATAACTATGCCTGTACAAGATTTTATAGAGATGAATGTAAAGGTTACACCACCGTCAAAAACTAAATTTCAAGCCGAAAATCAGGATAATGGAATAAAGCAACCAGTTAATAAGACAGTATCCAAAAAACCAATTAAAACAATAGATAAAGCCCCGTCACAAGGGAAACCAGTTGCTGATTGGCCCAATAAACCAGGTAGCCTTATTGGAGAGCCTGCTTTGCATCAAATGACCTCTGGGCTAGAGATAGATTTTGAAGATAGTAATGATGCAAAAAAATAATAGTTTTCAACTCATTAGATTACTGAGTTTGATAGAATGGGGGCTTAGCTTCTAAAGCCCCCTTTCTAAATATTATGTTTAGGCGGTATGTTTTTGGTGGTTTTTAATGACTTACTCATGTCTCCTGGCTGCATTAACGGCAAGTTCATAGAACTCCTCCTTCACCCTTTTTCCTCACCTCCGCAATTGAGCGTAACGGTTCTAAATGTTGTGAACTGAGGTTCGTTACGTGATATTAAGTCGCATGCTAAATATTCTCTTCCTGTTGGTACCAGATCGAGATCTCTATCCTTAAGATTAATATATGAAACAAATGCAGCAAAAATCACACCTAACAATATATGAGCTTTCCACGTGGTAGCTGGAAGCAAGTCTTTTCGAAAAATAGAACCGGCAATAGCCATCAGAGGCATAACCCAAACAAGAATTGCCGATATAACATAAAATTCACTAAACATAATCTTTCTCTATCGAATTAAAATATATCGGCAACAGACCAGCCAGAAACCGAATCACCATCCCTTTTTGCTTGAACCTATGCCAGTGTCTGCCCGGAGAACTCACTGTAGAATCGTTCGAAATGTTCTTTATCGTACATATAGTCTCCTAACTATACATAAAGCGCCACTAATACCACCTTTCGTCAACGCCTTCTGGCGTGTTGAATCTGTCTCCGGAGACACTTTTCTTAACGGTTTCATTCTGCATCAGGATATGCATGATTGCCGCCTCCCTGCTATCGAAACTGTGTCTGGTAACCTTACTTACTGGTGCCTCGATATTGCTCAATGAAACATTAGCCTCAGCGCCTTTTGGACAGATATCAAACCAGTGGTGAATACGGTAGATTTCACCACTCGATTTCATTACCGGCAGCGGGCCTTCTGACAACGACTTAGGTAGAATGACTTCGAAAACATCAACGGGAGACTGTGCCTGTAGATGTGAGGAACCAAGGAGTTCATCTATGATAAACTCACCATTGTCGCTTTTAAGGTTATCGGCAATATAAATCCTGCGATGTAACCCGCGTTCCGCTTCAGCTAGGACAAAAATCAATCGGTTTTCAATTCGCTGAAGCTGGCTGTAGGCACTGTAAGATAAAGGTCCATAATTCACGCTATCCATTTCAACATTGCGATCTGCACAGAACATGCCGATGTCGGGAGTTTTGTTCGTCATGACCAATGCCAGTTGGTTCCTCCGAGTTTCAAGCCGTTCGAGCTTTCCTTCCGGGTGAGCAAAGCGTGAAACATATTCCTGAAAAAGTTCCTTTTTCAGGCGTTCGCTGCAGTTGTGATAAAAATACCCAGCGGCCTCACTCTCTGTAGTGACGTAGATATACTTCCAGTCTCCCCGGTTTATGTGGATGCCTACCGGTATCATCAATCTCGGCTGCTGCACCTGGCCCCCGGTTTTGCGGTAATCATTCATTTCGCAGTAGGCCGTCATCCATTCACGTACCCCAGCCTCAAATTCTGAGGGGTTAGCTGGAGACAGTTTTCGGAGGTCCTCTTTGCCTGTCTCAATATATTCAAACGCTCTTTGCTTTTCGTGAAAGCTGGAGAACACTGATTTCAACCCTTTCCACTCATTGGCCTCCGGCCATTCATAGATGGTTGTTTCGCAAACACTATTTTTGCTTAGCAACGCAGGTTTGCTGGAATCAAGAGTCAGCCCTTTTGCTGACATTTTAAAGGTCAGCAGCATGGCCCACTTATGTTTTTCCGCGCGATCGTCACGTTCCTCGGCTGTAGGGGTAACATACAGAGCCAGTCTGGCATTTGTCGTGACTATAAGACGTAACGGTTTGCTACCCCGGGAGATAGCCATCTCCACTGCAGCCTCTTTATGGCTCAAACCGCGCCAGGCGATCAGGTCCATCATGCCAAGTAGTGCTTTCCAGCTTTTCTCGTTGTCTATTCCTTCACTAAGCGGCTGACCTTTTTTGTCCGCCCGCCAGGTGATGACTGTCTTGTCGACGATTTCAGCACGGTTAGCTTTAGTGCCTATATTGCCATCCACCAGCGCTCTGATGAGCTTTTGCCGATAGGGCATCTCCTGCTCTTCTTCCGTTCTCAGGACAGCTGAAAGGCGTTTGAAGAGCTTTATGTAGTACATAAAATTCCTACGACTGGAGCGGCTGTGGATGTAATAATCAAGATCATCGGCTTTTACAGCGTCCAGACAGAGGAATCCCACGCTGCTGGCGTCATCCCACGGATCACGCTGAAAATTCGTGAGGGATACTTTCGCATTAAATTCACGTACATCATTAGCCCGAGTGCGACGGTAGATATCTTTTTTGACCGGAACCTCCACGCAAATCTCATTGTTGCGGGTAAAGGCCACCGCCATTCCCTCATCATTGATGAAATCGGCGGTAAAATAATAGGATCGGTAACTGGTACCAGTATCGACTTTCACAACGCCCGGCGCGGTATTTGGTGTACAAACAGCTCTCCACTCGCAGAACACCCTTGAACCTGAGCGCAAATGGCTATTGGCCTGGGTTATATACTCCTCAATAGAGGGGCGCACTTTCGCATCAGGATCGTCCAGAAGACCAGTACCATCATGATCGTGAATGAATCGACAATACTGCTCCTGGAACGCCATAGAGACGAAACTTAAGCGGTCCTGAGGGTCGTAGAACTCGCCAAAGAGCTTAAGCCGGTGGTCGAGCCCGCAGCACAGGATAAGAAACCGGTAATAATGCAGAGCAACCATCTCATGTGCTTTAAGCTTGTCGGTGTATGACACGTCATTGAACGTAACCTGCGAACCGTCAATGCCTCGAAAGATATTTCCCTGTTCATCGGTGGTAGGGAAAAGCGTATGAGCGCCAAGGTGAGACTCTACTCCTGAATACACCTGGAACAGCCGTTCGCCGTCCCGAACCATCAGGAAAACGGTCTGGTTTTTTGCATTAAGCTCCCAGTTAGCCCAGCGGTCCTGATAATCAATATAACGCCGGGTAGTGGTCATACAAACCACGCAGCGCTGTGACGGGAAGATCTGCTCCACCAGCCCTGGATGGTTGTTTAATGCGTGGAAAAAAAGTGGCAACTTTTCAAAATCAAACCATTCTCCAATATCGAGAAAAACGGCCGTTTCCTCGTCTACGGCCAGCTTGCGCTGTACGAACGTTAAGGGAATGTGTGACGGTGCTGATTCACCCTCTTTGATGGTGTTAACAACAACATCTTTCCCGATGTAGAGGTCAAGGGACTTGATACCGTCCATCAGTTTATTCAGCGTTTCACGACTTTCTTCGGCAATGGCAAGTTGGGCGGCGGCCGACTCTTCCAGATAGGGTGTAATAGCCATGACGGCTCTCGAAATCGCATAATTCTTTTCTTTAATCCAGTCGATTTGCGCCTGTGCGATTTCATGTCTGAACTCAACAGCCTGCTGGAGCTGTGCTATTTTTGTTTCATCAATACCTGATGACAGAGCTGTGCCAAGAGACGCGATCTCAGTTGATGAAGACAGCCCCATAACCATAGGCAGCTGTTTTTTGTCATCACCTGGAGTCGATGCTCTCGCTTTCTTTGCTTCAACCCTGCCGAGGAGTTCCGTACGCAGAGCATCAGGATCAGCCATGGTTTCGGTCATTTGCTGAGTCAGCTGGCTAACCCGGTTTTGAGCGGCAAGCAGTTCCTGGCTCCGGATATCCTGCCCATCATCTGCAAATTCAAATTTGTCCAGAAAGTCGTTAAACAAAAATCGATGCTCTTTAAACGATTTCGTGGTGCTGCAGCTACGGCCTGCAGCATCGGTAAATTTGAAAACAAAGTCTTTGCCGAATTTTGACGGATGAGTGCGGAGGATCACAGTATGGAGTGCATTATCGACCCAGCGGAGCGACTCAATCAGCAACACGTCATCCTGTTCAATATATTGTTCAGGAATAGCGATTTTTGCACGCCAGTATTGCCCTCCCTTGAGGGAGTGAAATTTATGAAGTCGTTCCGGTTGTTGCTGGTGCGGGATAATGTCAGGCATATCGCCATCTCCTGTGATCGTTCACTCCGCAAAAGGCAGAGTGAATAATGTTTATTCGTAACGGACGCTTACGCAAACAACTCCCCGTTATCAATAATCGGGTTCATCTCAAATCCCGGAAAGTCAGAAAAAAAGCCGGTGGCTGAAATTCGTAACCATTCCAGAATACTATCAAAACACATCCATCTGCGGTTGAGCCGCTCGGCGGCCAGACCTGTCTTGAGAGAACCGGCGAAAGGATCAACAACCAGCTCGTTTTCCTCCGTCAGGAACCGTATGAAGAAATCGGGGATGGCCGTAGGGAACATCGCCCCGTGTGCCGGAAGCCCCAGGCGTTTGGCCTCCTGATGAAACCGGCGAGTGTCAGCACATGCATGACCTCTGATCATCACATTTTTGGGAATAGCCCCGTTAGTGTGGTGTGCAAAGGCGCCTGGTTTCACGCCATGAGCTCCGTCACCGTAAATGGTCGTACGCATCTCTCCGCCTCTGGCAATTAACGCGCTATGACTCTCGGTGTGGGGCTGCAAAACACGCTGGTTACAGGAGCGGACAGCATCAGGATTATTGGTCAGCCAGAAAATCATTTCATGCCCGGCCAGCAGGTGAATTTTCTTGCGGCAGGCCCAATATGTCGGAGAAGGTGGTTTGCTCATATTAACCCATGGCACCCGGTCCATCAGAAAGAGGTCAAGCTTTTCGCACAAGGCCAGTAACAGGCGCTCAGGGTAGAGTGAACGTGAAGGCCGGCCCGGATTAAAAATATCCTGTCCGATATTCAGCACGACAGAACCACCGTCAACCAGTTGGCGGGCAATTGGCCGAATGGCTTCTACGATGAAATCAATATAGTCACTGTCGTTTTTGAAGGCTGCTGCATAATCCCGCTGCTTTCTGAGCGGATAAGGTGGTGAAGTCAGGCAGAGATGAACCGGCTCGGTATTGCCCGGTAACACCATTGTCGAATTTCCTAAAATCGCAACGCCGAGATCTGTACTGAATGCCACTAAACAAGCCCCTTCCCTGACTTCGGAAAGCCCTGACTTGTTTTTCCGACAGTGACGCCATAGAGAACGGCCAGAGCTTATACGCTCAATGACGTTCATAGCTTTTAACGTCTGCTGGAACCAACGTATACGGTGTTTAATTTTGTTATGCTTCACACCGGCCAAACCGAATTTTTCTTTTTTATTGAAATCATTATCTGAAATTGAAAGGCGAGACCGTACCTCCCTATACAACTCATCATTGGTGAGTTCACGCTCGGCATCAGAGTAAATGGCTTCAATTAAATCCAGATTCAGAAGAGACATAACATACCCCTGTGAAATTCGTAAAATCATTATCTCATATTTAAGCTTGAATGCCAGGGGCGATTTTCATCAGAATCAAAAGTAATACGAAAAGGAAATGTATAATTTATAAGCACCCAATATTTGTGGATGATTTACATTCAAATCACAGTAAAATCATTTTCTTTTGATTGCAATATCGAGTGCTCTGACTAATGGGGTGTATTTTCATTGAAAATAACTTGTGATGCTCCAGTGTTTATTACTGATTGTGAATTTCCTTGAAAACTAGCAGGTGTATATAAAAAAATGGACACCTGCTATCGCAAATGTCCAGTTCGGCTGCCAGTCTGCATTATTAAATCGATTATTAATCTTTAATATATTGTTCGTAAAGTCGTGCTAGTTCTTTGTGTCTCAAGCAAACCACACGATATAGATTTTGTCTTTCTGTTTCAGGCAGTAGCCGATAAGTAGCAAGGAGCTCTTCGGTATCATTATTGTAAACCCCATTAAGAGAGACGATCGACCCGGCCGGGCACTGCTGCGTGTTATCGAGCTCGCTGATTTGTTTCAAACGCAAACTGAAGCTTTTTGCCAGAACGGAGATTTCTTCAGGGGGAAGATTCTGCAACTCTTTCGTCAGGCCTTCACTGTTTGCCTTAAGCGTTTCATCCTCACCGGAGACAAAGCCCCGAATCCATTCCGTCGATACCCCGACTGCACATGCGATGTTGTGAAGGGCTGTCTCACTGGCGACCCCTTCCTTGAACCAGGACTCCACTGCAAAAGAATCGGTACCGGCGATTAGCGCAACATCATCTGTTTCCATCTTGTGAGATGACATAATTTGAAGCAAATTAACAGGTTTAAAAGGCACCATTTTTTCTTCCCCGGCACTCAAATAAACAATTAAAGCAAGACGTTGGGCAACTTCAGTAGGATCCGGTGAGTGGTATTCATAGTCAACGGATGTTTTGTCCAGAGGCCCACCACGAAGTTGGTCAACCAGGTCGTTATTTGATCCTGGTTTAAGAATCCTAATTGTGTTTTGCTCGCTCTGTCCTGATTGAACAGGAACATCCGCATGTTTGTCGCTGGCATTCTTCTGATCGTCGTTGAAAGTCATTTATTTTGCCTATGATTAATAATGTGTTTTGTTCACTGCATTAGATTCAGTGAGGTTATCAGGTTTAAAAGTTTGTTTTCTCGCATAACAGCTGCTAATGCCGCAGCGGATAATTATTTTTTTGAAAGTAACTTTTCTGGCAGTTAATGACAACTTGACACCTCCCTGGGTGGGTTGCAATCCTGATTCTGCATCAGCTGTTGTGAGTAAACGTCAGCATTAACAACCTGTTGACCGTCATCGCACATTAGGACAACGACCGGATAGCCAAGACCGCTGATTTCAGCTGATTGCTGGTCAATGAAGTCACACTGTGTAAAGTCCCTTGTACCGGAAAATATCTCATCCATACCTGTTGCTACGGAGTTATCCAGAGTATGGAAAGCCAGACAAATCACCAGGGCACTGATGGTCAACGTCAGGGCCAATGGACTGCGTCTGCTCCATGCGAAAACGAAACCGCGAATAATGCAAATCGCAATCAGAAAAAGGGCAAGGTAGTAAATATTCTCTAACATTGTCGTCCCATAGATTTGCTTTGATTGGTTCAGTCAGCATTCTGCTGGCTGCTACCCTTCCTACGACTGGCTAAACGCTGTTTTATACGATCGCGGGCCTCTGCTTGCTCATCAATGCAGAGCATCTGTCCGATTAACAGAAGATGCCTTTCTTCGCGTTCAGCATCCGTCAGAAAATCAATGGGTGTCCCCGTATAATCAGGAGGCAAAGGTATTGCCTGCTCCCAACGAGATGTTGCCTTAACAGAGATATTATTCAGACGTACCTGCACGCCTTCCCGGCCCAACAATGTATACAACTCGATAGCCCGGATTTCTTCCTCAGGACGATCAGCTACATGGTGCATTTAACTCTTCCTTAAGCATGGGCATGAGCGGTAAGTTTGACCCGATTAGCGCCACCATTGGCCCACGTAAACAGCAGGCGGTATTTTGAAGACACGCGGATAGAGGACATATCGCCCGCCCTTTCACGTTCGCGTAAACGTGTATGGTGGATTTTTTCATAGTTACGGCTTTTGAGACGGATCAGGTCGGCTTCGCTTCCCGCAGCGTGTAACTCATTAAGGGCTCTTTTAAGACTGTTAGTAATATCCGTAGGAAGCCCTGACTGCGATTTCCCGCTCGTAAATAACTGCTCAAGATTTTTTTCTTCAAATGAATGAATCATATCCCCTCCTTTGTTATGAATATGATTGCATATTAAAACGCTACGACAAGGGGTCATTTTAAATTTAGAAGAAATAAGGTGGGTAATATTTTATAAACATTCGCAGTTTTTGGAAAGATGTTTATAACATCGGTTTTTTTGTGAAAAACTCACAGTGGTTATTTCTGGCTGTTTATGATGAAGAGAATTAACTAAGTGGGTTATTTTCTGTTGCCAAATAATTAGGGGGTTATGGTGGCATCTGGAAGTGATATAATGAATTAAATATCAGGAGGGGGCGTTATGTCAGGTAACTTTAATTGTCAGATTGTTTTTACCGAACAGAATGAGACAGTTATAACTGGCGAAGATGCCGTTACTACTATCTTGGAACAGCTGGAATCAGCAGGCATCCAGGTGGAATCACAATGCCGCTCTGGTTATTGCGGTGCATGTCGACTCAAGAAAAAATCGGGTGAAGTGAAGTATGATAATGACCCACTGGCTTATGTTGGACAGGATGAAATTTTGCCTTGCTGTTGTCGACCTTGTGGCCCCCTGGTACTGGATATTTAATTTTAATACTGAATCAATCCGAGTAAGGCGAACTTATGGCAAGTAAAGGCATTGAAAAATTAGTCTCTGAGGCAAGTAAAAAAGGATATTCTGTATTTCGCAATGGAGACAGGATAGAGATTTGTAAACCTAACAGAAAAATGGTGCGTCTGGTTATTTTGCCTGATGGTACGGGATACCGGGGAGATGTTGATCTAACGCTGGCAAAAGCCATCAGAACGCAAAAGCAAATGAAAGAGGTACTAGGCCTCTAGATTCACGAAAAGTAACTTTCTTTGATGGCAACCAAACCAACTTTATTAAAAGGAATACACAATGTCCGACCATGTGAAGTTTTATGATTACTATATTGTGGAAGGTCCAGAGGTTCAGGCTCTAATTGAGTCCTTCGAGCCGATTTCACAGAAGCGGTCTGAATTAATTTCAGAGGCCATGACACTCGTTGAAGCCGTTGGCTGGGTCGACTCCCAGAGTTTTGGTGATAAGGGGGATAAACTACAGTCATTCGTCTGGAAAGCAGATCACAATTTCCCCTGCGAAATCACGATCAAAAGACGAAGCTATATGGATAAGGTGCCGGTGATTGTAGCCCGGGGGAAAGGAAATACATCGGATGGGCGGGCATTCAACAAGAAACTCGATGAAATTATTAAAAATGTTAATGACAAACTCGGTCCTTTCCCATGCTGGTCTTCATA
This sequence comes from Klebsiella sp. GW_Kp182, assembly GCF_040062275.1. Classification (NCBI taxonomy): domain Bacteria; kingdom Pseudomonadati; phylum Pseudomonadota; class Gammaproteobacteria; order Enterobacterales; family Enterobacteriaceae; genus Klebsiella; species Klebsiella sp. GW_Kp182. Next base: position 28,640 of record NZ_JBEAFQ010000013.1, on the reverse strand, counting down.
CATAATTAATCATTTTGGCATCATGCACAGCGCCCATGGTGGACCAGCGACCAATCGCCCTTTCGCTACAGCTATCCTGACAACTTACGGTGGAACAATCTCTGGAAGGCAGGATGCATTAGCTTTCGCCATACCTAACAGGAATGATGGGTATAATAAACCAGTTATCATACCCCCAAACTTCAAGAAACTGACTTATGGACAGTTTTACGATATAACACACCCCCATCTTGTTTAGGTTGCAGATCTCTGACCTGAAGAGCAAAAATGAAGCGTTACACAGTAATACTGAGTGATGACTTTAGGTGTGCTGATTATCATGTTTTAGCTGAATACAAAAAAGTTGCTGCCAGCAAAGCGATTTCAGAAGAGTGAAAGTAGGCACGGTGCTCAGATCGCTGACTGCAATCACAAGCAATTTTCGTTTATCACGGTTGGTGCAAGTATGCAAAAAGATAAAACAGGCAGTATCGAACCAACAACCTTGGGTGCTGGGGGACATTTCCGCATCAAAGATATGTTTCGGTTAAAGATGCCCTGTGCTAACTGCCCTTTCAGGAAAGAAGGGGCCATCCATCTGAGCCCTGGTCGTCTATCGTCCATTATCGATACCCTGGTAAAAGATGATCACACAACCTTTTACTGCCATAAAATTGTACATTCTATTGCTGGCGGGCAATTTGAAGATGGCTTGTACACCCCTTCAACGAAAGATGCTATGTGTGCAGGTGCAGCGGCGTATCTCATGAAAGCGGGCAGACCTACAATAGGTATGAGGATTGCGTCCCTGACGGGAGCACTGGCCCCAAGTGAGTGGGACAAAGCTGCGGATGTGGTAATTGATCCGCCCTTTGATAAAAACAGCAAAGAGCCTGGATAAGAAATCAAAATGAAAAAGGTCTGGAGGGATGTTGTACACATTGACATCACAACTGGAGAAAGAGGAGGAAGGATCTGGGTCTTACGGCTTAGCTGCGGTCATATCATATTTCGCCGTATTCCTCCGCTCAGACTGCATACATTGACGTGCTTTGAAAAACATGAACCACCACATAGATGTGTTTGCAAAATATGTTCCTCCTACGGCATATAATTGTAAGTGTAATGATGTAACCACCGATAAACCGCTAAAACCATACGATGAGTGGTGTAACAGCAGATTGAGGAAGGCATTATGGGCAACTTTTATTGGGCAATTTGTCATCACTGTGATGGCCACGGTAGCATGGACCACCCTGCATTTTCAGATGGTTTTACCAACTCTGAACTTTACGATATGGAGCCAGAGGAACGGCAAAGGATCGTTAACGGTGCCTATGATGTCCTTTGCACTACCTGTAAAGGCAGCGGGAAAGTGAAAGTTCCAAATATCCGCGAGATGTCTTTCGGCGAAAAAAGAGCATTTGTGGAAAGACGGCGTGAACAGCGTGAACTCGATGAGCTGAGCCAAATGGAAAAAATGGAACGGATGATGGGATGCTGAGCAGATTTGTGCCCCTCAATGTCCCAGGGGCATACCTCTAGTTATCCGTTTGCAAAAAAAAATGTTTAAACCTTGCTTATGAGCATTTAAGTCAGAAAAGTAACTTAACTGGCCTGTACGATAGATAGACCACTTTATCTACGACTCAGGTTATTTTTATGCAATCCTCGATATTTTCAAACTTCTTTCGGTCATCCCTGCCAGTCATTCTTCTGACTGCATTCATGAGCCCTGTTAGCTTTGCCAGCAGTATTGATGAACCAGCCAATGATAAATTTGAGTCTAGCGATTTACGGGGTTTGAACCACTTTACTGATCTGATTAATGACCGAAACAATATCCAGGCTACATTATAAAAACTGTTGCAACCATTGCGCTTTTCATCTGTGCATTCAATGCAAGGATGACACCAACTTTGTCTGCCAGAATCATTGTTACTACGTTCTATTTTTGTGTATTTGGTATGTTTGGCTTACTAATTTTTAACTATTTTAGAGGGTAGTATCGAATCCAATATTTCAATTAGATATAAGGGGGGGGTTAATGATTTCAAATGAACCGACAGGTCGGATGGTTAAAGTCATTAGAGCAACGGGCCGGGGTAGTGACTACCTGGGGCCTTGCGAAATTTGCTCAATAAATATGCCAGAAGCATACGCAGCACATTACGGAAGGGAAAGAAAGAACGCTAATGGTGAGGTCTATATCGATAAATCCGGAGGTAGCACATATGGCCATAGAGAATGTTTATTGCAGCTGGTTAATGTTAAACCTGATATATTAGCTCTAAATATTTCCTTAGAAATGTCAAAAAGAAAGTAACTTTCTTCTTTCTGGTTGTACTTAGCTTAAATCCTAACACCAGGATTTTTATAAAAAAAGCCTGTCATTGACAGGCTAAAGTAAAAACAAAAACTTCATTAAAAAACATTCAAAGCAATAGTGTTACGCTATTCAAATTCGGTTTCTTCGAGCATCAACGCATTTCCGACTATATAGTCGTCAGGGCCGATAACACTTTTCACCAGAATAGTTGCATTGTTGTTTACTGGTAAGGATAGAAGCTTTCCTTCTTCATTAATAACCAACCAGCAATATCGAATGTTTTCATGAACGATTACAGGGTTGAGCTTCACAGCTTCAATGTAACCACCGACCAGTTGTTGCATATCTGCAAGCGAGAATGCACCGCCATTATCACGGCTACCTTCCAGGTCCAGAGGGGATAGCCTGATTATGCGATCATCTGCTGATATCAGTAATGCCATGAGCTCTCCCTTTCAGTAATGCAGCATTCATTTGTCATTGACTGCATGCATTTTTTCAATGAACGGAACCACCCAGGTCTTAACATAATGGAAATACTGCTCATCGTCGGTTTTAGAGTCAGAGCCTGGTGCTTTCTTTACCTTTACCATTGTATTGTAAACAACCATGTTGTTCACAGACTCCAGAATAATACGACACATTTTTATATTACCCGTCTCTCCTTCTACAGATGCCTGGTAATTCAATTCTGCGGTAATCTTGTCACGGATTATCATATGTTACCTTTTGAGTGATACGGGATGAATCTATTTTTCCACATATAAATGTTTAGTCAATGAAATCCCGCATTTTGTTTGTAATAAAAAATATTTGTACACACGTTGTTGACCTTTAAGAACGAGCCTAATGCTCTTTCCTGCGTGTCTCTCATTACTGAGAACAACGTGCATATCTATTCTTGCATTTAAAGCCGCTTCGTCAATCCCCTATATTTTTTAGTCGGGCATCTTTGAATGCAGAAGGGAATACTCATCTCATAAACAGTGAATAATTATAAAGATGAAATCACACTGTGTTCTTTTGTAATTTTAGTTTTCATATTTAAATGTAACTGCCAATATGAATATAATTTGAAGCTGGTGATAAAAATCTAATTCAGATAACTTAGTAGTTTAATAAATTGTTCATTGATGGTGTTTTCTTATTTTTTGCATAACCTCCTGAACATACGGATGATTTCACAGTTACACCTTTTATCCCCGTAGCCCCGCTCACTCTCTTTTGCCTTGATTCTACCCACAGGATCCGTAACATCGTTCATAAACAGCGAATGTTTATGGTGGAGTGGTTTAAATGAGCCTTCTGGCGGAGTGGTTGCAAACAAAGTGTTCTGCGAATGTTTGGGTATACGTTAAGCGCTTATCGGCGAACGATACCGGTGCTACGAAATCCCACCAGTCTGGTCTTTACATGCCGGGAGCCGTCATTGATGAGCTGTTTCCTTCCCTCCGTGATACTCAGTTAAGAAATCCTGAAGCTCTTTTTTCTGTTCACGTGTCATCTCATCCTGATTGCCCTGACCTTCATGATGTAAGGGCCATTTACTTCAACAATAAATTTTTCGGGGGCACCCGTAATGAAACCCGTCTGACGGGTTTTGGCAAACAAAATCCTCTCCAGAATCCGGAGAATACCGGCGCTCTGGCACTTCTTGCCTTCGACCGCGTGCCTGGAACCTTTTCCAGTTATTGTGATGTCTGGGTGTGCAAAGACCTTACCGAGGAAGAGATTCTTGAACCAATAATTGGAGAAGTTATCCCGGGAGCAACAATATTTGGACCTGGAGACAAAATAATTGGAGGGTTCGTTACAGAAAACTCTCCTGGCAGAACAAAGTATAAGCTTCCCCCCGAATGGACTCACCACTTCCCTTCAGGAAAGGAGATTATTAGTTTTGCCGCATGTCATTACGATAGAACAACGGACGATCCGGACTCACAACTGACACGGAGGAGGAAAATTGAGTTTGAAATTTTCCTTGCCGTTGAGGAACTGCACGTGCTGGGTCAGATAGCCGAAGGCTTTGCCACGGTGAATGATTTTATTACGCTTGCTAATTCAGTGAGTAACCGGAGGAAGTCTCGTGCCGGTAAAAGTCTTGAGCTCCATCTTGAATCTCTTTTCAAAGAACATGGTGCAACGAGCTTTGAAACCCAGGCTTTCACGGAAGGTAAGAAAAAACCCGATTTCATCTTTCCTTCCGGGGCTGCCTATCATGATCCTGATTACCCAGCTGAACGGTTACGCATGTTGGGGGTTAAAACCACCTGTAAGGACCGCTGGCGGCAGGTACTGAATGAGGCTGACAGAATTGATACTGTACACCTGTTCACCCTACAGCAGGGCGTATCAGTTGCACAGTTCAGGGAAATGCAAGCTGAGGGGATTCGGCTCGTTGTACCGGTAGGGTTGCATAAGACCTTTCCCGAGGAAATCAGGGGTGAGCTAATGTCACTATCTGCGTTTATCGATGAACTAAAAAAACTCTATTGGTGACATCCCCCACATCTGGCGAGAGTCGTATGCGCAATGGGATGATACCAGCACAGATATTTGAAGAGCCCCTTGGGGCTCTTTTAGTGTACTATTTCCTGGCCTTTACAGCCTCGATGATCCGTGACTCCAGCAATTTCGCTACTGCATCAAATACCGGCACGATGACGGAATTTCCGAACTGGCGGTAAGCTTGAGTATCGGATACGGGGATTCGAAAAGTTACTTTCCCTGGCTGCTCAAATCCCATTAGCCGGGCACACTCACGCGGTGTTAGACGACGAGGACGTCGAGTCATGTTCTCCGGGTCGTTAAAGTTCTTTTCTCCGAGTTCGCTATCCCAACCACGATCTACGAGCGATTCACTTCCATCTTTGTGATACCTTGCTGATATTGTTCTGGAAATAGCTTTATCATCGTCTGGTTTAACCAGGCCAAAACCAAATCCATTACCTTTCTCTTGGTGTTTTTTGGCGTATTTATAGAGATAATCCCACAGCTTTGGCGTTAGTGTGTATTTATCATCAACATCACTGTCAAGGAGCTCTCTGAACAGCACTTTTCTTTCTGGAAACAGCGAAGAAATGTCAGCAAGGCTAAATCCCTGACTTAAATTCAGGTCACGTCTGAAGCCCACCAGAACAATACGCTCCCGGTGCTGAGGGATGAAATGCTTACCATCTATAACTTTTGGATCATCCGCACCTGTAGCTTCAGCATCAGCAACGTCGTAACCGAGCTCATTCAGGGTATCCATAATGACACGGAAAGTTTTCCCTTTATCATGGCTTTTGAGGTTCTTGACGTTCTCGAGTACAAAGATGGCCGGTTTTTTTGCCATGATGATACGAGCCACATCAAAGAATAGGGTCCCCTGTGTATCACATTCAAAACCGTGTTTACGGCCAAGTGAGTTTTTCTTGCTCACACCTGCAAGGCTAAATGGCTGACACGGGAAACCCGCCAGCAGAACATCATGATCGGGTATCGATTTATCAATGTGGGTGTAGGCGTCTTCTTCACTGACATTTTCTTTATGACTGAGGGTCACATCGCGGATGTCAGAATTGAAGATATGCGCTTCGGGATCGCAATACCAGTTTGCTTTATAAGTTTTGACTGAATAGCTGTTCCACTCACTTGTGAAAACACACTGGCCGCCAATGGCTTCAAACCCATGACGGATACCGCCGATACCGGCGAAGAGATCGATGAACCGAAAAGCATAATTAGGATGGTTAGCTGGCGGCTGCGGGAGCAGTCTTTCAAGAAGCGATGCCTCAGTTACGGTAAGTGAACGAGGCCCACATTTCCCGTTAATCCAGCGGTTCAGGGTCTCCCTGGTCCAGTCTGAATTTCCCAGCTTACGCAGAAGTTCGGCAACAAACTTCTGATCATAGATTTCAAGGACTTTCCCTATCAGGGACAGGTCCCTTTGCTGTTGTCTGGCCTCTTCATTACGTGCCTCTTCCACCAGCTCTTCCGCAAGGGAATCAAATTCAGACATTATTGCCTCCACAGGTTATCTGCGTGACAGTTTATCACTCATTTAACCCAGAGCAAATAATATCTGTGGTTTTAACCAGTATAACGAGCTCTTCCCAGCCAGGCCTCCCATTGTTTATCAATGTCTTCGTCATTATACCCATCTTTAGTGCGGAGATTCGCCCAACCAGAGAGAGGCCCCCCTTCGTTGTTCTGTTCCCACCATGCTTCAAAAATTTCTTGCTCTTGGTGGTACGCAAATGCTTTTCTCGAATGGGTGTCCCGGGCTTTATAGCCCTCCCACATTGCCGACATCATGACAAACCACAGGTCTCCATAACCATCTTTCTTTTTATCGAAAAACCAGTCGATGAATTCATGGGACATCCCGTGCTTGTCAGCCAACTCGTAACGTTTATCCATAAAAATTCCCCTCCTCTTTCTGCTGATGCTGTTCTTCTATGATCTGGTGAAGGGTCTCATGAACATGCTCATCAATGGTGATTTGGTGGCCTTCAATATACTCTGGAGCATCCTTAAGCCCTTTGTATACGATTTTGTCCATGCCAAACTGATCTGCCGTGATATCGACAACAAAAAACATTCCATGTACGTTGGCTACAACCCAATAATGCCCCTTCATACCGGCGGCAGTAAGTATTCCACCATCACCAACACCATCCCCACCGGCGATACGTGTCCTAACCCCTGAAAATTTCTCCAGTAGCATGGAAACCAGAATCGAACCATACATACAGGTTCCTGTGGTATCAGATGTATTGAGTGTACTGGAGATTAAATTTTCAAAAATACGCCTAGACATTTCCACCACCTCATGCGGAGGAGAAAATTGTTGCGTCATTATGCCTCCTGTTAATGGTCAGCTCCAGGTACCTACATTTTATCTTTCTTACTGGCTTGAATCTGTTTAACTATCAGCTCCATTTTGGAGCTTCTGTCCTTCAGGAGCTCACGCAGGTCATCCCATATACCGACTGGTATTGGTCTGTCACCAGAAAGCCACTGACGGATGCGTCTGCCGTCCGTCAGTCCAAGGGCTCTGGCGAGTTCTGTTTGCCAGCGCTCACCAAACAGTAACTGACCTGCACTGATGAGCAATCCGCGTCTGTTGTCGTTCTCATTGGTTGATTTCATATCAGGTTTCATCTCTGCGGGAGAGCTCCCATCCGGCGAATTGCCGAAATACTTTCCTCCACGCCAAAAAGATTCTCAGCTGGTGGTTTCTCGCCTGCAAGCTGGCAGGCGGTGCAGGCTGCATGATATGAGTTAGTTCGCTCCCGGAAAAGTGCCTGGAGAGCCACTACAACCAGTGTACGGTCGTCACCTGTTAAATCTTCAATTTTCATACAAGCCTCATTAGTTAGGGGTCAGTAAGGGGCTGAGAATGGTTAATCCTGATTCATTCCTTACGCTGAAAAGTCCTGAGCGTTTCCTGTCACTGCAGATAGAAGACGGAGGATGTTCTCTTCTCCGATGACCGCGAGCGCGGTCGGCATCAATCCGAACTCATCGTTTGTCAGACCAATCGCCATTTTATGCTCGCTGTGTCGACTAGCCGACTCGATACGGTCTATGAAGACGTCAATGCAACCATCGATACCGCGTGCTACGGCAGCTTTGCTCATATCACAGGCATGGTCCCCGTTCAGTACGAAAAAGACACGGCCATCCAGAACCAGAGCGGTTGTATCGCAGCCATACCCGGCAGATGAACTGTTATAGCTGATTTGAAAGCGCTCAAATCCGCGAGTCATATTGGGCGCAGGGGTATTGATCACAGGAACAACATCTGAGGAAAAACCAAGCTCAGCTAATTGAGGGATAGTTGACATGAACGCCTCCTTAGGCAGTTAATGGGCGGCTCCGTAGCCTTCCCTTTCAATATTGATTGTACCTTAAATTAGGTACAATGCAAGCTACTATTTATACTCTAAATTTTTCTGGAAGATAAACCATATTTATATGAAACATATGGTTTTTTTGGGATATAATATAAGCGAGACCGCAGGTCTTATTCGTCCTTGAATGACGATACTTCAGGGACATTTTATAAATGAGAATGGAGAAAGCCTATGGCCTAATCTGTTGTAAGGAGGTGTTTTATGGATAAATGGATTTTTGAAGAAGATAAAGTGACGCAGGGAATTGTAGCGTTACAAAAGGTAGGACGTATTCCGACAGTGACAATCAATCCGGCTTCGGCTGTTTTGAAGCGTCACCAGAAGAAGCGTTATGCAAGTGCAGTACAGTTCAGTGCGCCAGTGTTATTTGAAGATTGTGGACGCTACAACCCACCCGGTGGTTCGATTGCCGTGTGGTACGCTGCAGACTCATCATTAACGGCAGCGGCGGAAGCATACGGACGTTTACTTCATTTGGGTGGTCCTGTTAATTACCCAGAGAAAGTCTTACATCAGCATTATATGTGCTCGATAGATGTCAACAGAACGGTAAAAGTGATCGATATTGTTGGTTTATGCCAGCTGCTTCACATTCCACCTGACAGCGTTGAAAACGAAAACTATACCTTCACACAATGGCTTATGTCGTATTTGCATACGCATTTTGGAAGTGATTTTGATGGGCTCTCTTATTCTGGAAGGCACTATCGCTACAAGCGTTGTTATGCTTTCTGGGAAATGCCTGGTAAGCCACCAGCTTTCACTGATACTCCCGGGGGGATGGTACCTTATGCATCTTTCAGGGAGACAGATACAGGGATTTTTCCTGTAGGTTGGCATGGCACGTTCATGACCGGCGAAGAGATGTTTGAGGAATTACTAAACTTCAGAATTATGCCCGAACCGAAGTAATTAAAAAGGGGCGCGGTATGCCCCTTTTTTCTTAATCTCAGCTGGCAATATGACTGCCGAATAGTCGTGCGGCCCGAACGGCCAGAGCCAGTTCATCTTCAGCTGCGCCATCAGTCAGGATCTGGACGGGTGTTTTGGTTTGCTCATCGCTGACCGCAATCGGTGCTTTGAAAACCTCCAGCCGCAACACCGGATGGGTATCTTCATCGAATGCGTCCATGATGTCTTTAAATCCAGGTCTCAGACCTTTATCAGTAAACTGGAAGACCGGGAACATAAAGTCACCGTTTTGCTTAAAGGCCAGAAGCTGATTCTTCTTCACCCGGATGTTCACTGCCTGTCGGGTAATCCCCAGTATGTCAGCCACATCATTGACTTTAAGGGTGCCGCCCATTTCCTGAAGGCTTCTGTAAAAAGCTTCCAGATTTTCACGACGGCGATGAACCTTACGCATTTCATACTCAGATGCGCGCGTTTTCTGCTGCATTTGCACAGAGTACAGCAACTGCATCAATGAGCCATCATCCAGAGTGATCGCTTCCATGGCCTGAGATTTGTCCTCAAACTCAGGCATCAGAGACAGTGCAATATTGTTTATTCTTTTCAGTAAATTAAGCTGAAAATCTGTCAGGTTACCAGTAGTATCTGGTAGTTTTTCCGCTGTGGTGTTTTTGTACATAAGCCACCTCCATTTGACGATTATTATATATCCGTTTCCCGGAATGGTCAAACATAGGGGCTAGCACCAGGAATTAGCCAGGTTCCAACTATCACGGAATGTCCGTATGATCGGTGTGATGAGAATAAACAGGATAAGTCGTTATGTTTAAAAGCCTTGCCGAGTATCTGCAGTCTCAACGAGACAGGGAGGAAGCACAGAAACGTAAACTAAACCTGTTAAAGCGTACCGTAAGGAATGGTGAGGCGGGAGAAATAATCGCAGGACTGATTGACCTCGGTTCAGTTGGTGTGGATTTTAAAAAAACGACGACCGATTACATCTATGAGTACTTTGCATCCGCCCGTTCTATTGATGTGTTAGTGGTCATGCTATTTCTCAATATGAAGCATCCCCTCTCCGATGGAGCAATAAAAAAAGCCTATGCAAGGCAAACCGACAGCGAAGATTCGAGGTCTGCTTATATAGGCCTGATAGTGGACACTATGGATAAACGCCGGTGACCCCACATCACCATGTTGAGGCATTAAGCCAGATAGACGCGATACAATTACTGGTAGATGCATCGGACCAGGTAATGCCTATAATTAAAAAACATATATAACAGGAAACGGGTACAATGCAAAAAAAAGTGCTGATAGTGTTGATCTGTGCCACAGGCTTTCTTTCTGGCTGTAAGGAGGAAGGTATAACCCCAACTGGCAAAGCATGTATGGGCACCGATAATGACTCATTGATTGAAGGCCTGAAGGGGAAATGCCAGAAAGGCGATACTATAGCGACAAAGAACCCTGCATATTTTTGTGATTTCAAAAGCACGATTGCTTTTAATAATTACAATAGTGCGATATGTATCTATACCGGGATACAAGCTGAGGAACGGATTAATGAAGCCGACAGCAGGCCAAGAAAAGACAGCCAACCTCAACCCTGATAAGCCTTCCGGTGTGCCAAAAAATAAGAAAGCTGGGGTTCAAGTTCTTTTGAGGCATCATACGCCTCAAACCAGAAAACCACAGGTTTATCAATAACCGTTACCAGGCCAAATCGTTGGGCTGTGCGGAAATTGACTGAATATGCCTGAGCACGCTCAGGCTGGTGGGCAATCTGTTCCCTGAATCCTTCGATCGAATATGTCGCCTTGAAAAGGTTGCATGCTGAACACGCAGGGAAAAGATTATCTAAATCATGGCGATCAGGATGAAATACTCGTCCATTGCTTCGTGCAACGTGAGTCACCCTACTCCCCAAGGGCGCGCGAACTATATCGAAATCTCTACGAACTGGCTCTACATGATCAGCATGCCAGCCCTTTTCCTTCAGCTCACAGCCGCAGTAGGCACACCGGCACGCAAATTTTAATCTGAGTTCTGCTCGTTGTGCTTTGGTGATTTTAGTTTTTGGTTTTTCTGTCTTGGCCTGCATCTCGGCTTTTACGGCAGTGTTATTGCGAGAGGGCAACTCTATGAGCTCTCCTCCCCTTTTGATTATCTTTTCAGACATAACGCCCCCAGAAAGTAACTTTCCGAAATTTGATAACCGAAACTTAATGAATGAACATCAGTCCTTTTTACTTTCAAAACTCTTTAGGTTAACAACCACCTCTTTTTTGATTTTGACGTGAATATATTTTCTATGTAGTTTCTCCAGTTGCCATTCTTGGTCACTAGCCCAATATTGAATATCGCTAATCGTTAGTATTTCCTTGCCATGATCAAAAATATCTTCAGTGTTTACATCTTTGAGCTCATCAATGAATGACATATCTGATCGGTACTTCAAAATTTGACGATCAAGTAAATCAATCCAGCTTTTAGGAAGATTCAAATAGAACCATACAGAAAGGATTGTAATAATTCCAAATCCGTATATCAGCAATGCAGTCAAAGGTGAAAATTGCGGGGATAGCTTAATATATGCCATTAAAGGAAACAAAGGTAACCAAAGAAGGGCTATAAAAATAGGTTCTGGACATTCCTTTTCGATGGCATGGCACGTCCAAAATATTTTAACAACCTTCCTTTTTTTTGCTTTTATTTGTTTTTTTATGTTATTTTTAATTAACATATTTACTCCTATCTAATGATTTCGGTTTATTGAACTGTGACTGTCGAAAAGCATCACCGGCACAATGGGGCATGAGCAATAGTTAACAACTCGCAAGCCGAAAATTTCATACTGAGTTCAGTTCGATATAAAGTGAACTTTTCAACCAGTGTGTTTTCTTTTTTTACTTTACGCCAGTCATTCTTTCGTTAATGTTTTTAATAACTGTAGAATAAGACCAAGGGAAAATTTATTACTCGTAAAAATGGGAAAGAGCCTGTGCCTGTTCTTCTCTTTCCTGTTTTATCCGTTGTCGTTGAGCTGAAACAGCTTCACAGGTACTGCCTAGTTGACGCGCATAACTGATAGATACAGGCATACCGGCGATAGCGTCAGTGACTGGACCAATCGCGCAAGGAGAGGCGCTGATAATATCAATTAACTCCTGTCTGGTCGCTGCTCGCTCTTTATTGTCAATATCATCCTGAACGGACGAGAAGTCACCAGCATTGACGGGCTCAGTTGGAAAACGTTCCGTCCTGATGTCAGATAATGCGGCGCGTTGTTCATCACGAATGAAATCGGTAATACGATTTTTTTCACATTTGTTAGCCAAATACAGCGCATCATTTTTAGAAATTGGTCCAAAACTTAATGCTGTTGAAATTTCATCAAATGCACAGGGTTTATCTTTTATTATTTCGGTCAGATCATCTTTTGTTGCCATTTCAGATTGACTGAAAAATTCTTGTGTTATTAATATTTTAAAGGCAAAAATTAATCCACACACAAAAGCAATGGTAAAGCAAGAAATAAAAATATATACTAGGTTGTCTTTAATTTTGCGCATGACAATCATCCTGAAACTGTTAACAGTTAATTGTTAGATGTGCTGATTTTCCTTAACTCATCCTGCTGCACTTTCCTTTCTGCTTCTGACTGCTCTTCCCTCTTACATTTATCTGCAATTTCGTTAGCTTGCCCGATATCAATCGGCCCATTTTCGAGTGCTTTATTAATGGAGTTATATGCGCAAGGCGTATTTTTTATAATTTTCGCCAGACTCTCTTTTGTAGCAATGGAATTTGCAAACTGGAAAGTGTTAACATCATACCTCCCGGAAACTATAAACATACCACAAACAACAATAATTAAAGCTATTACTACCAAGAAATTCTGTTTAATTTCCATGTTATGCCTGCTTATAAAACATTTATTGATATGTGAATTTAAAATAAAGAAATGTTTGTAAATATTATTACCACTCATCTTTTCCAAAGTACTTTAATGCTTCTCTTTGCTCATTTATATCTTCGCTTCTTAATATGTTTCTCTGACATTGGATGGCAATAGAATTTGCTCTGACGATACTTATCGGATTTTGCTCTATGGCTCTGGAGATAGGTTCTAAAGCGCATGGGGTAGCTTCAATGATATCAATTAACTCTTGTTTCGTTGCGGGCTCATCTGTTTTTGAAAGTTCTTTTGCAAGAAAGTATGCGGCAAGCAAACTTAATATTATAATAAATGATGTGTATATATAATGAGCTGAAAGATTAAATGAGTTGCTGATGATTTTCGTTCTCATATAACTGCCTCTGTCATTACTATTCTTTGAATAGTTCTAATGTTTTCATACACCTTTATTTTGCCATCTGAATATGTTCTCAGCCTGATATTCATTTGCCCATGTTCTGCTTTCACTGCCTCAAGAGGAGAAAGGTTCGCCTGAAAAATCCTATTTCCTTCATCAAAATCCGGAAGGGTATAGAAAACAATCCTGTATAGTACATTTCCATACACCTTCTCTGTTTTAACCACTTTAGCGGTAGCCCATGAGGACTTTGATGTTCCCAAATCACAGCCAGACAGACACAGGGGAAGTGATAACGCCATGAATATTAATAACTTATTAACAAACAGCCTCTTGGGTCGTTTATAAAAGGTGATAAGAAAGTTACTTTCATGAAATCAGCTATGAACTGAGTTTTGATGTTAGTCCTGCATGTTTCAGATTTTCATTGCGTTGTTGGTACAATAACCATTCGGTGGTGTAATCGTCGTAACTGTATTTTGGAATGTTTTCAATCACTCCGTTGCAATTAACCTTGTTTGTCGGTTCGTCAAAAAGACCATTGTTAATGTTAGTTTCAAGTAGCTGGCACTCATTAAGCCAGCGCTCTCCCATCTTAATATCATCCAATGATAATGAACTTCGTTTAACGACAATGAACATGACAAAACCAGCCAGGATTAATGTAATTCCTGATATGATAAGCCCACCATTAGCCGTTGATTTTATTTTTAGCATTGAAGTGATTTTATGGGATAATAAAAAAGCAATGCCAAAAGCGACAAAACCCATAGCAAGGTATAAAAGCCAGCCTACATTTTTACCGTCCATATAGATATTCATAATCGCCCCCGGCGACATCATTTGATAAGAAGAATGTCATATTCTGATTGTCTGGATTGATAGCCCGGTTGAAAAGTTACTTTTCGGTCCAGAACCACAAGATTTGACCAGATGTGGAACAGCGCTAAAGCTGTCCCTCGGTTCCAGCGATGCAGTAAATGGTAATAAAAAAATTTACTGCACCAGCTGCCTTGCAGAGTAAAAGAAATCGGTAACGCCGAACGCTGTATTGAACAGAATCAGTTTTATGGATGAGAATAATCATACCGCTGATACTTAAAAAGCATAACGTCAGAATGAAGCTCAGGGCTCCAAAAAATGGGTAAAACATGACAGCTTACTCCATATGAAAAGAACAGCCCTGATATTTCATTTTATCATCTGGAGTCTCTACACCCCTGAATTTCCTTCCTTCCTTTCCTTCTTGGGGAATCATTTTAACCCAACCTTTCCCGGTAACGTGATGGATCAAACCTTTCTTTCGTAGAGCCTGTAGTCGCCTGTCGAGTATACGAGCAGGCTCTTTTTTATTGTCATTAAGAATTTCCATGCAAAGCGTGTATATTTCCGGAAAATATATATCCACGAATGCTTTTGGATGTTTACCCACCTTTTCCAGAATCTTTGCATCAACAGCCTCGTATAGAGCTGGCGTGTTATTCATTCTCCCCCCTGTCGATATCCAGTAATTTAAACGTGACAACCCAAACGACCGGGTTAGAAGCCCAGCTTCCAGCTTCATAAAGCTTATCCCACAGGCTCTGGAAAGAGCTACGGTACAGTTCATTCATTTCGACGTAGTGATCGATATCGTCAGACCAGTACTGAAAGAATGCATCGGGTATACCGTAATTTCGAGCAACGACAACCTGGTCCCACACTTCAGTGAGTACCCCCTCCGCATATGCATCTGTTTCAGAGATATCGCAGAGTTTCTCAAGGCGCGTATCACAGACTTCGAGCAAATACCGGCTAGCCCATCGAGGCATACTTACCGGCGTTGCCCACGCAGGCACGCCTTGTGATGTCAGACGTTTTGTAGGGAACAATCGGCACGGTGAATCGCTGGTCAGTTCCCGGTACTCGTTATCAACTCGGTACCGTACTCCGGTCTGAACCCTTAACGGGAACTCCTGTACTTGCTGCCACTCGGCCCTTGCTGTTTCTCTGATCCAAATCCGGTCGCCGGGCTGACCATAAGGGCATTTTAGTACTGGTATTGCAGGTCCCGAAGTCACTCTGGTGGTGATACTTTCTGAAAAAGCATCGCGACCTTTCAATGCCCGGCGGAACTGGGTTTTGTGCCCGTTCTGTAGGCAAATAATTTCTTCAGGAGAAAAGGTCAGCGGTGTGATTTTGGGGGTATAACGAAGCATTCATGCTCCTTTAATCAAAGAGGTCCGGTGGACGTCAGGTACGCGCTCTCCAGACGTTGAAATACACATATCCCATCCCGATGAGCAAAGGCGCGTAAACCATCTGATACTCAATGAAACTGGCCCTGCTATACCTGGCATTGATATAGAGCTGGATGAACGAAAGAATGGTAAAAACAAGGTGGTGTGAGATGATGGACAAAACCAGAAACCGTAAATGTTTATATTGTGGCCGCAGGGTAAATAAGCGAACCGCAATAGCCATAGTCACGATGACCAGAAAAATGGGCTGCGAATGAGGGAACAGAACAATCTGACCACAAGCAATGATTGTGAAATAGATGACCGCCAGAATATTAAACTTTTTCGTCAGATGAGTTGCATGCATATACATCCCGCTTGAATAACCTTGAAGTTAAGCTGAATTTTCAGAAGCTACCGCCATTCCCTTTTACCAGACAGGGCACTGGTTTAGTTCAGTCATAACAAAACAGGTCATAATCTAACATAGAGAATTTTGAGTTTTTCCGGCTAAAAGGTACTTTTCGGCCGTGGAGTATTTTTTTTAACGTTCGTTGTTAAGTTTCTTTCTGAATGCTTCCTGATACATCATTTCGTCGGTTAGCTGATCGAGGAGTCTGTTGGTAATAAAACTGTCATCATGGCTATGAATGAGCCTCCCTCTCCTTCTGTGTCGCTTTCTTCTTGCTGCGCGTACTGTTTTCACATTTCCAGCTTTGAATACTTGCTTCATTTGAACTTCTCCGGATGGATTAGTTATTAGACGATATCAAAATAAGTCGCGCCTGGAAGAGCCTATTTGATATTGCATTTTCTCCCTCTCTGCCTTCTTTTCACCCTGTTATTCAGGAATTTCCTATCCCGATTTTGATATAAAAGGATTAATGCCGTCAGGCATGTTCATACGGAAAACGGAACCTTTGATGAGATCAAAATACGTTGTCATTAGCGCGGAACATCCGATTGCCGGGAATCTGTACCTGGAAATGATCCCGGATAGCGAGGTCGGGTTTTCAGATATCTATCAGATAACAGACAGTCTTTTTCGTGCAGACGTTCTGCCCTCTGACTGGCGAGAGCAAAAGTGGAAGTGGGGTAAGGAATTTCTGGGCCACGGTTCATGGGATGTGTACTACATCAAGCAGCATGTGAACCGGATTAACTGGTTTGACAATGACGTCATTAAAACAATCGAGGCCAGGAACAGCCTGTCCATTAAAGAGCTTATTGACTGGGTTTCCGACCCCGGCCGTTGGATAGATATTGCCGTCGAGGTG
This sequence comes from Klebsiella sp. GW_Kp182, assembly GCF_040062275.1. Classification (NCBI taxonomy): domain Bacteria; kingdom Pseudomonadati; phylum Pseudomonadota; class Gammaproteobacteria; order Enterobacterales; family Enterobacteriaceae; genus Klebsiella; species Klebsiella sp. GW_Kp182. Next base: position 11,702 of record NZ_JBEAFQ010000013.1, on the reverse strand, counting down.
GATGATTCCAGCGGCTCCAGACCTATGGCCGTAGCCATGGTGAATCAGGACACGCTCTTTTAGTCAGGATTTGCGCTGTAAAAAGTCACTTTTACCGGGTGGCGGGAGTGAACGTAGGCCCAAAAGTCACTTTTGGCCTGCTGGTGGTGATTAGGTTGATATTTAGTTCAACCTATTTTATCGGGAGAGAATGATGCGCTGTTCCAAAACCAGAATCGCCCTGATTGATTATGAAAATATCGGAAGCCTAGAGGGTGTTTCCCTTCATGACTTTGACAAAGTGCTTTTCTTCACGGGCGCTAAACAGGAAAACATTAAAATTCCTGTTACGGCCCTGAGCTCGACGATTTCTGTACGCATCATTCCGGCGACTGAGGTATCCAAAAACAATGTCGATTTCCATCTGGTTCTGGAACTCGGCCAGCTGACCGCGTTAGCCGGGGATATGTCACACTTCTCTGTTATCTCCCGTGACAAGGGTTATGACGGCATTATCACCCGTCTGAATGCAGCAGGGATCAGCTGTACAAGGTTCTCTCCAGCCCTGCCCGCTCCGCACCCAGTTAAAGACACGGCTTCAACAATGAATGTGATGAAAGCCAAAGAGCATGACATGGGCTACTGGATTAACAGATTGAAGATTGCCTGCGCATCCTCCCCTAAATCGCTCCCGGCAACGCCAAAGGCCTTACAAAATTACCTTTCAAATTTGACGGGGCAAAAGGCCTGTTCATTGCTGAACGAACGGATTAAGCAGGAGCTAATTCGTCTTGGTTTCATTACGATTTACGAAAAAACGCTGGTCTGGAATCGCTCATTACACTCACCAGCCCAGAAGAGCAGGCGTGCTGTTCTCCAGCAGGTGAAATAAACCGCTGGCCTGGTGAGCTGAATCATAAACATCCGTTTTTTTTGCAACGGAGAAGGAAAGTAACTTTTTTTGCATGTATCGCTCCGTCTGTGGTTAAGAGCGACTCACAATGCGACCTTTTAACCATACTTTAGACTGGTACTGATATGAAATTCAAGCTTCTGGCGGCACTAATACTCGGCACCCTTTCATTGTCCGTCCATTCCCGTGTTTATGAGTACACCATCAAAGATATCTACGGTGTGGAGAAATCAGTCAGCGCTGATTCAGCAAAGCTAAACACCACGGAAAAAATCCAGCTTAGCCTGATCTCGGGCTTGGACAGAAAAATTAGGGTATCTGTAAAAAAAGACGGTGCTGATATCTATAGTTCGACCTCGGAAAGCATCACGGTTAACGACCGTATTAAATCGTCTTCAGGAGAAGAGTTCTACGGGAAAACCATTACTCTGCCTCCGTTAAGTGATGGACTGTACACAATTACCTCAGACATTCTGAATACTCAAGGGATTATCGTTGATTCGACAGTCCAGTCCTTCCTCATTGATACGGTTGGCCCATCGGCAGATAACCTGAGGATTGATCAGCGCCCGGGTTATGACATGGTACTTACTGGAGACTTGTGGGAACTCGGGCAAGGAGCTGATGCTAAACTATACCTGAACGTAAAAAATGTTAAAGCTGCGGCAGGTTTTGACAAAGCGACTATTCAGGTTATCAATCCCGACAATACCGTCCATTCAGTATCGGATATGGTTTACGACAGTGGCTCATCATCGCTCTCTGTAGCATGGACCCAAGGAGGTGCTGTTAAATCATCCTGGATGCCAGTTTCAAATGCCGATGTTGAATACCGCTTTCGTGTTACTCTATATGACAAAGCTGGCTCCCGGACAGTTCTCCCAGACCAGCGATTCCTTTTTGACTCCGATTTGGGGGAATATACTTTATTTGCCGTATATGACCCCGAAGCAACATCAAGCGTTGTCCCTGGTTTTAGTAAAGGGTATGTAGAATACAAATCTGGTATGACTGTCAACCAGAATCCAATTACTATTGTTTATCGTATTCCTTCTGCTAACAGAAGAGAATATCGTAAGTCTGGTTTAAAGTTCGGTCAGATTATCTCTGAGGCTAATGGCTATAGCTATGTTTCAGTAACCACCCCATTTAAAACTCAAGTCGTTATCCACAACGGGTACCGCTGGGGAGGAGCAGACGTCACATACAATATTAAATTGGGGGCCGATGCATCGCCAAGCCCATCAACTCCTAATGTCTGGCTGACCTCCGATAAGGCAGGTACAGTAAATTCTTTCCATTATTTATGGAAAACCTCTGACTTACCCGTCAAATTTCTTACTGCAACTGCACGTTCTACAGCTCGTAGTTACGTTCAACAAGTCATAGCCACATCCAATTCACTTAGCTCAAAGGTTTGCAATATTCCCGTTGGTGAGACTGAATGCACTGGACCTTTGAGCTGGAGCATACCCAAAAGCGGCAATGGGACAGTGACATACAATTTCAGGGTTACTAACCTCGATATGAGCCTGTCTTCCGGAAATACGGAGAGGCGAAACCACTGGAACACAGATTTGCTCCCGAGAATCACCGGTTATGACTATCAGGAGGACAATAAAACCGTACTCCTGTTTGTAACGCAACCGGGTAATGGAAAATTTGGAGACCAGCTTCTTCTCAAATCTGCCAGCATTACGGACAAAGATACAGGCACTGAATTACTCACGGGAGTACGTACTTCCCTGTCGGGTGAAGATTACACATTTTCATTCGATCTAAATAAGCTGGTTGAAGGAAAATACAATCTCTCCTTCCTTGCAAAAGATACCTTCGACAATGAGTCGACCTCTCCGTTTATCACTCTTGTGAATGATATGACGCCCCCGGATATCAGCTTTAACTATGAGAATGCACCACTCCCCTCTGGAGCCACGGTATATGGGCTGGAAAACATTTCAATAAGCCTCCATGACTCTCTGACAAAGCCAAGCCTGATGCGTATGGAACTAAAAGGTGGTCCAGCTTCAGATAGTGTTGTACTGGGATTTAACCAGAATGCAGATGGCTCTTATTCGCCAGATTATCCGCGTCTGTTCCCTACTCTGGATGAAAACACTGACAAGTACACTATTACAGCGTATGCAACAGATACCAAAGGAAATACTGCCCAAAAAAGCGTCCAGTTCGCTTACTACCCGAAAAATCTCGTGACGCTTGAAAAGCTGAAAACGCTGGGTGTGGTTAAAGCGCTGAGAACCAGCGATAACACACCGTTGGCCGTTATGCGTACCGGTCAGCTACGACGTAACGATGGCTCTTTGGCTCAAGGTATTCAGACAGCCAATATCACGGTCAGAAGCGATGCTGAATATGCCATCAACATTCTCGGGACGGTGATCCAACCTGGAGAAACCAAAGAAGTACAGCTCGACCTCGGAACTGGCGCAAATTCCACGGTACCGATTTTTCCGGCTGTTAACGGTTCAACAGGGCAAAGTAACTTCATCATCGAGTTCCCACAACTTAACTAACTATTGACAGCCACCGACTCTGCTACGGGGACTGGTGGTGTTCCTTGTCATATGTCTTTGTTAAAAGTATGCAATCAGAAAAGAAAGTAACTTTCGCCAAGACATAACCTTCAGTAATTCTCTGGACTAATTGGATTATTTTAATATGAAAATGAAAATCAATTTACTGACCACGCTAATACTGACAGCCCTTTCACTCCCCTCATATGCTCGTGTCTATGAATATGCGATCAAAGATATCTACGGAACGGATAAATCAGTCAGCGTGGATTCTGGTGTTCTAAATACCAACGAAAAAATTCAGGTAAGGCTCATATCCGGCCTAGACAGAAAAATTCAGGTAACGGTGAAGAAAGACAATGTAGGTGTATATAATTTTACTACGGATAGCGTTACGGTCAATGACCGAATAAAGGCTTCTACAGGTGAAGAGTTTTACGGAAAAACACTGACATTGCCCCCACTGAGTGACGGTAGTTATGTCATAATCTCAGATATCTTGAATACACAAAATACGGTTATCGACAGCACGTCTCACAATTTTATTATCGATACTGTAGGCCCTTCATCCGATAACCTGAGCATAGACCAAAATCCCGGATACGATATGGTGTTAACCGGTGAACGTTGGGAACTGGGTCAGGGGGCGGAAGCAAAGCTTTACCTAAATGTGAATAATGTTAAAGCTGCGACCGGTTTTGATAAAGCGACAATTCAGGTGATTAAACCTGATGACACGGTCTATTCCATTACCGATATGGTGTATGACAGTGGGTCAGCATCCCTTTCTGTACCGTGGACAAAAGGGAATATGAGTCGGTCATCATGGATGCCTGTATCAAACGCTGATGTGGAATATCGCTTCCGTGTGACGCTCTATGATAAAGCGGGAAACCGCAAAGTTTTGCCGGACCAGAAGTTCATTTTTGACTCTGACCTTGGCGAATACACCTTGTTTGCTGTTTATGACCCAACGTCGAAAACGAGCGTGGTTCCAGGCTTTAGTGAAGGTTACATAGAATATAAGCCGGGAATGACCGTAAACCAGAACCCTTTGACATTGGTGTACCGGGTGCCATCGAATAACCGCAGGGAATACAGTAAAGCCGGTTTGAAATTTGGAACGATTATTTCCGAAGCGAATGGCTACAGCTATGTATCCGCTAAGACCGCCTATAAAGTAACGTATACCATCCACAACGGATATCAATGGGGTGGCGGCTCACTCTCATATGATATCAATTTAGGAAGTGAGGCTCCAGTCAGCCCGGCAGCACCACAAGCATGGTTAACATCGGATAAGAAAGGAGAAATGAATTCTGGAAGCTATCTTTGGAATACCAAAGATTTGCCTGTTAAATTCAACTCCGTAAGGATAACTGCGTCTCCACGAAATTATGTTCAGAGGGCGATGAGTGGAAATACAGAGATTTGTCAGGTACCAGCTGGTGAGACTGAGTGTATCGGTTCGGTTTCCTGGTCTATTCCAAAATCAGGTAATGGTATTACGACCTACTCCTTCAGATTGACAGATATGGATAAAACTTTTTCATCAGTCACTATAGAAAAAAGACACCACTGGAACACTGATCTGCTACCCAGAATCACTGGATATAGTTACCAGGAGGAAAACAAAACTGTCCTGTTATTTGTAACACAACCTGAGCGTGGTAAATTCCGCGATCTGTTGCAACTCCAGTCAGCAGTTCTGGTGGATTCTGAAACTGGCAGCCAGTTGCTGACAGGAACCCAGACTTCCCTTTCTGGAGAGGATTACACATACAGTTTTGACCTGAGCAAACTGGCCGAAGGGAAATATAATCTGGGCTTTCAGGCAAAGGACACCTTTAACAATGAAACATCGTCACCATTCATTAACCTGATTAACGACAAGACGCCTCCGGTGGTTAATTTTAACTATGAAAATGCGACCCTATCATCCGGAGCCACCGTTTACGGGCTTGAGAACATCAGCATAACGCTAAATGATGCGTTAACCACACCCAGCCTTGTCCGACTTGAGCTTAAAGGCGGACCGGCCTCGGACAGCGTTGTATTAGGTTTTAACCAGAATACGGACGGTAGTTATACCCCTGATTACCCTCGTCTCTTCCCTAGCCTGGATTCAGCTACGGACAAATATACATTGACCGCATTTGCTACCGACGCGAAAGGCAACACGACAAAAAAAAGCATTCAGTTCGCTTACTACCCAAAAAACCTGGTTACCCTTGAGAAGCTGAAAACATTGGGCGTGGTGAAGGCGCTCAAAACCAGTGATAACACACCGCTGGCCGTTATGCGTACCGGTCAGCTGCGCCGGAACGATGGCTCTCTGGCTCAGGGCGTACAAACGGCCAATATCACAGTCAGGAAAGATGCAGATTATGCGATCAACATTCTGGGGAACGTTATTCAACCCGGGGAAACAAAAGAAATTCAGATAGACCTTGGGAACGGCGAGAACTCAACTGTCCCAATTTTTACAGCAGAAGATGGCTCTACCGGGGAAAGCAATTTCATTATCGAATTCCCACAAATCCAGTAATAACGCAAGAAATTGAATTTATAAGCAATCCGACAAATGAGCCCTGATTAGGTTAATACATGATTAGGGCCGTTAGCTCAAAAGTCATCACCAAAGAATAGAAAGTAACTTTCTATCATCGTTCATCGTCACATCAGGACGAGAGATACCAGCTTTGCTGGGAGGTTTCCATAAATGATCAGCGTCGAATTTCGACATGATCAAATCCGTTCTTCGTTTTTAATTCCCCTCCCCCATTTAAATGGATAGAGGTTACTTTGGGATGGTAAATCCCCGGGTTATTCGTGAGTAGGCCGGGCGCAGCCCTATCCAGTAAGGCTTAACCCACGCATGGCAGATTCATATATACGAATGAGTTTTATGCACAACTTCTTAATCTGGTTGTATGTATTGTCATTTACTGGAACTGAATTGAGTACATAATCAAGTAAAACGCATTCTTTCTCATAGATGACGACATAAAACGTATCTGAGAAACTTCCTTGTTCCAGGCTGAACTGATAAATTATTTCTTTAACCTGAAAATCAAACTTTCTTCCTGTTAACCTCAAAGTAGACTTTTTATTATCGGTAATGTAATCATTTTCATTATGAAAAAAGTAATCCAAAGAAACTATGTTTCTGTAACTGTCATATCCGTAGTTGTTGAAGGTGCTAAAGTATGCTGGAGATATTCTAGAATTTGATTTTTTCCCTTCCCAACTAATCCAGCGGCTATATGTGTTTTTATTGAATAACGATCCTTTTATCGCTTTGATTAATCCACCATCTACCCCATGATTTGATTTGATCATCGAACGTAGGTGACTTTTAAGTATTGCCAAGTTTATTTCGGCGATGAATGCCTTGGAATCGTTGACGTCATACATTTTGTCTTCAATTACTTCATTGTGGTCAACGAAAACTAACCCCATAAATTTTCCCTTTGAACTTGTCCATTTGAAATCAACTCGTTGGGAGCCTATCAGATCATCATGTGTGATCATGACTTTATGAGGGGCGAATATCTTATCTGGTGCTTGAATTGCGCCATTAGTTAAAATTGGGCTAACATAAATGCTAGTTTCACTGCATAGGATGCAATGGGCTATATCTTTAATAGCTTCATTAAGATAATTATCTTTGCATATATTTATATCTTTTTCTTCAGCAATGCTGTGTTTAAAAAAATGTTGTCGTTTGAAGTTGTCAATTTCAACTTCTTTTTGATAGTCAATGCGACTTCCGCATTGTGTGCAATAAAAATCAAAGTCAGAGGTTAACCGGGCATGGTAGGTATCGTATAACATGCCATTTTTATCTCTAGCAAACAGTAAAAAGAACTCTTCCATATCCAACCTTTTCAGCTAATCACTGATGAAAGTACATATTTTTAAATCAACCCCTTTTATAATCTTATCAGCATGAATAATAAAATTCTCAAAATAACAACCCGATATTGAAAAATTTTAAAATTCAAGGCCACGAATTGAAACCGAATAGATATGACGTCAATGGTATTGATAACGATTTATGTTGGTGCTATGAGATAAAAGCCACAACTGGTATGTTAAGGTCACTGTACTGTACTGGACTGCGAACAAGGGGGTTGTTTTACCGTGACGGTGCACAAGATAGTTGCTGGGGCACCAAGAAATGAACTGCGAACAATGGGGTTGTTTGTTGTCTGCAAGCTTCCAAAAGCTGCTGGAGCCCCAAGAGAAGGACCTAGAGCAAGGGGGTTGTCTTCTGCCTTCAGTGCAACGTAAAGCCGCTTGAACTTCAATAGTCAAAGTCGAACACGTGAGTTGTATAAAAGAATGGTCATGTCCCGTGTTAAAGAATCATGACCACAAATATTGTATTTATTTTGCTTTGCTAATACTTACTTTAATTAATCGTTCAATCTCATTTATTGTTGATTGACCTATACGCTTAAATTCAAAACTAACTTTTTGACCATCAGCACTTCGTTTTACCCTGGCGTAAGTATCCTTGTTATCAAACACGGCAATATCTGACACGGTCCATTGTCCCTGTTTATTTCCATCATTACAAAGAATACTAAGCACTGAATGTAAACCATCTAAAATGGACTTCTGAACTTCCTCAATATCATTAATATTAGAAATTTTATTATCATCCGCACCTACTTCAGATGTTAAATCGGTAAGAGGGATGTTGTTAGCAATAGCGGTTTTTTCAATTCTAGCTAATTTGCTATAGTAAGTATTAGGTATCCCCTCACTATCAGGAAATATTCTTATTAGTTCTTTGCTGATTTTTGCGGCCTGAATTCTCTTTCTAATCGATTCAATACCAATGTTAAGATAAGAAGCAAGCTCCTCATTCGTCTTGAAATCTTTATTCTTCATGATTTCAAGGTATTTGATACCAACTTCACGATAAGAAAATCGTTTTGCTGTTTGCGCAGCATTCACAATGCAATCGACATCTTCGCGGCTAACCTCTACATCGAATGCCCATAAAGGCAAGTCAACCGAGCATTTGATGCAGCAATAACGACGTCTACTACCTTCGATCAGGTAATATTGGCCGTCCCGGAATACGGCAATAGCTTCAGTTGTAACACCATTTTCTTTAATTAAGGGAAGTATTTCTCTTGTAGAAAGATCGTCAACTGCCTCTTGGTTTCGTGGGTTTAGCTCATGAACAACAGTTTTATCAGCTACTTCTGAGCCAGGGACGACTACATAGCGAGCTTCAACTTTACGACCATTTGCTAGTGTAAATAGTCGCTTCTGTGTAGAAGGAGTTCGTAAAGGTGGTAGTCCGCTTTTTTGATCAACAAAAGTACGTTTGCCGTTTCCGGTTAAGTATTTGTCTTTGCTTGTACCGCGTTCAACATCACTCATTATTTACTGTCCTCCCTAACTGAGAAGCTTTTAATCTCATTGATAAGTTGTTGATACACTGACTGAACAGACATTTCAGCTATATCATATTGTTTTGAAGAACAGAGCTCTTCTGATTTTTTAATATCCAGTACAGTACGACCTTTTTCAGCTGCAGCAACAAAAGCCTCTGAATGTTTGATATTTGTTGTCATGAAACGATCACGTACAGTTCTCACTAGTTTATTTAAAGTGCGAATCTCATGTTGACTTCTATCATCAACGTTTACAGCAAGAACATTTATCCATTTAATATTTTCGCCCTTTGAGGGAAGCTGCTCAAGTCGGTCTGAAATAGTAATCATATAGTTTGTGGTTGACGCGAAATCATATTCCCGGGGTGTGATGGGAACAAGTATTGCATCAGCCGCTTCGTTTGTTGACCAAATAATTGGAGAATCTTGTGGCGGAGTATCGATGAAAATTAGGTCATATTTTTCTTTTAATACAGGTATAACCAGATCACGGAAACGGGTCAGAAGTTTGAACCTTGCTTCCTTATCCAAGCTCCAATATTTATCAGTAAATCTGTCATCAGTAGGGAATGCCGTTATTACATCCATGTTTGGAAGATGCGTAGAAAATGCCATTTCCCCAATAATCTGTTCTTCCGTATAACCCTGTTTTATATATTGCGTAAAATCATTATCTTCAATGTCACTTAATAGAACATCGGTAATGGTTAGATAAACACTATCATCACTAGTGGAGTGGATAAGGTTATTTCCTAAAGAGCCTTGTGGATCAAGATCAATAACACAGATTCTTGCATTCAGATTAAGATCCAATGCGGCCGCTGTAGCAAGTGTTGCTGTTGTTGTACTTTTACCTGTTCCACCTTTATGGTTTTCAGTCACGATAACTCGAGGCAAATACATATCACGATATTGAGTAGTGCCCATCGCTTCCATTATTTTTTGCACATCCCAACGCGTATACAGGTGGCTCTTATTCTGGAAAATAGGTTCACCTATCACTTTTTTTTCATGTAGTTCAGATAAAATTCTACTAAAAGTATTTCTAGATTTACCAAAAAAGTCAGAGAGAGTTTTTTTATTTAAACAATGGTTATAGATTAGACGATCTAAACCATCGACTTGTTCATCTGAAACATCAATACGACTCGACTCAAGGATAATTTCCTTAAGGCTTGCTTGTTCGTTTTTCATTTTTAGGCCGATAGTACGAATATCATCTAATATGCTCATGGTCTCTCCTTAGGTTAGTCTGTACATTATTCACGAGGATTGAGCGCAATACAAGGTAAAAGTGCATTACAATGCACAATTATCACATCTAACGCTCAAAATGAGATTTCATGCACAATTAGATTTGTTCGTTAAATAACCGCAGAAATTCCAACATACTGATATTAAAGGAAATATATGCAGGTGTAACAAAATAATCAGATTTGGTGAATTCTGAGGTTTAATCCCAGCATTCCATACCAAACTTTAAAATTTGGCTACAACTTTGGATTTCATTTTATGATGTTATCCCCTTCCCCTTCACCTTCCCCTTCCCCTTCCCCTTCCCCTTCACCTTCCTCTTCACCTTCCTCTTCACCTCTCCAATGAAGGCATCTTTAACGATGGATACCTTCTAAGGTTTTGAGGTCGAACACATCGACGTTGTTCTGCCTCAGGTACAAACAGACAGCTACTGAGCTTCCCGAATTTTGACCTGAAAGGAAGCGACTGACGCTCCAAAGTGCTTACTACTAACAAAGAGGTTGTTAGTACCTGCAGACCCTAAGGGGTCTACAGATGCGCCATGGATCCGACTGCAAACAATTGGGTTGTTTTAGTCCTGTTAATCCTCAGGAATCAGCTGAGGACCCCGGGAGCCAATTGCGAACAACGGGGTTGTTATACACCTACAAGGCTTCAGCTATCTGATTAGGCTTGAGGGTGAATGGTTTGCTTTGAGCCGGAGGGAACTCACGGATTAACAGAGGTACTGGGGAGCCGACTGCGAACAACGGGGTTGTTTTGGTCCTGTTAATCCTGAGGAATCAGCTGTGACCCTGGAGCTAATTGCGAACAACGGGGTTGTTATACACCTACAAGGCTTCAGCTATCTGATGAAGTTTGAGGGAGTATGGTTTGCTTTGAGCCTGAGGGACCTCAGGAATCAACGGAACAACTAAGCAACCGACTGCGAACAACGGGGTTGGTTTGGATCCTGCCGGTCATCAGGGATCAGCTGGGGCCCGGGTAGATAATTGCATACATGCTTGGGCGTTGTTTTATACCTGAAGGGCTGCAGGTATCTTATGAGGCTTACTGGAGAATGTTTACTTTGATCCTGCGCGTCCTCACGAATTAACAGAGGAACTGGAGAGCCGACTGCGAACAATGGGGTTGTTTTGTTCCTGTTATCCTCAGGAATCAGCTGGGACCCTGGAGCTAATTGCGAAAAACGGGGTTGTTATACACCTACAAGGCTTCAGCTATCTGATGAGGTTTGAGGGAGTATGGTTTGTTTTGAGCCTGAGGGACCTCAGGAATCAACGGAAGAACTAGGCAACCGACTGCGAACAACGGGGTTGGTTTGGGTCCTGCCGGTCATCAGGGATCAGCTGGGGCCCGGGTAGATAATTGCATACATGCTTGGGCGTTGTTTTATAACTGAATGGCTGCAGGTATCTTATGAGGCTTACTGGAGAATGTTTACTTTGATCCTTCGCGTCCTCACGAATTAACAGAGGAACTGGAGAGCCGACTGCGAACAATGGGGTTGTTTTGTTCCTGTTATCCTCAGGAATCAGCTGAGGAATCGGGAGCTAATTCTGAACAACGGTGTTGTTATACACCTGCAGGGCTTCAGCTATC